>JAMFSN010000186.1 GCA_026225295.1 Frankia alni
ACACAGGCAGAGCACTCGACACACACAGAGCAATGGGGGGCACCACCGTGGGGGCAGTCGCGCTGAACCGGCCGCGCCGGGCCCGACGCCGCGTCCTCGCCATCGCGGCCCTGGTCGCCGCGGCGGTGTTGGGCGTGGCCGCGCCGGCCTCGGCGCACGCACTGCTGGAAGGGGCCGATCCGGTCGCCGGCAGCGAGATCCGGACGGCGCCCGCCGCGGTGAGCCTCAGCTTCAGCGAATCGGTGACCGTGTCGGCCGATTCGGTCCAGGTGCTCGACACGGCCGGCCGGCGGGTCGACCGGGGCGACACCCACCGGGGCACCAGCGGCTCGCAGGTCGTCGTCGACCTGCGGGCCGGTCTGGCCAAGGGAACCTACGTCGTGAGCTGGCGGGCGATCTCGGCCGACAGCCACCCGGTGGCCGGGGCGTTCACCTTCGGCCTCGGTGTCTCGCCGGATCCGACGGCGGCCAGCCGGGTCGGCGACCGGGCCGGCTCGACGGTCGTCGGAGCCCTCGACGGGATCGCCCGCTTCGCCACCGAGGGCGGCATCGCGCTCGGCCTCGGTGGTGCACTCTTCCTGCTGGTTTTGTGGCCGCGCGGGCTCGCGCGGGTGGCCGCCCGACGCACGGTCGCGACCGGCTGGGCGGCCATCGCCGCCGGGGCCGCCGGACTGCTGCTGCTGGAAGGTCCCTACGGCGCGGGGCTGGGTCTGTCCGCCGCGCTGCGCTCGTCGGTGCTTTCCCAGACCCTCGACACCCGGTACGGGAAGCTCACCCTGCTGCGGCTGGTGCTGGTGCTGGTCGCGGTTCCGGTCCTGCACTCGTTGATGGCACTGGACCCACCCGCCGCCGGTGCGCCGACGGGACCGGCCGGTGGCCGGGGCCGCGGCACCGCCCGGATCTCCGAGGACGGCCGGGCCGTTCCCCGCAGCCGGTACGAGCAGGTCGCGCTGGGCGAACTGATCCTCATCGGGGCGGTCATCGCGGCGACGGTGGCCGGGTCCGGCCACGCCGGCACCTCGTCCCTCGCCCCGCTGGCCACGGCCAGCCTCAGCCTGCACGTGCTGGGCGTTTCGGTCTGGCTCGGCGGACTCGTCATGCTGGCCGGCTTCGCGCTGCGCTCGGACGCGCCGGAGCTGCGACGCATCCTGCCCCGCTGGTCGTTGACGGCGATCGGGGCGGTGACCGTGATCGTGGCCACCGGGATCTTCCAGAGCTGGCGGGAGGTGCGTTCCTGGGGCGCGCTGACCGGCACGACCTACGGCCAGCTCCTCCTGATCAAGATCGGGCTCGTCGCGCTGATGCTGGCGGTGGGGTTGGCCAGCAACCGCTGGGTCGCCCGCCGGTACCGGACGGTGGTACTGGCCGCCCAGGACGCGCCGGCCGCCCGGCGGGCCGGCGACCCGGACCGGGCCGTCGGCCGGGGGAACTCCCGGGCGGAAGCAGCGACGGCCGGCGGCGGGGGCGACGGCCGCGGCTCCGGCGGCGGAAAGATCCGTTTCGGCCGGTCGGGGGCGGCGGACGGTGTCGGCGCGCTGCGGCTCAGTGTCGCGATCGAGACGGTCATCGCCCTCGCGGTGCTGATCGTGACGGCCCTGCTGATCAACGCGCCGCCTGCCCGGTCCAGCTACGCGCCGCCGTTCCGTCGGACCGTGGTGACCGGCCCGCTGAAGGCCTCGATCGAGGTGACCCCGACCCGGCGCGGAGTCGAACGGATGACCGTCCTGGTGACCGACGGGGATGGCCGGCCCCGGACCGTCGAGGAGGTGGGGGGCGCTCTCACCCTGCCTGCCCGGGGCGTCGGACCGCTCGACGTGCGCTTCGTCCCGGCCGCCACCGGTGAGGTCATCGCCGACGCGGTGCCGGTGCCGTACGGCGGTCGGTGGACCCTCACCGTCACCATGCGCATCGACGATTTCGACCAGTACTCGGCGACCGTCAGCTACCACGTGGAGTAACGCCTGACCGGAGGGCCGGTTAGCGGGCGGCCCAGCCCGCCGGGGCGGCGGGCTGTTCAGGCGCCCCGCCGCAGGGGAACCGGCTCGACATCGCCGGGCGCCCCGCCCCGGCGGTCCACCGGATGCTCGACCAGAGCCAACACCCGGCTGGACATGAAGCGGGCGGTCCGGACCGGCGTTCCGCCCCGGGTCGTCTCGGTGACCTCGACGATCCCGCGGCCGTGGGTGATGTCCACCCGCCGGCCGGCCCGGGTCGCGGCCACTTCGTAGCGCAGGGTGCTACCCCCGGCGTCGACGACGATCTCGACCTTGTCGCCTTTCACGCGACACCTCATTCCTGGTGCCGCGCGGCACACCTCGAGCGGCCCGACCCCCTTTTAACAACGGTCGGACAACCGGGTGGATTCCCCGCGAATTCCCACCGTCGACCGGAAGACCCATGATCGTGGGACGAGAGGGTGAGGCCGGTCAATGAAGTACCTGGACCGAGCGCCGGTCGCCTCACGGCGCGCTGCTCACCGCGGCTTCAGCCGAACGATCTTCCGCGGCAGCAATTTTTGGGACCCGGGGACACTGGCACGCCCGGCCCAGGTACGGGGAACAACTTACCCGCCCGGCCCCGGATTCCCCGTGTGACCAGCACCACGAAACAGCTACCGGCGGTCAGGTGAGGCCGAGGGGGGCCCGCCCGGCGGCCGCCGCTTCGGCCCGGCTGAGCGTGTGCGCGGCGACCAGCCGGTTGAGGACATGCTGCTGCCGGTGACGCGCGACCGGCAGGTTCCGCAGCGGGTCATAGACCGACGGCGCCTGGACGAGACCGGCCAGCATGCTGGCCTGGGCCCAGGTCAGGGCAGCCGCGGCCCGCCCGAAGTAGCCGGACGCCGCCGCGGTGACCCCGGTGTAACCGTGACCGAAATAGACGGAGTCGAGGTAGAGCCGCAGGATTTCGGCCTTCGAGTAGTGAGCATCGAGTTTGACGGCCAGCCCGACCTGCTCGACCCGATCGGTGATCGACCGTCGACCACCGGTGTAGAGGATCTTCACCAGCTGCTGATCAAGCGTCGCGCCGCCCTGGTCGCCGCCGCTGAAGACCGGTCCGACCAGGCCCCGCGCCGCGCCGCGCGGATCGATCCCGGCATGCGAGTAGAACCGGCTGTCCTCGGTGGCGACCAGTGCGTCCACCACCTTGGCCGGCAGGGGTCCGCGCAGGAGCGGGGCCCCAGCCAGCTCGGCCCGTCGACGGACCCGGGTCGCCGCGTCGGACACCGACGGGGTGGCCACCAGCAGCAGACCGAACGCCAGGGCCAGCGTCACCACGACGACCAGCAGCGCGATCGCCGCCCGGATGGCCCGGCGGCGGGTGGTCGGGTGCGCGGACCGGTCAGCCGGCCCGGGGGCGCCCCGGGTGACCGGGCGTCCGCGCTGGTCCCGACGGTCCCGATCTTCCCGCGGCGGGCGGGCCGGGCCGCCCACCCGGCTCTCGCGGACCTGACCGAGCTGGCGACGCCACTCGTCCGGCAGCGGCCGTTGCGGCGGCGGGGTCATCGTCACCGGCCACCGCCGAGGCACGACCCCGACAGTCCGACCAACATCAGCACAACGTAGGCACGGCCGGATGTCACCACCGTGTGACACGCGTGGGTTGCGGCTCTGAGCTTGGACAACCGCTCGGAAAAAGGGCCCCGGGCGGGAAGGATCCGCTGGTCATCCGCCGTTGCCAACGTAGGGGTGGCGGCCGGTGCCGTCCGGTCCGCTGGCGGCCAGCGGCCCTCACTCTGAAGACCCCTGCCGCGGTCGCCGATCGACGGATCCGGCGCCGGGGTGTCGCCCGACGAAACTGTCCGACCCGTTCCCTATGTTCAACCTGCACGGTCAGCCCGAACAACGTCCACTCGCAGTACGTGGCACGGTCACCCTTGGAACGAGGATTTTCGTGAATACCACCGCCTCCGCACTGGACCGCGACGCCGGCTCCGGCCCGATCGCCGTTCCGCGCGACGAGCCGGACCCGAAGCGGTGGATCGCGCTCGGCATCATCGCGGTCGCCCAGCTCATGGTCGTGCTGGACGCTTCGGTCGTGACCATCGCGCTCCCCAAGGCCCAGAGCGCCCTGCACATCTCGACCGCCAACCGGCAGTGGGTCATCACCGCCTACACGCTCGCCTTCGGCGGGCTACTCCTGCTGGGCGGCCGCATCGCGGACTACGCCGGCCGGAAGCGGACCTTCATCGCGGGCCTGGTCGGCTTCGCGGCCGCCTCGGCCCTGGGGGGCGTCGCCCCGACCGCGGGCCTACTGTTCGCGGCCCGGGCCCTGCAGGGGGCGTTCGGTGCGCTGCTGGCTCCGGCGGCCCTGTCGCTCATTACGGTGACCTTCACCGAGGGCAAGGAGCGGGCCCGGGCGTTCGGGGTGTACGGCGGCATCGCCGGCGGTGGGGCCGCGATCGGCCTGATCCTGGGCGGGGTGCTGACCGAGTACGCCTCCTGGCGCTGGTGCCTGCTGATCAATGTGCCCATCGCCCTGGCGACGGCGGCCGCGGCGGTGCCGGTCGTGCGGGAGAGCAAGGCCGAGGGGACCGCGAGCTACGACATCCCGGGCGCGATCACCGTCACGGCCGGGCTGGTGTCGCTGGTCTACGGCTTCACCAAGGCCGCGGAAGACGGCTGGAGCTCCGGGGTGACGCTGGCGTTCCTCGGACTGGCGGCGGTCCTGCTCGTGGCCTTCGTGGTCATCGAACTGCGTAGCCACGCGCCGCTGCTGCCGATGCGGGTGCCGCTCGAACGCAACCGGGGCGGCTCGTACCTGGCGTCATTGCTGATCGGCGCCGGCCTGTTCGCGATGTTCCTGTTCCTGACCTACTACTTCCAGCAGACCCTGCACTACAGCGCGCTGAAAACCGGCTTCGCGTTCCTGCCGTTCAGCGCGGGCATCATCGTCTCCGCCGGAATCGCGAGCCAGATCATGCCCCGCACCGGAAACAAGTTCCCGATGGTCCTGGGTAGCTTCATGGCCACGATCGGCCTGCTGGGGCTCACCCAGATCGGACTGCACACCGGCTACGCAAGCCATGTGCTGATCCCCGAAGTCGTTCTCAGCCTCGGGATGGGTCTCGTGTTCGTGCCCCTGTCGAGCACGGCGCTGGTCGGCGTCGACCCACAGGACGCCGGTGTGGCCAGCGCCCTGGTCAACACCACCCAGCAGGTCGGTGGATCGCTGGGCACCGCGCTGCTGAACACGGTGTTCGCCACGGCGGTCACCAACTACCTCATCTCCCACGGAACCTCGCCGGCCAGCAAGATCCAGTCTCAGATCCACGGCTACGTCACCGCCTTCATCTGGGGCGCCTGCATGATCGGTGCCGCCTTCGTGACGCTCGTGGTGCTGGTCCGGGGGGGCCACGACAACGTCCCGGCCATGGCCGTCGACGGGTCCGACCCGACTACCACGTCCGAGCCGGTCACCACGTCCGAGCCGGTCACGGAGGCCGAGCCGGCCGCCGCCGCGCCGACTACCGCCGACCCCGCGACCGAGCCGGCGACGTCGACCAGCAGCGACCCCGCGGCCGAGCCGGTGACGTCGACCAGCAGCGAACCGTCCGCCGTCGCGGACACCGCGTCCGCAACGCCCAGCGCCGAAGCCGCTCCCGAGCCGGTCAAGGCCGAGTCCGGCGAAGCGGTCGCACCGGTCACCGCCGCCGCACCGGTCACCGAGACCGCACCAGCCGCTGCGGCGGAGCCGGTCGCGGAGACCCACTCGGCGTCCGGCCCGGCAGCCGCGCCGGCCACGGAGACCGCGCCGGCCACGGAGACCGCATCGGTCGCGGAAGCCGAACCGGTCATCGAGGCCGCGCCGGCTGACGCGGCCTCACCGGACGCCGAGACGGAGACGACGACAGACGCCCCGAAGGCGCAATCAGGGCGCTGATCCTCTCCCCGAATCCAATGACCCGAGCTGGGCCATCGGTGCGCATCCGCGGTGTGCACTCGGGGTCAGCGGCCGTCGGCGGGCGCAGCGGCGCCCGCCGACGGCCATCCCAGCCGCTGCCTGGCCGGCAGCTCCCATTAGCGTCCCCGGACAGTGGATCTTCGTTCCCGCGGCCGATCCCAGCCCCGATGTGGCCAGCCGCCGAGCGTCATCGTCAACGCGCTCAATAGCCGCCGCTGACCGGGCCAGACCACAGTCAGATCCGACCGCCCCCCGGCAGGTGACATCGCCATCGCACTCCGCAGCGTCGCCTGACGCCGCCACCCGCCATCCCCGCCCCGGGACGGACGGGACGGGGATGGAGACCGGGACAGGCGGCCCGAAGGCGTAACAAGGGCTCTGGTCCGCTCCGCAAGCCCAATGACGTCCGTCACAACCCAGGCCGTTCGCAACGGCAACCGCCGGCAGGCACACAAGCCCTTAATGTCCTGCGGCTATGGTCCTTGCAACGGTTTGGTCCCATGTGCGCACCGGCGCCCGCCAGACCCTGAGCCTTGCCGGGAGGTCGTGGGGTGGCTCACCTAGTGCCCTCTTTTACCTACCGGCCGGTCCGGAACACCGACGGCGACGCGATCAGGCCGATCGGCCTGGTTCTGCATGTCCAGGCCGGCAACGGTTCGCCGTACGGCTGGTTCAACACCTCGTCGTCCCAGGTGAGCTCGAACCTGTGGGCCGGCAAGGCCGGTCAGCGCGAGCAGTACGTGCCCTCTGACGTGCGGGCCTGGGCTCAGTCGGCCGGCAACCAGACCTACGACAGCATCGAAACCGAGGGCCAACCCTCGGAGGCTCTGACCGCCGCGCAGATCGAATCGGTCGCCCAGGCCTACGCCGACGGCGTGCGCACCTACGGCTGGTCACTGCGGGTCACCGACACGGTCGGGCAGAGCGGTCTCATCCTGCACTCGGACGGCGGCGTGGCCTGGGGCAACCATCCCAGCTGCCCCGGGTCCATCCGGGCCGGCCAACGAACGCAGATCATCAATCGCGCGAAGGCGATTCTCAACCCGTCGGAGGACGTCGTGACCGAACAGGACAAGAACGACATCGCCGCCAAGGTCCTGGCTCTGCTGCAGAGCCAGGTGTTCTCGGTCAGCCCGGCGATCCACCAGGCCAACGCGGGCGAGGTCATCGGAGCCACCTACAACAAAACCGGCACCGTGCAGGCGCAGTTGTCCTGGCTGACCACCGCCGTCCAGGCCGTGGCGACCCACAGCGGCGTCGACCTCCCGGCCCCGCCCAAGTAGGAACCCCGATCCCGGCGTGGCCCGACCGGCGCGGCCCGACCGGGATGAGCCCGTCGGCGAGGCCGGGCGAAGGTCAGCCCGTCGGGGTCCGGATGGTCCCGGGCAGCGGCCTGGCCGTCGGCGACCAGGCCGGATCGCGGCCGCTGAGCCCGACCGCCCGGTCGAGCGGGGGCGCCGTGTCCGGCAGCCAGATCGCGGGGCCGAAGGGTCCCCGGTCCCCGTCCTGGCCCGGGCCGGCACTCTGCCGAAGAAAGTCGTACACGGCCGTCAGCGCCTCCTGGTCGACGTCGTAGTCCTGTCCGCTGGCCCGGGCCACATCCCAACCGTGGATGACAACCTCGTTCAGGCCGACCAGCCCGGCCACCTCGCCGGGCAGGTCGATGCCGCCGACCCGGGTCATGCCGCTCCAGGCGGCCGGCTCGCGCCAGACCCGGGCCAGGGTCGCGAGATCGTGGGGAATCCGGGTCCGCCAGTCCGCCCCGAGCCGGGCGGCGTCCCCCGACGGCGCCTGGGAGGTGGCGTCGCCGGCCGCCTTCGTCCCGGCGGCGGCGAACGCACAGGCCAACCCACCGACATGGTCGATCAGGTCGCCCAGGGCGTAGCCGGGGCAGGGAGTCGGCGCCGCGAGCATCGCGTCGTCGACCCCGCCGAGCAGGTCGGCCAACCGGCGGGTCGCTGGTTCAAGGTCGGCGGTCATCGAATTCTCCTTCGGATCGTGGACGGTCCACCGGTGTGACTCCGGGCCGGCCCGAAACTCGTCGGTCGCGCCCGACCCGACCCGAGCCAGGCCGACCCGAGCCAGGCCGACCCGACCCGGGCCGATCTGACCCGGGCCGATCTGACCCGGGCCGATCTGACCCGGGCCGATCTGAACGACGGATCGGTGGCTCCGCTCGGGATGGGTACGACGAGGTTGCGGGTTCCATCACCGGGCGGACGGCAACCGGAGAGAAGGTCACACGATGGCTCGTGCAGTGCGATTCGACCGGTACGGCGAGATCGACGAGTTGTACATCGCGCAGGTCGAGGTGCCGGCGGCGCAACCCGGAGAAGTTGTGGTCGCGGTCCGGGCCGCGTCAATCAACCCCGGGGAGTCCTCGATCCGGCGGGGCGCCCTCGAGGCGCTGTACCCGACGACGTTTCCCTGCGGCGAGGGCAGCGACCTGGCCGGGGTCGTCACCGCCGTCGGCGCCGGCGTGACGGGGTTCGCGGTCGGCGACGAGGTGCTCGGGTGGACCGATCGACGTGCCAGCCACGCCGACTACGTCACCGCGCCCGTCGACCAGCTCATGCGGAAGCCGGCCGGAGTGCCCTGGGCGGTGGCCGGCTCGTTGTACGTGATCGGCGTGACCGCGTACGCGTCGGTCCGGGCGGTCGCGGTCCGACCCGGCGACACGGTCGTGGTGTCGGCCGCCGCCGGCGGCGTCGGTTCGGTGACCGTCCAACTACTCAAGGCCCGGGGGGCCGAGGTGGTGGGCATCGCGTCGACCGCCAACCACGGGTGGCTGACCTCGGTCGGCGTGACCCCGGTGGCCTATGGCGACGGTCTCGCCGAGCGGGTCGGCAAGGCCGCCCCCGGCGGGGTCGATGCGTTCCTGGACCTGTTCGGTCCGGAATACGTCCGGCTCGCGGTGGAGCTCGGCGTCCCCCGGGACCGCATCAACACCATCATCGCCTGGGAAGCGGCCCGGGAGTACGGCACGAAAGCGGAAGGCAGCGGAACGGCCTCCACCATCGAGGCCCTGGCCGAGATAGCCGAACTGGTGGCGGCCGGCCGGATCGAGGTTCCCGTCGCGGCCACCTACCCGCTCGACCAGGTCCGGGACGCCTACGCCGAGCTGGAGAAGCGCCACACCCGCGGCAAGATCGTCCTGATCCCCTGACAAGATCGTCCCTATCCCCTGAACCGAAGTCCGGTAGACGATCCCCCGGCAGCCGGCCCCCGGCGTCCGGGTCACGAAGGAAGATGCGTCGTGCGGCCCGTGATGGTCACGACGAGCCCGACCTCGCCGGACGCCGCCCGGCGAGCGACCCTCAACCGCCGGGCCGGCTCGATCATGGCCTGGGATGGCACAGTTGGAACGTGGACAGCTGGGGAAACACCATGCCGGCGCTCGGCCCGGAGCCCGAGTTCGCTCAGTTGATCGACGCTTTCCGGGTCCTGCAGGACACCGTGAGCAGCGTGCGGCTGCCCGACGACGTGGCCAAGCAGGCGCGCCTGGAGGTGGAACAGCTCAACCACCTCCTGGAGCCGTACATTGTGCCCGAGATGGACCTGGCCGCCGGTCGGTCGCCCGGGATCCCCGGACGGGGGCAGGCCCTGCTTCCGGTCGTCCACGTCGACGAGGCCGATGAGAGCCACCTCGCCGGTCGGGTCACCTTCGGGCGGTACTACCTCGGTGGCTTCGGCGCGGCCCACGGGGGCGCCATTCCATTGATGTTCGACGAGTTCATGGGCCGGCTCGCGCACGCTGGCGACCGCCCGATGTCGCGGACCGCCTACCTGCACGTCAACTACCGCAACATCACCCCGATCGGGGTCGAGCTGCGCGTCGAGGCGCGCTTCGACCGCGAGGAGGGCCGCAAGCGGTTCCTGGTCGGGAAGCTGTACGACGGGTCGACCCTCACGGCCGACGCGGACGGGCTCTTCATCGCCCTCCAGCCCGGCCAACCCTGACGGTCAGGACGCCTCGACCGGCGTCGCCTCCCCGATCTCGCTATGACTTACGGTGCCAGCGACTTGAGGCCACACCCCGCGAGGCTCCGCGGCGCCCACGATCGAGGCCGCCCAGCGGTGTTTCGAACCCTGCCTCGGCGTGAGCGGAATCGGCACTGGTCGAGAAGAGCTGACAGCGCGATTCTCCGGCGAGCTATTTCGATCCTCGGACGGCCGGTCGACCTTGTGCCAAGTCCGGGGTCAAGCGCGTGATCCGCGATCGTGTCCTATCCGAAGCGGGTCCTGTATGCGGCGTGATGAGTCGAGTCTCGAAAGAAGTGCAGGACCGCTGGCCGGACGTCGAGTGGCGGTCGATCTCAGGCTTTCGGAATCTGGCTGTACACGCCTACTCCGAGATCGGATGGTCGATCGTCTGACGCATCGCGACCGCGTCGTTGCCCGACCTCGTCGATCAAATAACACCGCTGATCCGGACGGACTTTCCGCTCATCGCCGACGAGCGCTGGTCAGAGGTGGTGGGTGCCCCTGGCAGGAATCGGACCTGCGGCCTACCGCTTAGGAGGCGGTCGCTCTATCCACTGAGCTACAGAGGCGCTTGCGTAGCATACGCCGACGATTATTGGATCGACACCGCTGACCAGGTACGTAGACGAACCTGGTCAATGGGCATGGCCGACGGGCAAGGGAGTGAAGCCGGCCAGCGGGTTCTCGTCACAGGAACGGTCGGGCGGCGCGCTGGCCGGCGGCTGGACCGGCCGGGGGCCGATGGAGATCGGGACCGGGCCGCCGGGCTGGCCCCGGACCGGGTTCTTGTGCGAATGATCCAGGGACGGCTTGGGGGCCGGGCCGTCGACGGCCGCCAGGGCCTGTTCGCCGAACCCGCGCACGCACTCCGGATCGGGTCCGTCAAGCGGCAGCCCGGTGAAGAACTTCGCGGCCATGCAGCCGCCCCGGCAGGAATCGAAGAAGTGGCAGGACTTGCACGCTCCCCCGTTCTGAGGGGCCCGCAACTCGGCGAACAGCGCGGAATCCCGCCAGACACCCTGGAACCCGGCCGGTTCCCGGACGCTACCGGCCTTGAAGGACTCGTGGATGGCGAACGGGCAGGCGTAGACGTCGCCGACCGGATCGATCAGGCAGACGACGCGCCCGGCGCCGCACAAATTCAGACCCGGCAATGCCTCCCCGAATGCCGCCAGGTGGAAGAACGAGTCTCCGGTGAGGACCTGATCGCCTTTGGCGACCAGCCAGTCGTAAAGCTGCTTCTGCTGGGGAGCGAGCAGGTGCAGCTCGTCCCAGGCGTCGGCGCCGCGGCCCGACGGGCGCAGCCGGGTCAGGCGCAGCTGCGCGCTGAACCGGTCGGCAATCGCCTTGAATTCGTCGAGCTGGTCGACGTTTTCCCGGGTGACGACCACGGAAATCTTGAAGCCGGTGAACCCGGCGGCGGCCAGGTTATCCATCGCGGTGAGCGCGGTGTCGTACGAGCCGGTCCCCCGGACCCGGTCGTTCACCGCCGCGGTCGCGCCGTCCAGCGAGATCTGCACATCGACGTAGTCCGAGCCGGCCAACCGGCGGGCCACGGCGGGCGTGATCCGGACGCCGTTCGTCGAGAACTTCACGCCCACGTGATGGGCCGTCGCGTAGTCGACCAGATGCCAGAAGTCGGGCCGGGACGTCGGTTCGCCGCCGCCGATGTTGACGTAGAAAACCTGCATCCGCTCCAGCTCGTCGATGACCGCCTCGCATTCGGCGGTCGACAGCTCGTCCGGATCCCGGCGGCCCGAACTCGACAGGCAGTGCACGCAGGCCAGGTTGCAGGCGTAGGTGAGTTCCCAGGTCAGACAGATCGGAGCGTCGAGTCCCAGGGCGAACTGGTCGACCAGCTTCACCGGCGACGGCGCGCGGCCAGCGACAGCGGCCGGGCCCGGGGCCGAGGCGGCGGGAAGGGGGACGGCGCCGGATTCGAGCACGACAGTCACGGAGCCACCTCAGCGGGAATTGTCGATTGACGGCGCGTCGATCGAGGGCGAATGGTGTCCCCGGCGGCCAGGGACGCCAGCGCACGGGCCATCGCGGGCAGGTTGGCCGGCTCGACGCCCGCGGCCTGGCACGCGCTCCGGGCGTCGGGGGCACCGTCCAGACCGCGGACCACGTCGAGCAGTTGCCGGGTCTTGAGAAACGACAGCCGGCGATTACCGAAGTGATAAAGAAGGGCCCCGAAAGGCTCGGGCCGTACCGAAACACTGGGATGCAGAACCCAGGCCGAATCCAGATCGAAAGGCGACGCCGGTACGTCGGGGTTCTGAACGTCGGGGTTCTGAACGTCGGGGTTCTGAACGTCGGTCATTTCCGGCCGCGGCTTAATAGACCCCGCACATGCCGTCGATGGAAACCTCTTCAACCAGAAGTTCCTCGACGACGGCGGCCGGAGTGACCGGCGCGTCGGATACCCCTTGCGCATCGGCACCGGAAGCTTCAACGGTAACTGTCTCGGCAGTCATGATTCAGTGACCCTTCGCCGGAATCAGTATCATCGAGGTTGATAGTGGCACCCGATGCCATAACAGTCAACAAGTCACCGTCGAAAGCATCCACCGAACCCCGGGACGACAGAAAAGTGGTCGTCGCGCCACGCACCGCGACCGGGCCGAAACGCCACCGGCCGGGACCGGCCGAGTCCGGCGTGGCCAGGCCCAGTCAGGCGGTCGGTCGGTCGGCTCAGCCCAGCTCGTTGGCGAGGTCCACGAGCTCCTTGCACTTCGGGCACACCGGGAAGCGCTGGGGATCGCGGACCGGCGGGAAGCGGAAGCCGCACAGCGCGGTCACCAGGCCGCCCTCGATGTTGGCCCGCAGGATCTCCTCGTGCCGCGCGTAATGGGAGTAGCCGTCACCCTCGCTGGTGTCGCTGTCGGCTACTTCCGGCGCGATCTCGGTCTTGCTGCTCATGGCATCCAGTCTAGAACCGCCTCTCGGCCGACGCCGGGAGGCCTACGGTCAGGCCAGCAGGGCGCTCCCCCAGTAGTCGCCGTCGCCCCGCAGTCCCGGGGGCACGGCGAAGACGGCGCTGCCGGTGTGTTCGATGTACTCGTTGAGCGCGTCGTGGGCGGCGAGCCGCCGCTGGACCGGGATGAAACCGGTCCGTGGATCCCGCTGAAAACAGAGGAAGAACAGGCCGGCATCCAGCTCACCGGTCTCCGGGTCGACCCCGTCGGTGTAGGAGTAGCCGCGCCGCAGGATCCGGACCCCGCCGTTGGTGGCCGGGGCCGCGAGCCGGATGTGCGCGTCGGCGCCGATGACCAGCTCGCCGTGCGCGTCCTTGGCGGTCAGCGGCACGGTCGCGAATTCCGTCCGGGTCCCGAGCGGCGCGCCGGTGTCCTTGGCCCGTCCGAAAACGTTCTGCTGGTCGGCCAGGTAGTCCCGGTCCCACGACTCGAGCAGCATCCGGATCCGCCGGGCGACCAGGTAGCTGCCGCCCCGCATCCAGGTCTGATCGGTTTCCGACCCGACCCACACGTGCTGAGCGAGCGTGGCGGTGTCCTGGGACTTGATGTTGTTGGTGCCGTCCTTGAAGCCCATCAGGTTGCGCGGCGTGGCCTGCGTCTGGCTGGTGGTACTGGTCCGGCCGAAGCCCAGTTCCAACCAGCGCAGGACCGCCGAACCCTGGGCCAGCCGCCGCAGGTTGCGGACGGCGTGGAAGGCGACCTGCGGATCGTCGGCGCAGGCCTGCACACACAGATCGCCGCCGCTGCGCGAGGCTTCCAGGTTGTCGCCCGGCATGGCCGGCAGGTCGACCAGCGCCGCCGGTCGCCGGCCGGCCAGACCGAACCGCTGGTCGAACAGGGTCGGGCCGAACCCGACCGTGATCGTCAGGTGCCCGGCCGCCAGCCCGACCGCCTCCCCGGTGTCCTCGGGCGGCGACTGCGGACGACTCTCGTCGTCGGCGATCGCCCGGCCGGCGGTCATCCGGGCCGCCGCGGCCGCCCAGGTCGTCATCAACGCGCGCAGGTCGGCCACCTTCGTCGCGGGGGCCATGTCGAACGAGGCGAAGGCGAGCCGGTCCTGAGCGTCGGTGGCGATGCCGGCCTGATGGGCGCCGTGGAACGCGACCACCTGGCTGGCCACCGTCGACCCGCCCGCCGAGCCGGACGAGCCGGACGAGTCGGCGCAGGCGGCCGCGGCCGAGCCGACGCCGGCTAGGCCCACGGCCCCGAGCAGCGCCGACCGGCGCGACGGGCGCCCGCGAGAGGAATCCATGGCGCTACCCCACCACGATCCCGGCAACCTGCGAAAGCGGTTCAGCCAAGGCGTTCACGGTGTCGGACAGCGTCCGTCGCTGAGCCTGGGAAACCTTCTCGTAGGAGACGTAACCACTGCCCTGCTGGAACGGCTTGAGCGCCGCGTACATGGCCGCGAACCGTGTCGAGATGGTGCTCTCCAACGTCGGGTCGAGCTTCTTGAGCGCCGGCTGGAGCAGAACGAACGCCTGGTCGGCGCCGTCGACGTTGCCCTTCATGTCGACGAGGTCGATGTGGCTGTAGCGCTCCTCCTCGCCGGTGATCTTCGTCTTGCCGGTCTCGTCGAGCAGGCCGGTGGCCCCGTTGGCGAGCGCCGCGGGCTCATAGGTGAGCGTGGCGGTCAGGGTCTGCAGCTTCTTGACGTCGACCAACAGCTTGTCGGCGATCGGGTTCATCCCGGCCAACGTGTTGTCCTGGTACATGGACTTCTCGATCCGGTGGAAGCCGGTCCACTGGGCCGGGTCCGGGACGTCGTCGATGCGGGCGTCGATATCCGGGTCGAGGTCACCGAACGACTCGGCGACCGGCTCGACGCGCTCGTAGTTGGCCCGGGGGGCCGCGTACAGCGTTTTGGCCTGGGCCAGGTTGCCGGCCTTGATCGCCGCCACGAACGCCGTCGTGTTGGTGACGAGCTGGTTGACCTGGTCCTTGACGTAGGTCGCGTAGCCGGCCGTCGCGGTGTTCAGCTCCGCCTGCGCCGCGCTCACCGCCGGGGCCCGGTAGGCGGCACTGTCCGTCACCGTGAACGGCACCTTTTCCTTCGACTTACCGCCCGGGCAGTAAAGCTGGTACTTGCCGGGCTTCACATTGAGAGTGAAAGAACCGGACAAACCCGACACCACGTTTTCCTTCTCGCCGGCGATGATGTCGTTCGCGCCGAGCAGTTCGGTTTCGCTGATGTCGGCGGCCCCGGAGTTGTGGACCTTGAACTCGGTCGGACCGGCCGGAATAGACGTCTTGTCCGGCTCGCAGCCGGCGGTGGTGATCGAGACGCTGACCGTCTGCTTGGTCGCTTTGGATCCGGACGCGGCGGACGAGGAACCGCCGCCCGAGGATCCGCAGGCGGCAAGCGTGAGGCCGGCGGTGGCGGACATGGCGACGATCATCAACGGTGCGCGGCGCACGGGCCGATCTCCTGACTGGGCAGACGGGCGGGAGGCCCGGCAAATGACGGTTCGGTGGCTGGTGGACGGCTGGTGGTTCGAAACATCGGGTGGTTCGGAACCTTGGTCGGGCCGGTGGGGCCCGGCGGGGTGGCCGCGGTTGCGGACGACGAGCGGGCGACCCGGACGTCAGCGGGCCGGGATGACGGGGCTGCCGCGACCGGCCCGTTCCCGTCCGGTGGCCGGCGCACCCCCGAGTCCGCCGACCGGATTCGGATCCGGGTCCGGGCCCGACGCGACCTCGGCCGGGCGCGGCCGCGCCGGTCGACGTCGCTGGGGCCACAGGATGAACGCCACCATCGGCACGAGGTAGGCGGCCCAGACGACGACCTCGATCACCACCGGCTGGGGTTGCATCCCCAGCACGCCGGTCAGGATGCTGGCCACCGGCGTGCCGGGCCGGACCAACCAGGTCAGATCCAGGGCCTGGGTCTGACCGAAGTTCAGCCAGGTGGCTTCGTGCGCGGTGTGGGCCGCCATCGCCAGCAGCCCCGCGGCGACGAGCACCAGGACCAGCCCGGTGACCCGGAAGAACCGCGACAGGTTGAGCTTGACTCCGCCGCGGTAGATCATGGCCCCGATGACGACGGCGACCAGGACCCCGAGCAGGGCGCCGGAGCCGGCGGCGACCGGCGAGTCACTGGCGTTGAACGCCGCGATCAGGAACACCACGGTCTCGAAGCCCTCGCGGAGCACGGCGAGGAAGGCCATCAGGACCAGCGCCCGGGCGGACCCGCTGGCCAGCGCGTCCCCGGCCGCGCTCTCGAGATCCTTGCGCAGATCCCGCGAGTGGCTCCGCATCCAGACGATCATGTAAGTAACCATGATCACCGCGATGAGCCCGACCACCGTTTCGAGTCCCTCCTGCTGGCGCTGGGGGAGGTCTCGACTGGCGAGCTCGAGTCCGACGCCGACCGCCACGCACAGCAGCAGCGCCACGACGACGCCGGACCAGACCTGACGCAACGCGTCACGTCGACCCTGTTGGAGGAGGAACGCGGCCACAATGCCGACGATCAGCGATGCCTCGAGTCCCTCTCGCAAACCGATCACGAAAGTCGGGAGCACGGCACCTCCTGAGGTTGAAATAAGTCCCTCTAACTAAGGCTTACCTAAGGTGAAGGGAGCCTTGACTGTCAAGCCTTCAGCAAAAGTTCACGCAATGCAGTTGATTGCGGGCAGTCAGCGCAGGTGGCCTACGGTTAGCCGGGCCGCGGCCGGCGTACCCTGGTCGACGACGAAGGAGCGACGTGACCGGTCTCATCGACAGCACGGAGATGTACCTCCGGACGCTGTACGAGCTCAGGGAAGAAGGCATTCCGCCGCTGCGCGCCCGACTGGTCGAACGGCTGCACGTGAGCGCGCCGGCCGCCAGTGAGTCGACGGCCCGCCTGGCCGGGGACGGCCTGGTCGCGATCGCCGACGACCGCACCGTCCAGTTCACCGAGAAGGGTCTCGCCCGGGCGACCACCGTGATGCGCAAGCATCGCCTGGCCGAACTGCTGCTCACCAACGTCATCGGGCTGGACTGGCCGCTCGTCCACAACGAGGCCTGCCGGTGGGAACACGTGATCTCCGACGAGGTCGAGTCACGGCTCACCGAGATGCTGGGCGATCCGGACCGCTGCCCGTTCGGCAACGCGATCCCGCCGGGCGACCCGAACGGCTTCCAGGTCCGCCCCGGCGCGCCGGTCAGTCTGCTGTGGGCGGCCGGCTCGACGGCCGGCGCCGACACGCCGGTGACCGTCGGCTGGATTTCCGAGCGGCTCCAGACCGACGAGACGGCCATGCGTGAACTGCGCGACGCGGGCATCGTGCCTGGAGCCAAGATCGCCGTCCGGGACGTCGGCTCCACCGTACGGATCGCGACCGCGGACGGGCACCCGCCGGTCGACGTGGCCCGCCAGTACGCCGCGCTCGTGTATCTCGACCGCCGCTGAGTCGCCCGTCGTCGACCGGGCCGGAGCCCGGTCGACGACGAGCAGGACGCAGGGCGGAGCCGCCGCGATCAGCCGGTTGGCCTGATCGCCCCCGCGTACTGGTCCCACCAGATGGGTTCGACCCGGATCACCGCGCCGGTGTGCGGCGCGTCGATCATTCGGCCGGCCCCCACGTACATCCCGACGTGGTGCAGGTCGGACCCGAAGAACACCAGGTCCCCCGGCTGGAGCTGGTTCTTGGCGACCTTGACCCCTTCGTTCCACTGCGAGCCGGTGTAGTGGCTGAGCGCCACACCGGCCCGCGCCCAGGCCCACTGGGTCAGGCCCGAGCAGTCGAACGTGTCCGGCCCGGCCGCACCCCAGACGTAGGGCTTGCCGAGCTCGGCGAACGCGGCCCGGAGCGCCGCCGCACCTCCACCCGACCCGTGAACCACGGGAACCGGGGCCCCCGCCGGGGCCGCGATCAGCGGGGCCGCCGCGAAGGTCGACCCGGCGGTCTCGGCCAGGCTCGCCTCCCTGGCCAGCGCCACCTGGGCGGCTTCGGCCCGGCGGGCCTGCCGGGCCGCTTCGGCCCGGGCGGCGGCCGCTCGGGCGGCCGCCGCCCGCGCCTGCGCCTGCCGGACGAGTTCGGCCTGCCGGGCCACCAGGACGCCGAGCAGGGCCTGCTGCCGACCGACCGACGCTTCGATGTTCTTCTTCTGCGCGGCCAGTCGGGCGGTCTGGCGGCGCTCGGCCGCGAGGGCGACCGCCGCCGCGGCCTGGGCGTCGGTCAGGTCGTGATGGGCCAGAGCCAGGGAGCGCACCGCGACCCGCTGCCGACGGGCCAGCACGTCGATCGTGCCGGCCCGATCCAGGGCGGTCTGCGGGTCCCCGGACAGCAGGACCGACAGTTGTTCGAGCCCGGACTGACCGAAAGCGGCCGAGGCCAGATCGCGATGTTGGGACTCCTCAAGCCGGAGTGCGGATTCCGCTTTCAGGACCCGGGCGTTGGCCGTCGCATCGGCCCGGGCGGCCTGAGCGAATCGGATCTGTTCTCCGTTGAATGCCTCGGTTGCCGCCTCCGTCTTCGCCGTCAATGCGGACAGCTGCGTCCGGGCGTCAGCGATATCGTGGGTTATGTCGGCCCGTGCTGGGGGGGTTGAGCTGGGAACCGCCAGCAGGCTTCCAGCCGTTGCAGCAATGACGACCAGTGCGGCGGGAAGCGCGAAGCGCTCCCGCCCCCGGCGCCCGAACTCATCATCGGGAGAGCCTCCACTGACCGCGGCGACGCCCGAGTGGGCCCCGTCGACCTGGATAGGTGGCACGAGGTCGCACAGTAACTCTCCGCAGTTGTAGAGTCACGCAAGCGCGCCGATGTCGACGGAGTGCCCGACCTGTGCTCTCTCAGCGTGACGACGTTCCGGCCACCACCGGCCCAATTTAGCGATTTCACATATCAGAAACAGGAGAGACACCAGGTGGGAACAGATCGTACAGACTCTTTGCGCCGAGGGGACCGGCGCGGGGGATGCCGACGCGACCGGGCTAAGCGAGACCGCGCCTAAGCGCGGGGGGAAAGACAGGAGAGACATGCCGGTCAAATTGAGTGATCTCAACACGGGGGACACCGCGTGGATCCTCGCCAGTTCGGCGCTCGTGTTGCTCATGACGCCGGGTCTGGCGTTTTTCTACGGCGGCATGGTGCGTGCCAAGAACGTTCTTGGCATGCTGATGCAGAACTTCGTCTGCATCGGCCTTGTGAGCGTGCTGTGGGTGTGCTTCACCTACAGCCTGGCGTTCGGTAAGGGCAACAAGTACATCGGGGACTTCCACTTTGCCCTGCTGAACCACATGAACCAGACGGTGCCGGGCGGTTTGGGAGCGACCATTCCGCCGATCGTCTTCGTCGCATTCCAGCTCATGTTCGCGGTCATCACTCCCGCGCTCATCACTGGTTCGACGGCTGACCGGTGGAAGTTCGGCCCGTTCGTGGTGTTCATCACGCTGTGGGCCATCCTTGTTTACGCCCCGGTGGCGCACTGGGTCTTCGCACCAGAAGGCTGGCTGTTCAAGCGCGGAGCGGAAGACTTCGCAGGTGGAACAGTCGTCCACGCGAACGCCGGTGCGGCGGGTATCGCCGTCGCCCTGGTGCTCGGCAAGCGGCGCGGTTGGCCGGGCGGCAACTTCCGGCCGCACAACGTTCCGTTCGTCCTGCTCGGTGCCGGCCTGCTGTGGTTCGGCTGGTTCGGGTTCAACGCCGGTTCGGCGCTCGGTGCCAACACGCTGTCGGGTATCGCGTTCGTCAACACGAACACGGCAACCGCGTCCGCGATGCTCGGTTGGCTGCTCGTCGAGTGGCTGCGGGACGGTAAGCCGACCACCCTGGGTGCCGCGTCCGGCGCGGTTGCCGGTCTGGTCGCGATCACCCCGGCCTGTGGTTTCGTCTCACCGGTCGGGTCGATCTTCGTCGGCCTGCTGGCCGGCGTGATCTGCGCCCTGGCCACCGCTATCAAGGGCAAGGTCGGCATCGACGACTCGCTCGACGTCGGTGCTGTCCACCTGGTCGGAGGTGTCCTCGGAGCGCTCCTGATCGGCTTCTTCGGCACCGTCGACACGAACTCCGTCGGCCTTGACGGAATCTTCTACGGCGGCGGCGCGACGCTGCTGGGCAAGCAGGCGCTGGCTGTGGTGTCGGTGGTCGCCTACTCGTTCGTGGTTTCCTTCGTGCTGGCCCACATCGTCAACTTCGTCTTCAAGATGAGGATGAGCGACGACGACCAGAACGAGGGCATGGACATCTCCATGCACGGTGAAAGCGCCTACGAGTACGTTTCGCTCGGCAGTGGCGTCTCGTCGGTGGGCTCGTCCTCGTCGACGCACGAGGAGGCAAACGCATGAAGCTCGTGACCGCGATCATCAAGCCGTTCAAGGTCGACGACGTGAAGGCGGCGCTGGAGTCCTTCGGGGTTCACGGGCTGACCATTTCGGAAGTCCAGGGCTTCGGGCGCCAGAAGGGCCACACCGAGGTTTACCGGGGCGCGGAGTACAAGGTCGACTTCGTACCGAAGGTCAAGATCGAGGTTCTGGTCGACGACGCGGCCGCCGAAGATCTGGTGTCGGTCATCACGACCGCCGCTCAGACCAGCAAGATCGGCGACGGCAAGGTCTGGGTTGTTCCGGTCGACACGGTGGTGCGCGTTCGCACCGGCGAGCGCGGTCCGGACGCCCTGTAGTAATCAGTACGGTTCCGTAGTTCAGCTGTGAAGTCCGACCGGCCAGGGGGGCGCATTCCGATGGAATACGACTCCCCTGGCCGGTCGCATGAAGTCCGCCGCCAGTTCGGCCGGATCTCCCGGATCGGAACGACCTCACCAGTAGTCCGGTACCGGTGAAGGCCGAACTCGCGGCGCTGCGGGGCCGGTCCGAACGATTCGATGGAATCGTCGGACCGGCCCTTCGGCGGGCACTGACCGAAACCGCCGACGCGGCGCTGCTCAAGATGTTCACCGCCGCCACCGGCGCGGGCGCGGAAACCGGCGCCGGCGCGGAGAACGGCGTCGGCGCGGGCGCACCGACCGGCATCGCATTGCTGGCGGTCGGCGGTTACGGGCGCGGCGAGCCCGCCCCGGGTACCGACCTCGATCTGGTCCTGCTCCACGACGGTCGCCGGGGCAACGTCGGCGCGATCGCTGAGGAGATCTGGTACCCACTGTGGGATTCGGGCGTCGAGCTCGACCACAGTGTGCGCACGATCGACGAAGTCCTCGACGTCGCCGACACCGATCTCAAAGCCGCGCTGGGCCTGCTGGACGCGCGCATCATCGTCGGCGACCGGGCGTTCGCGGACACCCTGCTCGACGAGGTCCGGTTGCGTTGGCGCTCCCGCGCGCCCCGCCGGTTGCCGGAACTGGCGGCCATGGTCGCCGAGCGCGCCGAGCGCTGCGGCGAGGTCGCCTTCCTGCTCGAACCGGACCTCAAGGAGGCCCGCGGCGGCCTGCGCGACGTCCACGCCCTGCGGGCCCTGGCCACCGCGTGGGTGGCCGAAGCGCCGTCCCGCCGCGTGCTGGCCGCCTACCGGGTGCTGCTCGATGCGCGGGGCGAGGTCCGGCGGCGTTCGTCGTCCCACGGCGGCGCCGACCGGATGCTGCTCCAGGAGCAGACCCCGGTGGCCGACGCCCTCGGCTACACCGATTCCCTGGCGCTGGCCCACGCGGTCGCCGACGCCGGCCGGACCATCGCCTGGACCTTGGACTCGACCTGGTACCGGGTCTCCGCGGCGCTCCGTCCGCCGTCGCGGTGGCGACGGCGGCGACCGGAGCGGCGGCTGCTCGACGAAGGGGTCGTCGAGCAGAGCGGCGAGGTGCAGCTCGCGCTGGGGCCGGCGGCGGCCGCCGACCCGGTGCTGCCGCGGCGCGCCGGCGCGGCCGCCGCGCGGGCCGGTATTCCGCTCGGTCGCTACGCGCTGGAGCGGCTCGCCCGCGAGGCGCCCCCGATGCCCAGCCCGTGGCCGGACGGGGCCCGGGACGACCTGGTCGGGCTGCTGGCCACCGGCCGGGCCTGCGTGACCGTCCTGGAGGCTCTCGACCAGGTCGGCCTGCTGGTCCGACTGCTGCCGGAATGGGAGCGGGTCCGCAGCAAGCCCCAGCGCAACCCGTACCACCGCTTCACGGTCGACCGGCACCTGATGGAGGCGGCCGCGGCGGCCGCCGGCTACACCCGCGAGGTCGACCGGCCCGACCTGCTGCTGATCGGCGCCCTGCTGCACGACCTGGGCAAGGGCTGGCCCGGCGACCACACCGAGGTGGGTATCGAGCTGGTCGGCGAGATCGGTCCCCGGATGGGCCTGAACGCCGAAGACACCGAGGTGCTGGCCGCGATGGTGCGCCACCACCTGCTGCTGCCCGAGGCGGCCACCCGCCGCGACATCGACGACCCGGCAACCATCGAGGCGGTGGCCCGGGCGGTCGGTTCCGAGCGCGTCCTGACCCTTCTGTACGCGCTGACCCGGGCCGACTCCGCGGCCACGGGCCCGACGGCCTGGAGCGCGTGGAAGGCCCGCCTGGTCGGCGAGCTGGTCGAGCGCACCGCGGCGGCCCTCGGCGGCCACGGTCCGAGCACCCCGCCGGAACTCACGGACCGGCAGCGGACGCTGCTCGCGGTCGAGGATTCCCTGCACGTCGAGGTCAACGCGCTGCCCGACGATTCGATGTTCGAGATCGTCGTGGTCGCGGACGACCAGCCGGCGTTGCTGGCCGCGACGACCGGCGTACTGGCGCTGCACCGGCTGAACGTCCGGCGGGCCTCCGCGCGGGGGGCGAACGGTCGGGCTCTGCAGCAGGCGGCCGTGGCCGCCCGCCGCGGCGAGACACCCAGCGCCAACCGGTTGCGCGCCGACCTCGCGGCCGCGCTCGCCGGCCGGCTGGACCTCTCAGCCCGGCTCGCCGGCCGCGAGCGGGCCTACGCGGGGGTGAAGCGGTGGGCCGAGCCGGCACCGCCCCAGGTGCTGTTCGACGACACCTGCTCCATGACCGTGATCGAGGTGCGGGCTCCCGACGGTCTGGGCGTGCTCTACCGGATCGTCCGCGCGCTGGCCGACGCCGATCTCGACCTGAGCACCGCCGTCGTGGCGACCCTCGGACTGGACGTGGTCGACGCGTTCTACGTCCGGGACCGGGACGGCACCGGGGCCCTGAGCGCTGACCGACGCCACGAGATCAGCGAGGCTGTGCTCGGCACCCTCGCCGCGCCCGTCCGGGCCTGAGGGGCCAACTGATCGGAGCTACTGATCGGCCTGCGACCTGGCCCGGACCGGCCCCGACGCCGTCCGCTAAGCTGGCCACGGCACGTCGTGGAGGCTTCGCCTAGTCCGGTCTATGGCGCCGCACTGCTAATGCGGTTTGGGTCTACAGCCCATCCGGGGTTCAAATCCCCGAGCCTCCGCCCACCCGAGGGGCCCCTGACC
>JAMFSN010000187.1 GCA_026225295.1 Frankia alni
GTCGACAGCATCAGGATGCCGTCGTTGTTCCAGGTCGCGCCGACCCTGGTCAGGCCGGGGACGGCCACCGGGACCATCGACGCGGCCACGCACAGGGCCGGGGCCAGTCCGAACCGCCGCGCCGCCGCCCAGCACAGCAGGGTCAGCGGGGTGACGATCGCGATGTTGAGCAGGCGCAGTACCCAGACGCTGACGTCGTAACTCCAGCCCGACGAGCCCGGCACCGCCTTGAGGATCACCGCCCCGACCGCGTAGACCAGCGGCGGGTGCTGGACCATCTGGTTGGACAGACGACCGTCGGTCACGGGTCGGTCGCCCCCCAGCGCGGCGAAGGACTGTCGCTGGTCGCGCGGCGTCGGCGCGATCTCGACGAACGGCGGCTGCCCCCGGTTTTTCCCCCCGGACAGGAAGAAATCGGCGTAGCGGCCCCGGTCGAAGGCGTCGGACGTGCGGGCCACCCCCTGGGCGATGATCCGGTGGCCGGGGCCGGGCCACCCGTCGCCGTGCTCGAGGCCGACGACCATGTCGACGTGCTGGGCCTCGTCGTAGCCGGTCCAGGTCGGGTAGACGAACGAATAGGTCAGCAGCAGACCGAGATGCAGGATGGTGACGGCCCAGACCACCGCCGGAACCCGCCGCCCGGCCCGTACCCGGCCCGCGCCCGGCCGGCCGGGCGCGGGCCGGGCGGTCGCCGGCCCGTCCGGCGGCGCGGCGACCGCGTCCGCGAGCGGGCTGTCGACGTGCTCGAGGATCGCGCGCTCCCAAGGTCCGGACATCCCAGGCCGGACGTCCCAGGCTTTCAGACTAGAACGCGCCCGGCACCGGCCCGTCGTCGGCGGGGCCCGCGACGCTCTCCCGGTAGATGGCCAGGATGTGCCGGTCCCAGTACCGGCCGCCCGAGAAGTCGTGCCGGCGCAGGTGACCCTCGGCCGCGAGCGGACCGCCGATCCCGCTGGCCATCAACGGCAGGTTGAACTCCGGAACCTCCAGGTAGAGCTTGCGAAATGCCCACTGGGCGAAGATGTACCGGACGAACGCGGCGCTGGCCCCGGCGGCCACCCCGGAACCCACCAACGGCGGGCTGAACACCGCGGCGAGGAAGGCGAACCCGCTCTCGTGGTCGGCGTCGTACACCACGACCTGACCCAGCCGCTCCTGGGAACGGCGTCGCCGGACGACGAACTGGGTCAGAACCCCGGTCCACAGACTCTCGTTGAACGCCTCCGGGGTCGGCACCCGGCCCCGGTAGCGCCACCGCCAACCCGATCCTTCGCTGGTGGCCAGCCAGTACAGGTAGGCCAGGTCCTCGGCGACCGGCACGTGGAAGGCGAACTGGGCCGTGCTGAACGCGGCCGGGACGACCGGCGGGGGAGCGACCGGCGCGGCCCGCAGGTCGCCGGCCGGGCCGCGTCGGCGCCCGCCCGCCAGCCCCGCGACCCCGGCCGCGACCGCGTCGACGGCCCCGGCGGTCACGGTCGACGGGGCGGCGGCATCGAACAGTTCGCCGGCCGTCCGGGCCGCGCCGGCGGCGTCCGTTTCCGCGTCCAGGCCCGCCTCGGCCAGTCCGACGAGCAGCTCCATCCGGAGCAGCGAGTCGAGCCCGAGGTCGTCGCCCAGCCGGGCGCCTCGTTCGATCGCGTCCGGATCCCGGCCGGTCAGGCCGGCCACCAGCGCCACGAAGCTCGGCCAGTCGAAGTCCGTCACGCCGGGTCGGTCAGCATGCGGCGGTCGCGGTCAGCGAGCGGGCCAACTTGTAGTACGACCGGGAGGTGACCGGCGAGGCGATCGGAGGGTGGGAATCGGTGATGTTCGACCGCCAGATCCCACACGGCGCCGGGCTGCGGAATCCCGCGAATCGCGGGCTCGTCCCATTGATGTATTCGTAGTCGCCGTTGCTCGCGCTGTTGGTCAGGGAACTGCGCAGGGCCCGCCAGGTGCTCGGCCCGGCGCAGCCGTCGGCGCTCAGTCCGTGGGTGGCCTGGAAGAACCTGATCGCGTTCTGGGTCTCGGTCCCGTAGGTGCCGTCCAGGCGGGTGATCGGGTAACCCGCGCCCCAGAAGTAGTACTGGGCGGCCAGCACGTAGCCGCCGCTGGTGTCGCCCCCGCAGCCCACGAGATCGTTGGCGCCCCAGTCGAAACTGGTGTTGCCGTTCGGGGAATCGGCGCGGGCCGGCGTGGCCATTCCCACGACCGCGGTGGTCGTCGCGACCACGACCGCTGTTGTCGTCGCAACCGCGGTCAGGGTGGCCGCGGCCGCCACCGCCCGGTGCCGGACCAGGGGTCGAACCGGGGGCCGGTCGGCACGCCACCGGTAGCGGAATGCCGGTGTGCGAACAGTGGACGGGGTCGTGGTTTCCGAATCGGGCATGAGCGCTGTACCCCCGGGGTCCGTCGGAGGAGCTGGAAAAAGGTTCGGACACCCGAAGGCGCCCGTGGCGGGAAACGTCTCGCGTTGCGCGTCCGGTGTCAACGGAAACGATGGATTCAAGACCGTTGGGCCTGTGTGGTGGCCCGGGTCGCCGACCGGTCGCGGCGGCTGGTCTGCGAAACTGGCCCGGTGCGGGTGGTGGTTACCGGAGCGGCCGGTCAGGTCGGCTCCGAGCTGTGCCAGGTGCTGGGCACCGACCCGCGGGTGACCGTCGGCCAGGGTCTGGCCCGGGCCGAGCTGGACATCACCTCGGTATCCCGGACCCGCGCGGTGCTCGCTGACCAGGCCCGCGCGGCGGCCGACCAGGGCGGCCTGGTGGTCGTCAACGCCGCTGCCTGGACCGACGTCGACGGCGCCGAGACCGATGAGGCCGGTGCGTACGCCCTGAACGCGGCGGGCCCGGCCAACCTGGCGGCGGCCTGCGCCGCGCTCGACGCCACGCTGATCCACCTCTCGACCGACTACGTCTTCAGCGGCCGGGCCGACAAGCCCTACGAGGTCGACGACCCGACCGACCCGGCCACGGCGTACGGGCGTACGAAGCTGGCCGGCGAACAGGCCGTGCGGGCGCTGTGCCCGCGCTCCCACATCGTGCGGACCGCCTGGGTCTACGGGGCGACCGGCAACAACTTCGTCAAGACCATGGCCCGGCTGGCCACCAGCCGCGATTCGCTCAGCGTCGTCGACGACCAGCGCGGCGCGCCGACCTGGACCGCGGACCTGGCCCCGGCGCTCATCGACCTGGCCGTCTCGGACGCGCCCTACGGGATCTACCACCGCACCGGGGGCGGCGACGTGACCTGGTGCGGTTTCGCCCGGGCGATCGTCGAGGAACTGGGCCTGGACCCGGCGATGGTCCACCCGACCACGAGCGAGGCGTTCGTCCGCCCGGCGCCCCGGCCGGCGTATTCGGTGCTGTCGTCGCGGTCCTGGACCGACGCCGGTCTCGGGGTGCCCCGGGACTGGCGGCCGGCCCTGGCCGCAGCGTTCGCGCGCGACGGCGGCGCGTTCCGGCCCTGATCGAAGGGCCCGGTCGGATCGTCCTGCGCCCGCGAGGCCGCGGACTCGACGCGTGCGCTATAGACGTCGCCGCTCGATCTTTGGGCCATCGGCGTGGAGGATCGTGGGATCACAGCGTCTCCAGCCCGAAGCGGACGGAAACGGTCTGAGGCGGAGGCTAGGGTCGCGGAGTTACCTACGAACGGACCGACTGGCCACCCACCCAGAGCCGGCGTCCGTCAGGGGAGGCACGTCAAGTGGACGGCTACGAACGGATCATGCAGGAGTGCCTGGGCAGCTACGACATCCCGGTTGAGGCCGACGAGGACAAGCTGGCGGAGCTCATGCTCCTTGTGGCCGAAGAGCTGGCGGATGACCGCTTCGGTGGCGCGACCAAGCTCAACAAAGTGCTGTACTTTGCCGAGTTCTCTCACGTCCGGCAGACCGGCCGACCGATCACCGGAACGCCCTACCGGAAGCTTCCGAACGGACCGGCGCCCCGGCGTCTCAAGCCGGTGCGGGAACGGCTTATCGCCTGGGGCGACGCGGCCCTCATCGCCGAGTCGGTTCTCGGATATCGCCAGGATCGGCTGAGGCCCCTGCGTGTGGCGGACCGCTCAATCTTCACAGAGTCTGAGCGGCAGGTCATCGCCGACGCCGTGGCACTACTGCATGGTCGGACCGCAGCCGAGGTGAGTGATCTGTCGCACCAGGAGCCAGGCTGGAAGATGGTCGGTGACGGTGAGGACATTCCATACGCGACCGCCTACCTGCCGGCTCTCCAGCCCGAACCATCACCTGCGACGCGAGCCCGAATGCGGGAGATCGGCGAGCAGTACACCCGCGAGGGCCGCCTGGTCTCGTGAGTTCATGGACCGTCGCCTTCGGTCCGGAGTTCCTGCCGGAGGCAAGGCGAGCGTTCCCAATTTCGCCGCGAATGGACGATTCGCGACCCGTCCTGCACCCCCCGCCTGACCAGGAATCACTTCGAGGAGATCGACGGCGAGCCACGGAACATCTGGGCAATCGCCAGAGAAACGTGGAGGCCGCCCAACTAGCACGTGTCTGAGAAATTGGTCAGGGTCGCGAGAGGTTCACCGACGGTGCGATCTGGCCTCGTCTCGTCGGCGTCAGAGTGACCCGTGGTGCGGTGCCGCCGTTTAAGCGGTCGCGGGACGCCGGGCGCTGAAGCGGAAGCTGCGGGTCGAGGTCGATACCCGCGGCTCGATGAAGCCGACGGCGGCCAGCCGGCTCGGGAGCTTGACCGGATCGACGATGACCATTGTGTCGTGCAGATGCAAAAACCGGAACCGGAGGCTCGCCAAGCTGTCGGAGCCGGCGAAGGTGCCACCCGGGCGCAGTACGCGGAACGCCTCGGCGAACACCTGCTCCTGGTGGGTCGGCGACGGCACGTGGTGCAGCATCGTAAACGACAGCACCGAGTCGTACGAACCGTCGGGGTCGGGGATGCGGGTCGCGTCGCCGTGGAGGACCCGGACGCGGTCGCCCAGGTCTCGCTGCAGGCCCAGCGCGGATGCCTCGTCGATCTCGATCACCGAGAGGTGCGGCACCCGTTCGGCCAGCACACGCGTCGTGGCGCCGAATCCCGGGCCGACCTCCAGGGCGTCGTCGCCCAGCCCCATGCCTTCGAGCGCCCACGGCAGCAAGTCGTGCTCCACCCTCGCGGCCCAACGGGCCGAACTGCACAGGCGGCGGTGCGCGAGGTTCATCATGACAACGACGCTAGGGCGGCGGCCCGGTGACCGCCAGACGCTAAGCTGCCATCCTGTGTCGCGAAACGGCCACCCTCGGCCCGGAGACGACGACCCGGCCCCGTTCGCCTCGCCGCCCCCGCCGCCGCCGGCCCCGGCCGCCGTGGTCGTCGGTGACTTCCAGCTCGCGGGCGGGCAGTGGTTCGAACGGCACCGCCACGACGCTCACCAGCTGGTCTGGGCCCACGACGGTGTGGTGTCAGTGCGGGTCGGCCGGCATACCTGGCTGCTGCCCACCACTCTGGCGTTGTGGGTGCCGGCCGGCGTCGCCCACGCGACGGGCGCAACGACGGCCGCCACGCTCCGTAGCCCCTACCTCGTCCCTTCTCGGTGTCCGATCCGATGGCCCGAGCCGACGGTGGTCGCTGTCGGCCCGCTGCTGCGCGGTCTCGTCAACTACCTGAATACGGACCTCGGCGAGCCGGAACGCGTCCGGGCCGAGGCCGTGGCCTTCGACCTGCTGCGGCCGGTCTCGACCGTAGCCGTGCAGGTGGCGATCCCGACCGATCCCCGTGCCCGGCGGGTAGCCGAAGCGCTCGTGGCCGACCCGGGCGACAACCGCACGCTCGAGCAGTGGGGGCACACGGTCGGCGCCAGCGTGCGGACCCTGAGCCGGACGTTCGTCGCCGAGACCGGGCTGCCGTTCGGGCGGTGGCGGGGTCAGGCGCGGCTACGCGCTTCGCTGCCCGCGCTCGCCGCCGGCGCACCGGTCGCCACCGCCGCACGCCGGGCGGGCTTCGCCTCGCCCAGCGCGTTCACCGCCGCGTTCCGCCGGCACGTTGGCGTGTCGCCGAGCGACTACTTTGCGGGCCCACCCGACGAAGCCCACCCGCACCGGCCCGAACACCCCCCACCGCACAGGACTGAGGCCGCTGATCTGAGTGCTCAACGGTCGGCCTGGGAGAATCACTTCCGATGAGGACTACGGTTCGAGCCACCGCTCGCCGCCACCGGATCTTCGTGATCCTGGTGCTGGTCGGGATGGTGCTGCGGGGGGCGGCCATCGGCGCCTACCGCCCGGCGTTGATGTATCTGGGCGACTCGGGGGCCTACCTCAACCAGGCCTGGAACGGGTTGTGGCCCGGTGACTGGCGCCCGTCGGGCTACCCGATGTTCCTGCGGCTGGTCGACGGCCGTTCGCACCTGACCACCCTGGTCGTCGTCCAGCACCTGCTGACGATGGCCGCGGCGGCTGCGCTGTACGGGGCGGCGCTGCGGGTGGTGCGCCGGCCGTGGCTCGCGGCGGTGGTGGCGGCCCCGGCGCTGCTCGCCCCGTGGGTCATCGACCTCGGGCAGTTCGTGCTGGCCGACAGCTTGTTCGGGGTGCTGGTGCTGGCCGGCCTGGCCGTCGTGGCCGGCCCCGGCGCCCCCTCGGCGCGGGGCTGCGTCGCGGCGGGCCTGCTGCTGGGGGCGGCCGTGACGGTCCGGACGGTCGGGTACGGGCCGTTGATCGTGACGTTCGTCGTCCTGCTGGCGGCCGTCCGGGTGGTCGGCCCCCGCCGGTTGGCGGCGTTCGTCCTGGCCGCCGCCGTGCCGCTGATCGCCTACTCGGGCTGGAGCGCGGCCAACGGCGGCGGCTTCACCGTCTCGTCGCACTCGGGGTTCTTCCTGTACGGCCGGGTCGCCCCGTTCGCGGACTGCGACCGGCTGACCCGGGCCGATCTGCGCTCGCTGTGCGACCCCCGGCCGGTCTCCGAGCGGCCCCAGCCGGACGCCTACCTGTGGCCGCCGAACTCGCCGCTGCGGCAGGGCCACAAGGACATCCCGCCCGGCCGGCAGAAGCTGACCGGGCCGTTCGCCGACGCGGTGCTGATCCACCAGCCCGGCATGCTCGTCGTGACGACGGCCGAGTACCTGGCCGGCTACTTCTCCCCGGTGCGGCACGAGACGGCCAAGACCTCGCGGGCCGACACCTGGGAACTGCCCGCCCGCTACACGAACGCGCAGAACCCCAATGAGCCGCACGCCGTCGACGGGTACTACCTGACCACCCGGGTGACGCCGGCGCTGGCCCGGCCGTTGGCGGCCTACTCGCGGGCCGCGTACCCGGTGATGCCGCTGGTCGGCCTGGGCCTGCTGGCCGGGCTGGGGGCCGCGGTCCGCTCGGTGGCCACCGGGCGGCGCCGGCCCGGCCCGGCCCGGCTGTTCTGGTTGGCCGGCGGCGCGGGGCTCTCGGTGCTCGGGATCGGGGCCCTGACCGCCGGGTTCGACTACCGCTACCTGGGCTCGGTGATCGGACCGCTGGCCGCTGCGGCGGTGCTGGGGGTGGCGGCCTGGTTCCGGCCGCCGGCCGCGCCGGTCGTGGTGCCGCCCCCCGCGGCCCCGGCCACCTCAGCCGGCGCAGCGGGTCAGCCGGTTGAGCTGACCGGTCAGCAGCCAGGGCGGCGGTGAGGAGGCCGCGCCGGGCGCCGGGCACCAGCCCTGCCCGCGCAGGAACGTGAGCAGGTTGTCGCGGGCCTGGTCGGGCACCAGGTTGTAGGTGACCAGGAAGACCGCTCCGGCGTGCGGCCGGGCGGCCAGGAACGCCTTGATCGGATCGCCGAAGGCGCCCCCGGGTGGCAGCAGCAGGGTGTCGTTGTTGGTCACCGCCGTACCCGCCCGGGTCTCATCCGCGTAAAACGCGTAGTACTGCTGGGGCTTGTACCACTGCTCGAGATCCTTGCGCCACGAGACGACGATCTGCACGTCACCCGGGTGGGCCTGGGCCTTCTGGACCGCGACCAACTGGCTCAGGTCGCCCAGCAGGAGCGGGTCGTGGGCGGTGGTCCGGACCTCGTCGACGCGCCCGATCCCGACGGTGACGGCCAGCCCGGCGAACCCGAGGGCGGCCACCGTCACCACCACCCCCAGCAGCGTGCCGACCGCCCCGCCCGGCGCGCGGGCCGCCCGGACCAGCGAGCGGGCCCCCACCCCGGCCAGCACATACAGCGGTGGAAGCAGGAACAGGTTGGCCCGCACCCAGCCGGCCGGCCACTGCTTGAGCGCGCCGCCCACGACGACCAGCGCGATCGCGCCCAGGATGGCGGCCACCAGGGCCCGACCGTCCCGGGACCGGGCCGCGCCGACCAGGCCCGCGGACCAGGCGACCACCAGACCGATGGTCAGAGCCAGCACGACCCAGCCGGCCGACGGGGTGAGCAGCTTCGAGCCGACGAACGGGGATCCGTACTGGCCGTCCGGGCGCAGCAGCGCGTCGGTGAGCGAGCGACTGGCCAGGTCGGCTCCGGCGGTGCGCAACTGGTGCCAGCCGGTCGCGCGGTGGAGGAAGAACCCGGCCCAGTAGGGCGTCTTGGTCAGGTAGCTCTGGGGTAGCACGAAGAACGTCAGATGGGCCAGGGCGGCGACCCCGACCGCGACCGCGCCGGGCAGGCGGCGGGCCGCCGGGTCGCGGCGCCACGGGGTCGTCCGGCGGCCCGCTCCCCGGCCAGCGGGGCGCAGCACCGCGAGGGCGGCCCCCAGGTCGATGAGCAGCAACGGAGCGAGCAGCAGCAACGCCGACAGGGACGTGATCCCGCAGATCAGCAGCCCGGCCTGGGCGGGCAGCGGGGACCGGCCGTCCTCGGCGGCCCGCCGGGCCCGCAGCCACAGCAGCACAACCGCCGCCGCGCAGGCCGCCTCGGGCAGGTAGGACTTCAGCTGCATCCCGTAGACGATCAGGGAGCCGTTGACGGTCACCGCGGCGGCGATGATCGCGGCGGCCGGCCGACCCAGCCACCAGCGGGCCAGTGCGTAGGTGAGCAGGGTGGTGACCGGCAGGGCCAGGATGTCGGGCAGCCGCAGGACGAACGCGGTGTTGCCGAAGGTCGCGATCATGCCGCGTTCGAGGGCGTACCACCCCAGCGGCAGCGGCGCGTTCGCGGACCGCAGCGCCGAGAACCACCCTGCGCCGATGCTCAGGTGGTAGGCCCGCCAGGCTTCGTCGTACCAGAGCGGACGGGTCAGGGTCGGCCACACCCAGCCCGTGACGGCCCCGTCCAGGACCAGCAGCCCGAGGATGTAGGGCCAGCTCCGGGGATGCGACCGCGCGGCGTGGCGGGGTCCGTCCGGAGAATGGCGCGCCGCGCCAGGTGTTGCACTCAGTGTCCCGTCACGGACCGTCCCGGCCATCGCTACGAGGCTACGGTGTGGTCCCGCACCCCGCCCCGATGATCCAGCCAATTGACGGTGTGCACGTGACAAGTCACGTAGCGAACCGGCGCGTCGGGGATTGTTACTTTTTGCGTTCCCATACTCTCTTTCCGTGACCAGTCTCGGTTGAGTGAAGACCGGCACCGAAATCACAGTTTTCCGGGGGATATGTCCTCCGGTCGGGCGGGCCGCGGCGTCGTGGGGGGGTAGGCGGCTGAGGGAGTGTGCATGGGGCAGGGGCCCGGGTGGTCGTTCGAGCGGTTTGTTGTCGACCGTCAAGCGGCGTTACTGCGCACCGCGATATTCCTGGTCGGTGACCGCGAACTGGGCGAGGACCTTTTGCAGGACGTGTTGTTCCGGGCTTCCCGGCACTGGCGGCGGATCGAGGATCCGGACGCGTACCTGCGTCGGGCGTTGGTGAACGCCGCGAACAGCCGGTGGCGGCGGCGCCGGCCGCGGGAGGAGCCCTGGGAGGAAACGTCCGACCGGGGAATGGCCGGCGAAGCCGAACGGATACCCGTCCGGGATGGACTGCTGACTGCTTTGCGGGCTTTGTCGCCCCGTCAGCGGGCCGTGCTGATCCTGCGTTATTTCGCTGACCTGTCCGAAGGGCAGACCGCGGCGATCCTCGGGTGCAGCCCGGGCAGCGTCAAGACGCACGCCGCCCGCGGGCTGCACCGGATGCGCGCGGTTCTGGCTGATGACCAGCCGGTGGTGGCGGTCGGGTGGCTGCCGCCGGGCACCCGGCGCGTGTCGTTGGCGGCCGAGATCCCGCAGGTCCACGTCGAATTCGAGGCGGCGTACGAGGCTCGGCAACCGGCCCGGTCCTTCGTGGGCGGCGCGCGGCCGACGCTGGTGCAACCGAGATACTGGATCACCGTGAGCCGGGGCGGCGCGACCGATCTGAAGCCGGAGGCGGCCGGCGCGGCCCGCGGGGGCGTCGTCGTCTGGACGACGGTGCATGGGGAGCCGGCCTTCCGCGCCACCACCAGCGACGTGGGCCCGGACCTTCAGACGGTGCGCTGGAACGAGAACGGTGTCGCGTTGACCGTCAGCACCAGTCACGGAACCCTGCCGGCGCTGTTGAACATCGCCGACGGGCTCGCCGTCTTCCCGCCGCCGGCCGGTCCCCGGGACAGCGCCGCCGCCACCCGAGCGGTCCAGGACACCACTCGCCAGGCCTTTGACGGCGCATCACCCTACGCCGCACTGGCCGCGGTCGCGGGCGGTGAGAAGTTGCGGGCCGCGATGGCCGAGGCAGTCAGAGTTCGACCCGAGACGATCTCGACCATGAGGGTCACCAAGGTCGACCCCGTGGTTTTCACCAGCCCCACCTCGGTCGTGGTCGGAATTGAGATGTCGCGGCAATTGAAGGAGAGCGGGAATCTCGTCCCGGACACCTCGAGCGGGGTAATTGCGCTCACCCGCACACCGGCGGGCTGGAAGGTCCTCCGCCAGTCGTTCTGCGACGATCTCCTCGGAACCCTCACGTGCCCGCCGGCCTGAGCCCCGAGATGGGGACCGAGGCGGTCCTCGTCCCCGCCGCGCGGGTCGAACCAGACGTCGATCCACGGTCCGCCCCGGGCCGGGCGCGGTCCCGCCCGGCCGCCCGGCCGCCGACGCTGTGGTTGTCCGAGGTGGTGGTCGGCGCCCTGGTGGTCACGCTGGGGGTGGTCGCCTGGATGTCGCTCGTCCTGGCCCACCTGGGCGCGCACAGTCTGGGCGGGGTGGTCGCGCTGTCCGGCGTGGTGCTCGGGGCCGGGGCGGTGTGGCTGGGCACCGGCCGGCGGCGGATACCGGTCCGGCTCGACCGCACCGGACTGGCCGGCACGGCGCTGCTGGCCGGGCTGGCGGCGGTGATGTTCTTCCCGGGGTTCCACTACGGCGCGAGTGACAAGGACCCGGGTGGCTACATCGAGCACGCGATGGAGATCGCCCGGACCGGCGACTATGCCTTCACCGATCCCGCGTCCGACCCGGCCCGCATCCGGGCGGTGGAGATGGCGTCGCCCGGGGCCCGGCTGCCGGGGCTGTGGCGGCACGGCACCGACACGATCGTCCCGCAGTTCTTCCACCTGTGGCCGGCCCTGCTGGCCACCGCGGACGACCTGGGCAGCGAGACGGGAGTGGGCGGCGAGACCGGACTGGCCAGCACCGCTCCGCTGTGCGGCCTCCTCGCGGTGTGCGCGCTGGCGCTGACCACCCGGCGGGCGGTCGCCGCCGCCCGGCCGACCCCCCGCGGTGAGGCCGCCGGCCTGGTCGCGGGGGGTGTCGCCGGCCTTCTGCTGGCCACCAACATGCTGGAGGTCTGGCAGGCCAAGTACCCGACGACCGAGATCAGCGCCCAGTTGTGGTTCGCCGGGCTGCTGCTCGGGCTGGTCGTCGCCCTGACCACCGGTTGGGCGCCGGCCGCGTTCCTGGCCGGGGTGATGGCCGGGATCGGCTTCCTGGACCGGGCCGACGACCTTGTCCTGCTGCTGATGCTGGCCGCCCTGGGCGCGGGGCTGGTCGCGGTCGGCCGGTTCGACCGGCGGTCCGCCGCCTTCGCGCTCGGGCTCGGGCTGGTGCTCCCGCACGCCCTCTGGCAGGCCTATTCGCCGGCCGCGGCCCACCACTACGCGGCGGCCAACCACGTCCCGGGCCTGCTGGCGGTGGGGACGCTCGTCATCGGGATGTTCGCCGGGGCCGCGCTGGCGCGGCGGTGGGGGCCGCGCATCGGGCCGGCGCTGGGCGGCCGGTTCGGCGTCGCGCGCACGCAGCGGCGGGCCGGCGCCGTGATACTGGCGCTGGCCGCCGGTCTGCTGATGCTGGGATTTCTGCGGCCGCGGCTGTTCGGCGCCGACTACGCCTGGTTTGCCGGGCAGGGCCGGCGCCGGACCTTCGACGAGCAGGCGCTCGACCGGCTCGGGTGGTTCATCGGCCGCCCCACCTACCTGCTGGCGCTGGGCGGTCTCGGCCTCGTCGCGCTCCGCCGCTGGAGCGCGCCGCTGTGGATCGTGGCCACCCCGACCGGCCTGCTGCTGGCCCTCTACGCCTGGCACACCCGCAACTCGACCCAGCTCATGTGGTGGTCACGCCGGTACGTCCCGACCGTGCTGCCGGGACTGCTGGTCCTGGTGGCCGTGGCGGTGGGGGCGGCGCTGATGGCGCTCGGGGCCCGCCGGTGGACCGGGCGCCTGCTGGTCGGCGCGCCGGCCCTCGCGGTGACGGGCGGTCTGCTCGGCTTCTTCCTCACCACGTCGCTGCCGCTGCGGCACCACGACGAGCTGGGGGGCAGCTTCGCGATCACCCGCCAGCTGGCCGCCCTGGCCGCCCCGGGCCGCGGCATCTTCCTGTGGCCGCGCCAGCCGTGCTGCTATTCGGCGACCGACCTGTTCGCGGGGGCGGTCTGGGTCGGGCGCGGACAGCTGTCGGCGTTGCTGCCCGCTGACCGGACCGGGTGGCCCGCGTACGTCGGGCAGTTCGCGCACGGGTTCCCGGACTCCCCGGTCTTTGTGATCGGCGCCGGGACGACCCGGCCCGACCTGCCCGGACGGAAACTGACGCTCGCCCGCCGGTTCCTCACGACGTTGCCGCTCTGGGAGATGTCGGACACCGCCCGGCCCGACCACGCGGTCGGTGTCCCGGTCGATTTCACCGTTTGGCGGCTGGCCGGCTGAAGGCGGCGCGATCGTGGCTGAGCTGATTCCACCCGGCGTGCCCGGACGTGTCCGGGTGCGGGACGATAGGCCCGGTCCGTCACGGTGGCGGATGCGCCGGGAGGGGCCTTGTCCGAGACCGCCACTGCGACCCCGTCGTCGCCCGCGATCCCGGAGCCGCCCGGCTCGGTCCCGGGTGCCGACCCCGCGTCGCCGGCCCGCCGGTGGCCCCGGCCGCTCCCGCTGTGGCTGGAGGGCCTGCTCGTCTACCTGCTCGGGCAGGCGCTGACCTTCTGGTACATCCCGGCCCTGCGGGACCGTAACCAGACGTTGTTCCAGGACGTCACGGTCAACGCGATGGGCCCGGACCGGCACGGGATGTCCCGGCTGTGGCACCAGGGCGTCTTCCCGACCTGGGTGCGCGACTCGTACGGCGGTGAGCCGTACCTGGCCAACATTCAGCACGGCGTGCTGTACCCGGGCAACCTGCCGTTCTGGTTCCTCAAGACCGCCACCGCGCTCGACGTGGTCGTCGCGGTCCACCTGGCCGTCGCGTTCGTCGGCATGTGGGCGTACTGCCGGCTCGGGCTGCGGACCGGCCCGTGGGCGGCCCTGCTCGGCGCCTTCGCGTTCGGGTTCGGCGGCAACGTGCTGGCCCACGTCACGCTGGGCGACCAGATGCAGGCCACCTGCCTGGTGCCGGTGGTCATGCTGGCCGCCCACCTGGCGCTCGAACGGGGCCGGCTGCGGTGGACGGTCGTGGCCGCGCTGGCCATCGGGCTGCAGTTCCTGGCCGGCCATCCCGAGGAATGGCTGTACACGGTGGCCGGGGTGGCGGGGTACGGCCTGTTCTGGGCGCTGCTCCGGGAACGGCGCGGCCAGCTGCGCCGGGCCTGGCTCGCCATCGTGCGCCTCGGCGGCGCGGTCGCGCTGTTCGTCCTGCTGTTCTCCTGGCAGCTGCTGCCGACCCTCCTGCTCAAGAGCCAGGGCTACCGCAACGGGTCGGGCTTTTCCGAGCAGCATCCGCTGCCGGCCGACAACGGCCTCAACACCTTGCTGCCGGACTTCGGCCAGGTCCTGACCGGCGAGAACGTCACGTTCGTGGGGACCGCGGCGCTCTGTCTGGTGGGGCTCGCGATCGTGGCCCGGCGCCGGGATCTCGAGTGGGTCCGGGCCTGGATCCTGGTCGCCGGCGGCCTCGCGTTCGTCATGGCGCTCGGCCTGCACACCGGCTTCTACCGGTTCCTGTACGACCACGTCTCGCTCATCAAGTCCTTCCGGGTCCCGTCGCGGTACCTGCTGGTCACGTCGTTCGCGCTGGCTGCCGGGGCGGCGATCGGGCTCGACGAGCTGCTGCGGACCGGGGTCGGGGTGCTGCGGGTCCGGCTCGGTCAGGGCCTGGCCGCGGTCGGCGTGCTCGCCGTCGGGGTGCTGGCCGTCCTCGGGGTGAGCGGCGGGGTCAACGACGGGGTTTCGTGGAAGCGCTGGGGCGTGGCCGGAGTGGTCGGTCTGACCGCCTGGGTCGCCGCGTCCTGGCGACCCGTGCCCCGCGCGCCGGTGGCGATCATCCTGATCGCGCTGACCGCGTTCGAGCTGCAGACCGCCCGCTCGCACGCCGAGTACCGGCAGAAGGCGCCGGATGCGCTCTACAACAGCTACGGACCGGTTCTGGGTGACATCGCCGCCGGTGGCGGGCGGTACGTGAGCATCGCGACGCCCCGCGGTGAGACGGCCGCCCAACGGGCCGAGATCCCGGTGCCGGCCGGACTGCCGGGCGGGTCGTCGGGGCTGGCCGCCGACTACTACCGGGCCGGCTGGACGACCCGCATCGCCGCCACCCCGACCACCCAGTACGCGGTCGGCGCCGAGAACATCGTCGGCCGGGACGGCGGCTTCCTGCCGTTGGGCCGGTACCGCGAGTACTACGGCGCGGTCGTGCGGGGCGGCGGGGATCTCAACGCCGGGACGCCCACCGCGCTGCCGTCGGCCTGGAACTGGTCGGCCCTCGACCTGGCCGGGGTGCGCTGGTTCGTCACCGACGACACGCTGCCGGCGTCCCAACGCGCGGTGCTGGCCAGCCACGGCTTCACCCCGACGCTGCACTACGCCTACGTGGAGCTGTGGAAGCGTCCGGTCCTGCCGACCGCCCGGCTCGTGCACACCGTCGATGTCGTCCCGGACGAGACCGCCCGGCTGGCCCGGCTGGCCGCCCCCGGCTACTCGCTGACGAGCCGCGCGACCGTCGAGCAGCCGGTCACCCTCGACCCGGCCCCGACGACCGCGGACGCCGTGTCCACGACCCACCTCGGCGGGACGACGGTCGACCTGACCACCACGTCGTCGGCCCGCTCGTTGCTGGTGCTGCCCGACCCGTACTACCCGCAGTGGCAGGTCACCGTGGACGGCAAACGGGCGTCGCTGCTGGCCGTGGACGAGGCGTTCCAGGGGGTCGTGGTCCCCGCCGGGACCCACACCGTGCGCTTCGCCTACGTCGACACCCGGCTGCGGATCGGGGTCGGGATGGCCGGGGTGACCCTGATCGGCCTGTTCGGGGTGACCGCGCTGGCGCCCCTGGTCCGCCGGCGTCGCCGGTCCGGTGAACCGGATCCGGATTCCGACTCCGAGCAGCCCGGCCCGGATCCGGCACCCGACGACGCACCGATCCCGACGCTGGGCGTTCCGGATCAGAGCAGCGAGGTGTAGACCTCGGCGGTCCGGGCGGCCGTGGCCGCCCAGGTGAAGGAGCGGGCGTGGCGGCGGCCCGGCTCCGGGTCGAACGCCGCGCGCTGGTCGAGGACCGTCCCGATCGCGTCCGCGAGGGCGTCGGGGTCGCGCGGGTCGACCAGGTGGACCGCCGTCCCGGACCCCGTGTCCGGCCCGGTCAGGGGGCCGGCCACCTCGCGGACGGCCGGCCCGTCGCCCGCGACCACCGGCGTTCCGGCGGCCAGCGCCTCCAGGACCGGTAGGCCGAAGCCCTCGTACAACGACGGGAAGCACAGGGCGACCGCCCCGGCGACCACCCGCCGTAGGTCGTCGTCGGGCAGGAAACCGGCCGGGACGACGGCGCCGTCCGGCAGCCCGGCCACGTCCAGGGCCGGTCCCCAGCCGGGCGGCCCGACCAGGACCAGCGGCGGCAGCTCGGCCCGGTCGGCCCGCAGCCGGCGCACCGCGCTCAGCAGGGTCGCGACGTTCTTGCGGGGCTCGAGGCTGCCGACGAACAGCAGGTACCGCTCGGGCAGCCCGCGGGCGGCCAGCCAGCCGGGACCGGGGGCCGTCACCTCGAACCAGGCCGGGTCGACGCCCAGCGGGGTCGGTGTGACCAGGGCCGGATCCAGGCCGTACTCGGCGACCACCTCGTCCGCGACGGCCCGACTCGGGGTCACCACGGCGGCGGCCCGCTTCAGGCCGCGCGGGACCAGCGTCCGGTAGCGCGCCGAAGCGGCCGACACGGTGTCGGGCAACCGCAGGTAGGCCAGGTCGTGGATCATCAGCACCCCCTGGGCCCGCCACGCCGGGGGCTGCACGAAGTTGGTCCCGTGCACGATGGCCGTCCGGCCGGTCAGCAGTTCGATGGGCGGCAGCTCGCTGCGTTCCCACGCGACCTGCAGCAGCCGGGCCGGGATCCGCCGGGCCGCGCTGGTCGCCCCGGCCGGCAGCGCGTCGGCCAGCTCCGCCTGCCCCCGCCAGGTGAAAGCGGTGACGGCCACGTCGAACCGCGGGTCGCGGGCCAGTTCCTCGATCAGGTGGGCGGTGTAGCGACCGACCCCGGTCCGCGCGCCGAGCAGCGGCGTCCCGTCCAGCACCACCCGCACGCGGCCGGCGCTGTGCTTACCGGTTCGCGAGTTGAGCCTCCGCCCGCTCACGGGTCAAGCAGATGGTGACGGTCGACGATGTCGCGCCAGCTGGCCGCGAACGCCTCGTCGGAGTACGCCCCGGCCCGGTCCCGGGCCCTGGCCGCGAACCGGGACCGGAGGGCCGGGTCGCGCGCCACCTGCACGGTCAGCGCGGCGAGCTGCTCGGGGGTGTCCCAGCGGAAGCCGTCGATCCCGTGCCGGACGATCTCCTTCTGGCCGGCCCGGTCGATGACCACCGGGACGCAGCCGCCGGCCATCGCCTCGACGGTCGTCATGCCGAAGTGCTCGGCGGTCCACGGACGGGCCTGTTCGTCGTCGCCGTACCCGGTCGCCGACCAGAACACCGAACACGTCGACAGCAGCCGTTCGACGGTCGTGCGGGGCGCGTTCGGGTGCAGCTCGACCGGCAGGCCCTCGGCCGCCGCCCGGACCTGGGCCAGGTAGGGCAGCTGCGAATCCTCGCAGCCCCCCACGACGTGCATCGTCCAGCCGGGCAGCGAACCCGCGCGGTGCAGCTCGCCGAACCACCGCACCATCTCCAGCTGTCGCTTGGCGTGGCCGAGCCCGGGCGCGAAGAACCGGCCGACGGCCAGGATGGCCGGCTCGCGATCCGGCGCGGCCAGCAGCCGGTCGGTCTGGATCGGCGGGTACAGCACGTCGGAGCCGCGCGACCAGAGCCGTTCGATCCAGCCCCGGGTGTAGATCGAGTTGGCCATCACCACGTCGTAGGCGTCCAGGTAGCCCAGGTCGTGGGGGTCCCGCAGCAGCCACGGGAAGCGCAGCGCGACCCGGGCCCGCGGGCTCTCGGACGCCGACACGACCCGGGCCCGGCTGACCGCGACCCCCAGTTCCCGGACATCGCCGCCCGGATCGCCGGTACCGGTCGGTCGGAAGGCCTCGCTGACCAGCGTGAGTTCGGTCCCGAACGCGGACGGCGGGAGCGGCACCTCGACCGGCCCGAACGCCGTCCCGACCTCGAACGTGGCCAGCTTCTCGCCGTCGGTGTCGAGCACGGTCAGCGTGGTCGGGCCGGGCGCCCCCGGCCGGCCGAGATCGGCCCGCAGGTGGCGTTGGCCGCCCGGCGCCACCGACAGGACGCCTTCGCCGTTCGTCCAGGTCCAGCGGCGTCGCCGGCCGCCCTCGGGCGGGTACCAGCCGAGGTGGAAGGCGACCGCCGGCCGGGCGCCGCGCAGCACCGGCCCGGCCCCCCGGACCAGCGCCCGCCGCCAGGCCGGGAAGTCGTGGTCGGGCGGGGTCGGGAAGAAGCACAGGTAGGCGGCGTGCCGGGACCGGGGCGCGAGCCGGCTCATGTACGAGCCGTTCACGAACAGGTCGTAGCCCTCGCTGACCGCCGCCATCGCGTCATCGCCCCGGTCGGGCAGATAGCGGAACGTCAGCCGGGAGGTGTCCAGCCCGAGGTGGCTGCCCAGCGCGCCCAGGTCGACCGGGGTGTGGCCGATCAGGTCGACCTCGACGCCGTCGGCGGCCAGCACCTCGGCGATCTTGCCGGCGTGCCGCTCGCCGCCGCCCATCGAGTGCCAGAACCGGTTGTAGACCGCCGCCTTCACCGGCGGACCAGCCAGCGCTGGAGGTCGCTCCGCCGGATGGCGGCGGTCCGCCCGGTCGCCCGGCGCCGGGCCAGCATCGTCGGCAGCAACCGCAGGTAGGACCGCATCACTCGCAGGCGCAGCCGGGTCGGGCGGACCGCCGGCCGGGAGCGGGACTTGAGCGCCTGCCGGAACGTGCGCACCGCGATCGAGGCCGTCGTGACCGGATACCGGGCCACGTTGGCCAGGGCCAGCCCCGGGGTCGCGTTCTTGGTCAGCATCAGCAGGCGGTTGCGGTCGGTGTGGAAGACGAACAGCGGTGACCATTCGACACTCGACGCCGAGTGGATGTGGCGCACCACCGCGTCGGGCTGGTAGCGGATCGCGTACCCGCGGGCCCGGATCCGCCACGACAGGTCGGTGTCCTCGTAGTAGAGGAAGAAGTCGTCGTCGAACCAGTCCAGCTCGCGACCGAGCGCGGTCGGCATGGCCATCCCGTTGCCGCAGGCGGTGAAGACCTCCTCCGGCTCGGCGAACTGGTCGGTGTCGACCTGCTGGTAGCCGCGGTCGGCGCCGTAGCCGTCGGCCAGCACGATCCCGCCCACGTTGTTGACCACGTCGACCCGGGCCACCCCGGCCGGGATCACCACCTCGGCCGGCCCGGTGACCGGTCCGGCGGCCAGCTCCGCCGACCCGCCGTCCCAGCCGATGGTGACCGGTTGCTCCGTCGCGGCCGTCCAGGTGACCGACAGGGTCACCGGGCCGCCGTCCGGCACCGGGACGCACAGCTCGCCGTCCGGACGGGTCCAGAAGAACCGGTCGGCCGGCCCGCCCTCGGCGCCGTAGGTGAGCTTCTCCCACAGCACCTCGTTGATCACCTCGCCGCCGTTGACCCGCACCGAGGAGATCCGGACCCCCAGTTCCCGGGGGTCGTGCGGACCGGGCACGAACGCCGTGGTGGTCAGCCGCAGGCGCAGGAACCGGGGCCGGAACACAACCTTGCCGGTCACCGCGCCGAGCGGCAGCGCGCCGGTACCGGCTTCGGCGGCGAACGGCGCCAGCAGGTTGGCCAGCCAGTCCGGTTCGGCCACCGCGTCGGTGTTGAGCAGCACCGCGTAGGGCGTCGTGACCTGGCGCAACGCGACGTTGTTGCCGCCCGCGAAGCCGAGGTTGGCACCGGTCGGGAGGGCCCGCACCGCCGGGTACCGCTCGGCCAGCAGGGCCAGTGACCCGTCCGTCGAGCCGTTGTCGACCACCCAGGTCTCGAAGTCGAACGGCGCGGCCTGCTTGGCCAGACCGTCCAGGCAGGCCGGCAGGAGGTGGGCGCCGTTCCAGTTCACGACGACAACCGTCGCGTACGGCGACCCGGACGGGACATGGGGCGGAGAATCACTCATCACACGCGGGGCCGGGCCTCGTAGTCCACCGAGAGCAGGCCGCCGCTCTGCGGCCCGCTGATCCCGAACAGGTCGTCGAAGCGGCGGATCGTCACCGGCTCGCCGGTCCAGGCGTTGCTGACGTGGACGCTGACCGCGAACGCGCCCAGCAGCGGGGGGACCGCCGGCACCGTGAAATCGACGACCGTCTCGGTGCCCGGGGTGAGCGGGATCCCGCCGGTCGTCTCCATCAGCCAGATCGGTTCCTCGTGCATGCCCAGGACGTAGGCGTGCAGGTAGACGACCTCGGGCGCGCCCTCGACGGCCTCCAGGGTGACCGAGATGGTCAGCGGCTCACCCGGGTCGAACTGGACCTGCTCGCTGCCCCCCGGATCGCGGGCGAACGTGAGTTTCGTCGGCCGGACCGGGGCCAGGTCGTGCGGCACCGGACCCTCGGACGGCAGGCTGCCGAGGTGCTGGCGCAGCACCTTGGTCCCGGCGGCCGGCTCGCCGTCGAAGATTATCTCGCCGTTTTCGAGGACCAGGATCCGGTCGCACATGTCCTCGATCAGGCCCAGCGAGTGGGTGACGAACAGGATGGTGCGGCCCTGGGCCCGGAACTCGGCGATCTTGGCCAGGCACTTGAGCTGGAACGCCTCGTCGCCGACCGCGAGCACCTCGTCGACCAGCAGCACGTCCGGGTCGACGTGGACGGCGACGGCGAAGCCGAGACGGACGTACTGGCCCGACGAGTAGTGCTTGACCTCGTCGTCGATCTTGTGGGCCAGCTCGGCGAAGTCGACAATGGAGTCGAACATCTTGTCGATCTCGCGCCGGGACAGCCCGAGCAGGGAGGCGTTGAGGTAGACGTTGTCGCGCCCGGACAGCTCGCCGTTGAAGCCGGCCCCCAGCTCGAGCAGGGACGCGACGCGGCCGGTCACCTTCACCTCGCCGTCGCTGGGCCGCAGGATCCCGGCCAGCACCTTGAGCAGGGTCGACTTGCCCGACCCGTTGGCGCCGGCCAGCCCGACCGTCTGGCCCTGGCCGATCTGCACGTCGATGTCGCGCAGGGCCCAGAAATCCTCGCTCGGGCCGCGCGAACTCCGGCGGACGAACCACTCCTTGAAGCTGGTCGCCTTGCGCTGGGCGGCGACGAAGCGCTTGCTGACGCCCACGGCGGAGATGACCGTCGCGTGCGGGTTGCCCATCGGTACCCGGGCCCGCTGCACGCTCGGCGTGGTGGGCGTGGCGGTGACGCCTGGGGCCTTGGGGACCGCGACGGCCAGTCCGGCCGGGCCCGCCAGTCCGGCCGGCCCCGCCCGTCCGGCCGGACTGGGCGGTCCGGCCGGGATCGCTGGGGACGACGGCGACGCGTCTGACGGCATGGCTAGAGATCCTCGGCGAAGTCGGCCTGCAGGCGGGTGAACACGCGGTAGCTGAACCACAGCAGCAGCAGCGACGGGACGCCGACGATCGCCAGGTGCTCCAGATACCAGGTGTAGCCCGGGTCGGCCAGGATCAGCGTGCGATGTTTGTTGATCGTCGCATAGGGATGCTTGTAGATGGCCCGCTGGAACGTGGCGGCCACGGTCGCCATCGGGTTCAGGAAGTAGATCCACGTGTAGCTGTGCAGGTGCTGGCGGATCAGATCCATGTTGTAGACGATCGGGTTGAGCCAGAACCAGGCCAGCAGGGCCACGTCGAGCAGGTGCTGGGTGTCGCGGTAGCGCACGTTGAGCGCCGCGACCAGCATCGACAGGGCGGTCGTGAAGATCAGCGCGACGACGAAGGCCGGGAACACCAGCAGCAGCTGCAGGCCGAAGAAGTTGTACTGCAACGCGGCGATCACCACGAACAGCACGCCCAGCTGCAGCACGAAGTGGACCAGCGCGAACCCGACCGCCGACAACGGCAGCACCGGCAGCGGGAACCGGACCTTCTTCACCAGGTTCGCGTTGTAGACGACGCTGCCGCAGGCTCCCGACACGCTGCCCGAGAACGCGTTCCAGATCAGTAGGCCCGACATCAGGTAGATCGCGAAGTTTGGGATCCGGCCGGGCAGGATGACCTGGAAAACGACGTAGTACACGGCCATCAACAGCAGCGGGTTCGCCAACGACCAGGCGAAGCCGAGGGTCGACCCCTTGTACTTGACCTTCAGATCCTTGCGGATCAGGTTGCGCAGCAGTTCCCACCGGACGCGCGTCTGCGCCCGGCTCCGCCGGTCCAGCAGCACGGGCTCCCGCTCGACGGTCGAAACCGGAGCGGGGGCCGCTGCTGGGGTGAGCGGCCGAACGTCGGCCTGGTTCGACAACGACAGCCTCTCGGTACGGGTCAGGGCACGGCCACCGTCGGCCGGACCGTCTCGCTCCGTCGCGGCGCGGTCACTTGGGTGCCGTGACTCGCCGTGCCAGCGGGTTCATAGTATCGAGGCCGTACCTACCGCTTCGCCGGCCCGGCGGGCAACCCTTCCGGGCGCTCGATCGTCAGAAACCTTGACAGACCACATCCGTGACCCGTCATCGGCCCCCCACCCCGGCCTGACCATCGGCCCGGGAACACCGGAGGACGCCCCTTGTTCACCGACGTCCGTCTCGCCGAGGTCTGGTCGCAGCTGGAGTCCGGCGGCGCCGAAGCCCTCACCCTCGACGTGTTCGACACCCTGCTGTGGCGGATGGTGCCCGAGCCGTCCCACGCGTTCCTGGTGCTGGGGCACTCGCTGGCCGCGGCCGGCAAGCTGCCGCCGATGGTGTCCCCGGCCCAGTTCGCCCAGCTGCGGATCGGCGCCGAGGCGCTGGCCCGCAAGCGCAGCAAGGCCCTGCGCGACACCTACGAGGCCCGGCTCGACGAGATCTGGCGCGAGCTGATCCCGGGGCTGCCCGGGTCGGGCTCGTTGGAGCGCCTGATGGCTGCCGAGCTCGAGGCCGAGGGGTCGCTGCTGCGGGCCGACCTGGCCGTCGCCCAGCTGGCCGAGATGGTCCGGACGAAGCTCGACAAGCCGGTCTACCTGGTGTCGGACACGTACTTCTCGCCCGACCAGCTGCGCCGGCTGCTGCGCCGCCCGGAGCTGTCCGGTGTGTCGTTCACGGACGTGTTCACCTCGTCGGATGCCGGTCTCGGCAAGGGCCACGGGCTGTTCGAGCAGGTGCTCGCGGCGGCCGGTCTCCCCGGTTCGCGGGTCGTCCACCTGGGCGACCATCCGGTCGCCGACGTCGAGGGGGCCCGCGAGAGCGGCATCGTCGCGGTCCACTACGACAAACTGCGGGACAAGCTCAAAGAGACGCTGACCGCCGAGGGGCTGCTCGGCGGCCCGACCGCCGACACCCCGATCGACCCGGTGGCCGGCGACTTCGGTATGACGACGCTGCGGGCCCGGGCGCTGCACCGCACCGACGCGTTCGCGGTCCCGCCCGGCCTGCGCCGGCACTGGGCGACCGGCGCGACGGTCTTCGGCCCGGCGTTCGCGGGCTTCGGCGAGTGGGCCGCCGAGCGGTCCCAGGCCTACGGGGTCGACCACATCCACTGCCTGATGCGGGAAGGCGACTTCCTGGCCCGGGTGATCGCCGAGCCGGCCGCCGACCGGGGCATCGACGTCTCCACCCTGTGGGCCTCCCGGCAGGTCTGCGCGCTGGCCAACGTCTACGAGGGCACGCCCGACGAGCTGGGGAGCTTCCTCGTGCGCCGGCGGGCCCCGAGCGTCGGCCAGCTGCTGGTCCAGTTGGGGGTCGATCTCGACTCCGTCGCCGGCCTGTCGGCCCTGGCCGAGCGGCGGCTCGACGTGCCGGGCCTGGTCGACGAGACGCTCGAGGCGCTCTGCTCCGACGACCGGATCCGGGGCGAGATCGTCCTGTCCGCCGGCCGGCTGCGGGAACGTTTCCTGCGGTACCTCGACGGGCAGCTCCCCGAGAGCGGCACCATCATGATCGTCGACCTCGGGTGGGGCGGCACGATCCAGGCCCTGCTCGGCCGGCTGTTGCGCTCGGCGGGTCGCGAGGTCGAGGTGGTCGGCCTCTACCTGGCCACCAACGCGGCGGCCCAGGCCCACCGGCTGGCCGGCCTCCAACTGGAGGGCTACCTGGCCTCGGGCGGCGAGCCCGACCGGCTGTTCGCCCCGGTGATGCGCAGCCCGGAGATCCTCGAGCAGCTGTGCATGCCCGACGTCGGCTCCCTGGCCGGCTTCGACGAGCACATCCAGCCGATCCTGGCCGTCGACCGCACCTCGCGCACCCAGGTCGCCCAGCGGGCCGCCGTGCAGAACGGGGTCCTGTCCTTCCAGCGCGAATACCTGCGCTACCGCCGGTCGGAGGCGCCCATGCCGTCGCTGGGGCAGGACGGGGCCCGGCTCGCCGCGCTACGCATGGTCAACCGCTTCGTGTCCCGCCCGACGGCGGAGGAGGCGTACGCGTTCGGGGGCTGGTCGCACGACGACAACTTCGGCTCGGACACCGCCGAAGGCCTGCTCCCGCAGGACATGGTGCGCCGGATGTCGTACCTGACCCCGGCCGACCTGGCCACGATTCCGATGCGGGACCTCTACTGGCCGGCCGGCGTGGCGAGCGTCGCGAACCGGTCCCTGGCCGTCATGACCGGCCTGGTCATCGACGCGGGTCTGGATCCGGCCACCGTGTCGGCCGAGGCCGCCGCCGGGCCCGTCGAGGTGTACGTCGACACCGGTGCGGACTTCGTCAACGGCAAGAAGGAGATCGCCACCACCTACTCGGGCCGCGACGGGTTGTCCCTGGTCCGGCTGCGGGTCGAGGCGGTCGGGGCCCGCCGGGTCCGGATCGACCCGGCCGGTCGGCGCGGTCTGTTCCGGCTCGACTGGCTCCACCTGGCCTTCCACGTCAACAACGCGGCCGAGCCCCGCGTAGTGAAGATCACCTCGCTGGCCGAGACGCCCTCGATCCAGATCGTCGGCGCGCGACTGGTCCAGTCCAACCTGCTGGAGATCCTGTCGGACGACCCGCAGCTGATCTTCAATCCCGATCCGGCCACCCAGGCGTGGATCGGGGCCGCGTACGCGCTCGATGTGGAACTCGCGTTCGGCTGGCTGGGCCTGCGATCCGAACCGCTGGCGGTGACCGCCCAAGCCGGCGGAGAACCGCTGGTCAAACGGGCGGCCCGCAAGGTGGCCCGCGAGATGGGAGGACGGCTGTGACGCGCGCAGACCCCACGATCCACGCAACGGCGCGGTCCGGCCGGGCCGCCGTCAAACCCGCGACCGGTGCGCCGCCCACCGGAGCGCCCGCCATCGAAGCCCAGCCCCGGTCCGCCGCGCCGGCCGAACCCGAGGTCGAGCCGGCCGTCCAGCCTCTCCTGCTGCATTCCCTGGTCGAGCTGCGGGAGATCTGGCTGCCGCTGCTGGCCGCGGCCGACGCCCGGTCGGTGGTCGAGATCGGCTCCGAGAGCGGGGTCACGACGTCGCTGCTGGCCGCGTCGGTGCGACAACGGGGGGAGGGCACCCTGGTGGTCGTCGACCCCGAACCGGGCGTCCGGCCCGATCCCGGGGACGGTCTCGAGGTCCAGATCGTCGCCGGCTACAGCCCGGAGGCGCTCGACGGGCTGGCCGCCGCGGACGCCTACCTGGTCGACGGCGACCACAACTACGCCACGGTCGCGGCCGAACTGGCCGCGATCGCGCACGCCGCCGATCGCGACCGGCGGCCCGCGTTCCCGCTGGTCGTCCTGCATGACGTCGAGTGGCCGGCCGGTCGCCGGGACCAGTACTACGCCCCCGAACGGATCCCGGCCCCGCACCGGCGTTCCTACTCCTGGGACGAGGGGGTCGTGGTCGGCGTGGCCGGAGTCGTCGACGGCGGCTTCCGGGGCGCCGGCGCCTTCGCCTGGGCGACCAGCGAAGGCGGCCCGCGCAACGGGGTGCGCACCGCGATCGAGGACTTCCTGGCCGACCGACCGGAACTGTCGCTGCACGTGGTGCCGGCCATCTTCGGCCTCGGTGTGATCATCGACCGCGGGGCGCCGTGGGCGGCGACCGTCCGCGAGCTGGTCGAGCCGTGGGCGGACAATGCCGTCCTCGGCCGGCTGGAACGCAACCGGATCGCCCTCTATCTGCGGGTCCTGGAGTTGCAGGACGAGGTCACGGGCCTGAACCGGCTCCGCCAGCGGGACTGGTCGAAGGTGGACGCCGAGCGCAGTGCGCTGGCCGAGCGGGAGCTCGTCGTGCTCGACCGGGTCGCCGAGCTGGAACGGGCGCTCGGTGAGGAGCGTCGGACCAGTGACGGGCTGCGGGCCGACCTCGCGGCCCGGGCCGAGCACCCGGGGCGCCCGCAGTTGCTGCGTCGCCGCTGAGGTACGGCACCCTCCGCGTTCCTGACGTCCAGAGGCCCGGTGCCGCTCGGCGGCTCGGCCGCTGGCCGCTCGGCCGCTCGGCCGCTCGGTGGCCGGCCGCTTGGCCGCTGGCCGCGTTCGGGCTGAGGTTGTCAGCGTCAGCGAAGATCAAAAGCGCCTGGACGATGACCCTGCCCGACCACCCAGCGGTTGGCACCGTCAGCGGGAGCTCCAGCGTCCGTCGGCCATGACGCTCGACCCCGGTCCGGGCCGGGATCTGTAAGTGGCGGCGTGAGCCGGCGCTGGGGCGTGCGGTAGCGATGTCACTTGCGGCGGCGGCCTGGTCGAGGCGGGCCGGCCCGCGAGGTGGCCGGGTCAGCGACGGTGAGGACGTGCGTTGGCGCTGACGCTCGGCGGCCGGCCGCGTTCGGGCTGAGGTTGTCAGCGTCGATGAAGATCTACTGTCCGCGGATGATGACGGTTGCCCGACCGGTCGGTGGTCGGCCGTATCAGCGCAGGCCCCAGCGCCCGTCGGCGACGACGGCTGGTCTCGGTTCGGGCCGGGATCCCCCCTTGCTGACCGACCCCTTTGCTGATCGACTCGCGCCTGCCGACCCACCCCCCACTGATCGCTGTCCGCATTTGGTCGGTTACCCTGCCTGTGTAATTGCTAGCTAGCAAACATACGGTCGACCGGATCGGTCGACGGGAGGCAGCTATGCACCGGAGGAATTTTGTCGGCCTGGCCGGACTCGCGTTGCTCGGGAACGTCGGCATGAGTGCCGCGGCGGACCGCCTGGCCCTGAACGTCGCGGCCCTGGACCGGCTGCTCGACACGTCGGCGCGCCGGCCGCCGCTGGACATCATGCATACGGCGACCGGGATCGCCGGCGAGCTGGAGGACCTGCTGCGGGAACGGCTGTCCACCGGCCAGGCCCTCCGGGTCGGGTCGGCCCTGGCCAACGTGAACGTGGTGCGGGCCGACACCGCCCACAAGCTCGACCGGCCGGCCGACGCGCGGGCGTTGGCCCGCCGGGCCCGCCTGCAGGCCCGGATGGCCGGTCACCAGGAGGTGCAGGGTCTGGCCCTGCGGGTTTCGGCGATCATCGAGTACCACGAGGGTGACGCGGAGCGGGCCCTGCGGTTCGCCCGGGCCGGCCGCGAGGTGGTGGCCTGGGGTCCGGTCGGGGCGTCGCTCGCCGCGGAGGAGGCGCGGGCCCTGGCGCTGGGCCCGGACCGGGCCGCCGGGCCGGTCGAGGCCGCGATCGCCGAGGCGCTGCGGCTGGCGAACGGGCTGCCCGCGGCCGACCTGGCGGTGGCCCGGTTCGGGCTGACCTACAACCCGTTCGAGGCCCACTACGTCGGGGCGCTCTCGCACCTGCGGGGCGGCGACCCGGTGGCCGCCCGGGACCACCTGGCCCAGGCCCGGCCGACGTTCGACGAGCTCGGTCTGCGGCACTTCTCGGCCGGCCTGCGGGTCGAGGAGGCGCACGCACTGCTCCGGCCCGGGACGCTCGACGTCGAGCAGGCCTGCGCGCTCGCGCGGGAGTCGATGGGGATCTACGACACCTGGCGCAGCCGCCGGCTCTCGCACCGCCTGGGGGCGTTCGCCCGCCGGATCGGTCCGCTGCGGGCCAGCCCGGTGGCCCGGGAGACGCACACCCAGATCGTCGAGTGGCTCTCCCTGCCGAGCCCGGCTACCGGCTGAGCCGAGCCCGGCTACCGGCCGGCCGGCTCCGGGGCCGGCGCGGCCAGCGCCAGCCGGACGCACAACCCGAAGGCGGCCACGATGCCGAGCACGATCAGTGCGAACAGGAGCTGCAGGACCTGCGGCGGCCACGGGGCCCAGGCGCTCATCGCGCCCCAGATCTCGCGGACGCCGCCCCCGATCGGCTGCCAGAAGTGCCGGGCCACGAGCTTCGCGGCCTCGGCCTGGATGGCCACCGCGACGACCAGCACGGCGGCCGGGGTCCAACGGGCCAGGACGGCGGGCAGCTTCGCGCAGCCCGCGCCGACCCCCACGCAGATCCCGACCACCCCGGCGTAGAGGTACCGCCCGGAGATGCCGGTGACGTAGTAGGTGTGGTGGAAGTAGTCGATGGCCTGTCCGGAGACGATCGCGTACAGGGCGGCGGTCGGCCACAGCATCACCAGCAGGTCGGTCCGCTGGCGCCCGCCGTCGGCCCGGATCAGCCCCAGCGCGTAGAGGACGATGAGCACCGACGACGCGACCACGACCAGCTCGAGGGGGATGTTGACCTCGAACCAGCCGACCGTTCCCCACCAGCGCCAGGGCAGCGCCTCGTACAGGTAGTGGATCAGGTTCGACCAGTCGTGGCCGAGGTAGCGCCCGGGCGGGAAACCCGGGGTCGTGGGCTGGAACGTGTGGTAGCGCACGATGCTGACGATTTCCCACCAGGCCCCGGTGACGATGGCCAGCCCGCTGGCGATGGCCACCTGGGCGACGGGGGCCGGCCCCCGGGTCCCGGCGTCGCGGCCGGCCCGGCGCCAGGCCAGGAAGAACGCGGCCAGCGCCATCGGCACCATCACGATGGCCAGGGTCTTGGTGAACAGCCCGAGGCCGACCGAGACGCCGAGCCAGGCGGCGGTCCGTTTGGACAGATCACCCTGCAGCACGTAGGCGATCACCAACGTGGCCAGGCCGCCCAGCGTCATCGTCAGCGAGTCGTTGCTGACCACCGATCCGATGTGGCAGATCTCCGGCACGGCCAGCGGGACCAGGGCGGCGACGGTCGAGGCGGTCTCGCTTCCGATCAGCCGGCGGGTGGCCCCCCAGGCCAGGAACGGCAGCGGCGTCACCATCACGACCGTCATCAGCCGCATCAGGCCGATGGTCACGTCCCAGCGCAGGCTGTCGCCCCAGCCCGGGACGATCCGGAAGACCGCCGCCTCGACGCCGTAGTAGAGCGGCGGATGCTGGACGATCTGCTGGACCGAGCCGGCCGGCTGGCCGGCGCCCAGGTCCTTCCAGGCCGGCCGCTGGTCGCGGGGCGCGGCTTCGGACCGGGGGATCGGGCCCGAGAACAGCGCGCGGCGGTTCGTCACGGCCCCGAACGGGGAGGCCGCGATCGCGCCGACCCCGTCGGGCGTGACGATGGCGTGGCCGGGATGCGGCCAGCCCTTGCCCTGCTCCAGCCGCATGACGGCATCGGCGTGGTTCGGCTCGTCGGGAGCGTGGTACTGCGGCACCAGGACCGACCAGCCGGCCAGCAGCAGCGCGAACAGCCCGGTGATGACCCAGATCCGCAGCGGGGCGGCCCGCAGCAGGGCGAGCGGCGAGAACCGGTCGGGGTCGCCGGGCGGGGTGGCCCGGTGGCGGACCGGGCCGGAGGGCGCGTCCGTCGCGATCACCGTTTGCACAGGCGCTGCACGACCTTCCGAACGGACGGAATCACGCGCGTCATGCTACGCAGCGCGTGGTCCCGCGCTGCGCACGGTGCGCCAACGCGCTGGCCGGGCCGGGCCGACCGACCTCCGGCGCGGCTCAGCGCCAGCTGTCGACGGTGCCGACCACCTTGGCCGGCGAGCCGGCCACGATCGACTTCGGCGGGACGTCGCGGGTCACGACCGCGCCGGCCGCCACCACCGAGCCGGCGCCGACCGTGACGCCCTTGAGGATGATCGCCGACGTACCGATCCACACCCCGTCCCCCAGGACGACCGGCCCGGTGGTGGGCTGCTCGACGCCGTCCACGGTGATCGGGTGGAAGTCGTTGTCGAGGATCTGGGCGTCCCACGAGATCGTGCAGCCGGCGCCGATGGTCACCCGGTCGGCGACCAGGATCTTCGCGAAGCCGTTGACGTTGGTGCCGTGCCCGATGGTCAACGAGCCGGCGTCCACGACCACCCGCACGCCCCGCTGGAGCGACACGATCCCCTCGCAGCGCAGGTGCGCGCCCGGCCGGACCCGGACCACCGAGGTGTCGTGCCGGCTGGACAGTCCGAACGGCCCCAGCCCGACCCGCAACGCGCCACCGTCGGCGAACGTGACACGTTCGCGACCGTCGAGCACCGTGCGCGAGCCGAGCCAGATCGGCTGATGGTGGGCGAGCGGATACCGCAGGCCGCCGACGAAGGCCCGGGCCGAGGTCTCGCCGGCCGGATACAGCCCGCGCATCAGGCCGGCGTATTCGCGCAGATCCCGGGCGAAGGCCCGCGCCCGGTCACGACGGAAGTCCATCCCGTCACCGTAGGACACGAGCGTGGGTGCCCCGTGTCGAGGTGTGGCGCCGGTCGTGTCACCCTGGTAGCCGCCTTCGGAATACCAGGAGTCACGACCTCGTGAGTGTCAGCGCAATTCGCCAGCCCGATTCGCCCGTCGGTGGGACCGAGATCACGCCGCACCCGGGCGACGCCCCCCGACCGCTCGACCCGACCGCGCCGTACGTCACCGTGGTGCTGCCCTGCTTCAACGAGCAGGATCACGTCGTCCTCGAGCTCGAGCGCATCACGGCGGCGATGGACGCCAGCGGTTACAGCTACGAAATGCTCGTCATCGACGACAAGTCGACCGACGACACCCTCGAAGTGCTGCGGAGCGTCGAAAGCCGCTTCCCGAAGATGCGGCTGATGCCGTTCCGCCGCAACGGCGGCTCGGGCACGGCCCGCCGGATCGGGACGACCGAGGCCCGCGGGAAGATCGTGGTCTGGACCGACGCGGACATGACCTACCCGAACGAGCGGATCCCGGAGTTCGTCCGCTACCTCGACGACCACCTCGACGTCGACCAGGTGGTGGGCGCGCGCACCACCGAGGAAGGCACCCACAAGTGGGCCCGGGTGCCGGCCAAGTGGCTGATCCGCATGATCGCCCAGCGGTTGGCCGGGGTGAAGATCCCGGACCTCAACTCCGGGCTGCGGGCCTTCCGCAAGGACGTGTCCCTGCCCTACCTGCGGCTCCTGCCGCCCGGGTTCTCCTGCGTCACCACGATCACCATGGCGTTCCTGTCCAACCAGCACCCGGTCGACTACGTCCCGATCGACTACGCGAAGCGGTCGGGGACCAGCAAGTTCCACCCGTTCAAGGACGCCCGGCGCTACATCCTGCAGGTCCTGCGGATGGTCATGTACTTCGACCCGATCAAGGTCCTGATGCCGCTGGCCCTGTGGATCATGGGTCTCGGGTTCATCAAGCTGATCTCCGACCTGATCCGCTACGACTGGCACGTCACGACCTCGACGTTGCTGGCCATCCTGGTCGGCTTCCAGATCGCGGTGCTGGCCCTGATCGGCGACCTCGTGGCGCGGTCGCGCAGCACGTCCTGAGCGGGGGCCGGTCGGTGATGCGGATCGCGATCGTCGGTCCGACCCATCCGTACAAGGGCGGCATCGCCCAGCACACCACCGAGCTGGCCCGGCGGCTGACCGCCCGCGGGCACCAGGTCGAGATCGCGTCCTGGTCGGCGCAGTACCCGGCCCGGCTCTACCCGGGCCAGCAGAAGGTCGACACGGCCGAGATGGAGCCGTTCGCGGCGACCAGCTACCCGCTGTCGTGGCGCCGGCCCGATTCGTGGGCCCGGCTCGGTCGTCGCCTGCGGCGCGACGCGGACGCCGTGGTCCTGGTGGTCGTGACGCCCATCCAGGCCCCGGCCTACCTGGGCATCCTGGCCGGGCTCGGCCACACCCGGGCCCGGCCGGCCGGTCGCCCGGCCCGGGTTCGGGGGCCCCGGGTTCTGGCGCTGTGCCACAACGTCCTGCCGCACGAGCGCCGGGTCGTCGACGAACCGCTGATCCGGGCGGTGCTGCGCCGCGCGGACGCGGTCCTCGTCCACACCGAAGCCCAGGCCGGGGTGGCCCGCGACCTTACTCCGGCGCCGGTTGCGGTGGCCGCGATGGCCCCCCACGGGGTGGGCGTGGGCTCCGCCTCGCCGCCGCCGGTGGTCACCGATGATCCGGTGCGCCGCCGGCTGCTGTTCTTCGGGCTGGTGCGTCCCTACAAGGGACTCGACGTGCTGCTGCGGGCGCTGGCCGCCGGGCCGCCGGACGTCGCGCTGACCGTGGCCGGCGAGTTCTGGGGCGGGGTCGACGCGACCCGGGCCCTGATCACCGAGCTGGGCCTCGACGGGCGGGTCGAGCTGCGCCCCGGCTACGTGCCGACCGCCGACGTGCCCGGCCTGTTCGCGGCGGCCGACGCGCTGGTCCTGCCCTACCGGGCCGGCACCGCCTCCCAGAACGTCGACGTCGCCCATCTGAACGGGCGCCCGGTCGTCGCGACCCGGGTCGGCACCCTCGGCGGGTCGGTCCGCGACGGGGTGGACGGACTGCTGGTCGCGCCGGACGACGTGGACGCGCTGGCCGCCGCGCTGCGGCGCCTGTACGAGCCGGGCGTGCTGGCCGGTCTGCGGGCACAGGTCGTGCCGCCCGACAGCGACGGAGCCTGGAAGCCCTACCTCGACATCGCCGAGCCGCTGCTGGCTGGTGAACCGGGGCCGCGGGCCCGCGAACCGGCCCCTGCGTCCGCTCCCGACGGGCTGGCTTAAGCTGCTGCGCATGCTCGACGACGCCGTAGCCTACGTCGGCCACCAGGTGCACGTGATGCGGCGCCGCGAGGTCGGAACCCTGCTCTCCTGGCCCGGTGAGCTCGCCGGGCGCACCCTGCTCGACGTCGCCGGCGGCGACGGTTACTGGGCCGGCCAGGCCGCCAAACGGGGGGCCCGGGCGGTCTGCCTGGACCTCGCCCGGGGCAAGCTGGAGTTCGGCCAGAAGCTGCGCGGGCACCCCGGCCTGGTCGAGGGGGACGCCCTGCGGCTCCCGTTCGCCGACGGCGCTTTCGATGTGGTCATGTCGGTGTGCGCGATCGAGCACTTCGACGACGGCCCGGCCGCGTTGAGCGAGATGTCGCGGGTCCTGGCCCCCGGGGGTGATCTGGTCATGTCGGCCGACTCGCTGACCCGGGCCGACCGCTGGCCGGCCCTGTTCGCCCGCCACCGCGAGCGTTACCACGTCAAGTTCACCTACCCCGGCGACCAGCTGAAGAAGCTGCTCGACGAGGTCGGGCTGGACGTCGTCCGCCAGACCTACATGTTCCGCTCCGAGCGGGCCGAGAAGCTCTACCTGACCTTGTCGGCCAAGGGTGGCAAGGCCGGGTGGAACGCCGCCGCGGTGCTCTCCCCGCTGGTCAACGCCTCCGACAAGCGCACCCCCGATCTTTCCGGCAGCGTGGTTCTGACCCACGCGCGGAAGCGGTCGTGACCGCCCAGCGCCTCCTCGCCGTCACGTTGACGGCCATGCTCTTCGCGATCGTGATCCTCGGCTTCGGCTTGATTTTCGCGATCTTCGGTCACCGGTACGCCGGGATGGCGGTCGGAGCCGTCTTCTGCGCGCTGATGGTCGCGGGCTTCGTCCGCGAAGGCCGTCGGTCGAGCTGACCGACCCCCGATGCTGAACGGCGGCTCGATGCGGATCGGATTCCTGCTCGACCAGCTCCTCGCCCCCGTGCCCGGGGGGACCGGGCGCTACTCCGGCGAACTGGCGGCCGCGCTGGCCCGGACGGCCGGCCCCGGCGAGGTCGTCACCGGGTGGTGCGCGCGGCATGCCGATCCGGCCGCCGCGACCGTGGCCGGGGTCACCGGCCCGATCACCCTGCCGCTGCCCCGCCGGGCCCTGGCGGCCGGCTGGCAGCGCGGCCTCGGGCCCGGGCCGTCCGGGGTCGACCTGGTCCACGCGCCGACCCTGCTGGTCCCACCGACCCGACGGGGGGTCCCGCTGGTGGTCACCGTCCACGATGCGGTGCCCTGGACCCATCCCGAGACGCTGACCCCGCACGGCGTGCGGTGGCACCAGGCGATGGGCCAGCGGGTGGCCCGTTCGGCGGCGGCCGTGATCGTGCCCACCCGGGCGGTCGCGGCCGAGATCGGTCCGCGGCTCGGGATCGGCGCCGACCGGTTGCACGTCATCGGCGAGGGTGTCTCGGCGGCCGTCACGACGGTGCCCCCGGACGCCGCCGAACGGGCCGCCCGGCTGCGACTACCGGCCGACGGGTATCTGGTCAGCCTGGCCACGCTGGAGCCGCGCAAGGGCCTGGACGTAGCGCTGGCCGCCCTGGCCGAGCTGGCCGGGTCGGCCCCCCCGCTGCTGCTGGTCGGGGCCCAGGGCTGGGGCGGCCTGGATCCGGCGGCCGAAGCGGCCCGGCTCGGCCTGGCGCCGTCGGTGGTCCGGGTGATGGGCCGACTGCCCGACGCCGATCTGGCTGTCGTGCTGGCCGGGGCCACCGCGCTGCTGATGCCCAGCCGGGCCGAGGGTTTCGGGCTGCCGGTCCTCGAGGCGATGGCCAGCGGGGTGCCGGCGATCATCTCCGACGCCCCCGCGCTCGTCGAGGTCGGCGGGGACGCGGTGGTCACGGTGCCGGTCGGGGAGGCGCCGGCCCTGGCCGCCGCGATCGCCCGGGTGGTCGGGGACGGGGAACTGCGGGAGTCCCTGAGGATGACCGGACTGGCCCGGGCCGGGAAATTTACGTGGAATGCCGTCGCGGACGAGTGCTGGGCGCTCTACCGTCGACTTACCGGCACCCCGACCTCGTCGGAGCGGTGGGGGCGGCGGGCGTAGTCTTGCCAGCTGTAACCAATGGGCCGCGATTCGACAGGGGGAGCGCCGTGGGACCCCGGGTGCTTGTCGACGCAACCGCGGTGCCGGCCGACCGCGGCGGAGTCGGACGCTATGTGGACGGGCTGGTTTCAGCCCTCGGCGCCGCCGGTGCCGATCTTGCGCTCGTCTGCCAGCGATCCGATGCCGAGCGGTTCGGCCGGATGGCCCCGGACGCCAAGATCGTTCCGGGTCCGGCCGCCATCGCGCACCGACCGGCCCGGCTGGCCTGGGAACAGACCGGCCTGCCGCTGGTCGCTCAGCAGGTCAACGCCGATGTGATCCACTCGCCGCACTACACGATGCCGCTGCGGTCCGGGCGGCCCGTCTGCGTGACCATCCACGACGTCACGTTCTTCACCGAGCCGGAGATGCACACGGCGGTGAAGGGCACCTTCTTCCGCTCCGCGATGCGGACGGCGGTCCGGCGGGCCAGCCGGATCATCGTGCCGTCCAAGGCGACCCGGGACGAGCTGGTCCGGGTGCTGGAAGGGGACCCGACCACCACCGACGTGGCGTACCACGGCGTCGACATGACGACCTTCCACCCGCCCACCGAGGACGAGAAGCGGCGCGTCAAGCTGCGGCTCGGCCTGGGCGACAGCCGGTACGTGGCCTTCCTGGGCATGCTGGAGCCGCGGAAGAACGTCCCGAGCCTGATCGCCGGCTGGGCCGAGGCGGTCCACTGGCGGGACGAGCCACCGGCCCTGGTGCTGGCCGGCGGGTCCGGCTGGGACGACGACGTCGACGCGGCGGTGGCCGCGGTGCCCAGCCACCTGCGGGTGATCCGGCCCGGCTACCTGCGCTTCTCCGACCTGCCCGGGTTTCTGGGCGGATCCGAGGTGGTCGCCTACCCGTCCCACGGCGAAGGATTCGGCCTGCCGGTCCTGGAGGCCATGGCGTGCGGCGCTCCGGTGCTGACCACCCCCCGGCTGTCCTTGCCCGAGGTGGGCGGGGACGCCGTCGCCTACACCCAGCCCGACTCCGACTCGATCGCCCGCGACCTGAGCGCGCTGCTCGACGACGCCGAGCGCCGTTCCCAGCTGGCGGCGGCGGGGGTCGCCCGGGCCCGCGAGTTCACCTGGGCGGCGAGCGCCGAGGCCCACCTGGCGAGCTACGCCCGGGCCCTGGCCGACGACCGCTGATCCCCAGGCGTCACAATTGGCGCTGAGCCCACGGCGGATTCGCCGGGGGGTGATCGGGAGGTGGCGTGGTTGTGGGTGCCGAGCCGGAGGTCCGGGTGGTGGTGGTCACCTACCACTCCGGTGAGGTGATCGGGACGTTTCTCGACACCCTGGCCAAGGCGACCAGTCGGCCCTACGAGGTGGTCATCGCCGACAACTCGCCGAAGCTGGACGAAGGCACCGCGGCGGCCGGTGAGCGGCCCGAGGCCCGCCTGCTGCGGACCGGGAGCAACCTGGGCTACGGCGCCGCCGCCAACCGGGGCGCGGCCGGGGCGGCCGCCCCGTGGCTGCTGATCTCCAACGCCGACATCGCGTTCCGGCCCGGGGCCCTTGACGAGCTGCTCGACGCCGAGGCCCGGTGGCCGTCCGCGGGGGTCTTCGGACCGGGCATCATCAACCCGGGCGGCGTGCTGTACCCGTCGGCCCGGGCGCTGCCGTCGCTGGGCCGGGGGACCGGCCACGCCCTGCTGGGCTGGTGCTGGCCGACCAACCCCTGGACGGCCTCCTACCGCAACGAGCGGGGCGCGCCGCACGAGCAGATCACCGGCTGGCTGTCGGGTTCCTGTCAGCTGGTCCGCCGGGTCGCCTTCGAGGGCGTCCGGGGCTTCGACGAGTCGTACTTCATGTTCATGGAGGACGTCGACCTCGATCGCCGGATCGGGGTGGCCGGTTGGCAGAACGTGTACGTCCCGGCGGCCGTGGTGGAACATCTGGGCGGCCATTCCACCCAGCGCACGTCCCGGCGGATGGTGATCGCCCACCATCGCAGCCTGTACCGGTACCTGGGCCGGCGGTACGCGGGGCCGGCCTGGTTGCCGCTGCGATGGGCGCTCGGGGCGGCGCTCGCGGCCCGGCTCGTGGTCGCGTTGGTCTTCGCGAAGGACAGCGCCGGGGCGGCGGCGACCCGCTCGGCTGAACTCCTGGAGAACTCTTCACCCTGACGCGCGCCCTGATCGGAGTCCGCCACACCAGGCGGTCCTGACTCTGCGAGACTGTCCCGTCATGGACGCAGTGATGCTGGTCGGGGGACAAGGCACCCGACTGCGACCGTTGACGATGTCAGCACCCAAACCCATGCTGCCGGTGGCCGGTGTACCGGTGACGGCCCATATGCTGGCTCGGGCCCGCGACGCCGGGATCGATCACGTGATCCTCGCGACCTCGTACCGGGCGGAGGTCTTCGAGCAGTACTTCGGGGACGGTTCCGAGGTCGGGATCGAGCTCGAATACATCACCGAGGTGGAGCCGCTCGGCACCGGAGGCGGCATCCGCAACGTCGCCGACCGGCTGCGCTGCGGCGCGGACGACCCGGTGGTCATCTTCAACGGGGATGTGTTGTCCGGGCTGGACCTCGGGGCACTGATCCGGCGGCACTCCGACACCGGCGCCGATGTGACGTTGCATCTGCACGAGGTCGAGGACCCGCGCGCGTTCGGCGTCGTACCGGTCACCCCGGACGGTCGGGTGCTGGAGTTTCTCGAAAAGACGCCCGATCCGCCCACGAACCTCATCAACGCCGGCTGCTACGTCTTCCGCCGGTCGGTGCTGGAAGCCATTCCGGCCGGCCGGCCGGTGTCGGTGGAGCGGGAGACGTTCCCCGGGCTGCTCGCGGACGGGGCCCACGTCGCCGGCTACATCGACAACACCTACTGGCTGGACCTGGGCACGCCGGCCGCGTTCGTGCAGGGCTCGGCCGATCTGGTGACCGGGCGGATGCCGTCGTCGGCGCTGCCCGGACCGGTCGGGGAGTCCCTGGTGCTGCCGGGGGCGGTCGTGGCCGCGGACGCCAAGCTGGGCAACGGCACGACGGTCGGCGCGGGCGCCCGGGTCGGCCCGGGCGCGGTGGTGGACGCCACGGTGCTGTTCGACGGGGCGTCGGTGGGGGCCCGGGCCCAGGTGACCGGCTCGGTGATCGGGCGGGACGCGATCATCGGCGAGGGGGTCGTCCTCGACGGGGTGGTCATCGGGGACGGGGCCCGCGTGGAGCCGGGCAACGAGCTGCGCGACGGCCTGCGGGTCTTCCCGGGCGCCGTCCTGGCCGCCGGGTCGGTCCGCTTCAGCTCCGACCGGTCCTGACCCACCGGGCCGGCCAGCCGAGCGGCAGCCGGTAGGCATCAGCCGCTACGACCCCAGGTCCCGCGCCATCCATCCAGGCGCGTCCAGCCGCACGGCGCTGTTCCCGACGAGCTGTTGAAGAGTCTCCTCGATCTCCGGGAGAGGTCCCACCCCTACCTGTTGCTCCCACCGCTCGCGCAGTTCGTCAAAGATCGCTTCACCCTCCCGCAACATCGCGAATCCATGGTCGGTGACCTGCAGACGCATCCGCCGTCCGTCGGTTGCATCGGGTTCGCGCGCCACGTAGTCGCGTTCCTCCAGGACGGCGATCGTCTTGGCGGCGGCCTGTTTGGTGACCAGCATCCGTCGGCCGAGCTCGGAAGCGTTGTCGGCGCCGGACAAGATCGCGCGCAAGGCGAAGTCATGCACCGGCCGAACGTCCTCGTACCCGCGCGCGGCCAGTTCGGCGGACCTTCCGTCAGGTGGCCGCGGCCGAAGTCACCGCGGTGCGACTGGAGGGGGTCGGCCATCTGGTGGCGCAGGAAGCCCCCGAGGCACTCTCGGCCGCGCTCCTGGCCTTCGTGGACCGCGTCGACCACGGATAACAGCGGACGGGGCGCAGGGTTCACATCCCGCGCCGCCTCCCGGGCTGGTTGCCGGCCGCTGTGAGTCGGCGACTCAGCGGCGCAGCAGGAACGACGCGGCGTCGCGGGGCGGCCGGTCGGCGGGCTCGTGGGTCGGGTAGCCGACACCGACCGCGCCCATCGGCTGCCAGTCCGACGGCAGGTCGAGGACGGTGCGGACCACGTCGGCGCAGAACAAGGTCGAGGAGACCCAGCACGAGCCGAGGTCCTCGGCGGCCAGCGCGATCAGGAAGTTCTGCACCCCGGCGCCCATGGCCACGGTGAACATGCGGTCTTCGGCGGCCGCCCGGCGGGTATCGGGATACGGATGCGACCCGTCCACCACCAGGCACGGGACGACCAGCACCGGCGCGCCCCGCAGGACGTCGCCGCGTCGCAGCCGCCGCGCGACCGCGCTGGCGTCGAACCCGTCGGCGCGCAGGTCGGCCGCCCACGCGTCCGTCATCGCGTCGAGCAGGTGGTCCCGGGCCGCCGTGACGACCACGAACCGCCACGGGGTGGTGTGGTGCGGGGCCGGGGCGGTCACCGCCACCGCGACCGCCCGCTCGATCGAGTCGGGCGGGACCGGCTTGTCGGCAAAGTCGCGCACCGTCCGGCGAGCGGTGACCGCGTCGCGCCGGGCTTCGGCGGTACCGAGGCGGAACAGGTCCTCAGCGGCCGGGCGGACCAGAGGGGTCACTCCGCGCCCGTCGTCGGGCAGCACCGCGAACCCGCGGACCACGGCCACCGGTACCGCGCCCAGCTTGCCTTTCACCAGTTCACCGGCGGCGGCCAGCTCGTCGGCGTCGGCTACCTCGGTCATCCCCAGCTCGTTGCCGTAGCTGTCGACGTCGCCGATGTGACTGCGCAACGCAGCCATTCCGGCCACCCCGATCGCCAGGTCGGTGAGACCGATCCGCCATGGGCGGCCCGCCGTGTCGCTGATGATGACGGCGACATCCGCGCCGGTCAGGACCCGCAGGGCGGCCCGCAGCGACCGCGCGCTGGCGTCCGGATCGACCGGCAGCAGCGCGATCTCGTCGGCATCGACGTTCGAGGCGTCGACTCCGGCGCTGGCCAGGACAAAGCCGTGGCGCGTCTCGACAATGCGGGTGGGTCCGCGGCTCGCCACGACCCGGGTCGTCTCGGCGTCGATAGCCGCCTGCCGGACCGCCTCCCGGTCCCCCTCGACGTGGATCAGTCGACCCTCCGCCTTGGAGACGATCTTCGAGGTGACGACGACCACGTCGCCGTCCACGAGCGGCTCGTTCAGCGTCTCGGCGATCACTGCGGCCAGGTCGGTGCCCGGTCGCACCTCGCCGATCCCGACGACCCCGAAGACTTCCAACCGGGCCGGGGGGGTGGTCCGGTCAGACACCGGCGAGCTCCAGCGCGGCCCGGGCGATCGCGGCCGTGGCGGTGACGTCGGTCATGAACAGCGGTCGCGCCACGACGGTCACGCCCCCGGGCGCCGCGGCGGCGGTATCGGCGTCGGCGGTGTCGACGAGCCACCCGTCGAGCAGGCCGCCCGCCGCGCGCGCGCCGTAGTGGGCGGCCACCGCCGCCGCGGTCGTTTCGACGCCGATCGCGGTCAGGCAGGCGTCGGCCATGCCCCGCACCGGGGCGCCCCCGATGATCGGCGAGACGCCGACGACCGGTGCGCCCCCGGTGCGCACCGCGTCGGCGATGCCGGGTACCGCGAGGATCGTTCCGATGGAGACCACCGGGTTGGACGGGGGGAACAGAACCACGTCGGCGGCGGCGATCGCCTCGAGCACCCCGGGCGCGGGCTTCGCGTCCTCGGCGCCGACCGGGATGATCGACTCCGCGGGTGACCCGGCGTGCAGCCGCAGCCACCACTCCTGGAAGTGGATGGCCCGCCGGTCGTCGCCCGCGAGCACCACGTGGGTCTCGACCCGGTCGTCGCTCATCGGCAGCAGCGTGACGCCGGGCTTCCACCGCTCGCACAGGGCGGCGGTGACCGCCGACAGGGCGTACCCGGCGGCCAGCATCTCCGTGCGGACCAGGTGGGTGGCCAGGTCGCGGTCCCCGAGCCCGAACCACGCGGGGCCCACCCCGTAGGCGGCCAGCTCGTCCTGCACGGCGAACGTCTCGTCCTCGCGGCCCCAGCCGCGCGCGGCCGAGATGCCGCCGCCCAGGGTGTACATCACGGTGTCGAGATCCGGGCACACGCGCAGGCCGTGCAGGGAGATGTCGTCGCCGGTGTTGCCGATGACCGTCACCTCGGCCTCGGGAACGGCCGCCCGCAGGCCGACCAGGAACCGGGCGGCGCCGATCCCACCGGCCAGGGCGGCGATCTTCACGTCGTCACCGGCGTACCGGCCAGCGCGGACAGCAGGTACCGGACCAGGGCGCTGGCCGGGCGGACCGGGACCGGGTTGGCCAGCGCGCCCTCGATCGCGGCGACCACCGCCTCGGCGGCCATCTCCCGGTCGTAGGCGGGCACGAGATCGACCACCGTGTCGGCGGCCAGGTCGCGCAGCCAGGCGTGCAGCCGCTCGTGGTAGGCGAGCACCGCGGGGGAGTGCGGCGCCCGTTCGGCGACGCAGGGATGCAGCGTGCGGCGCTGCTCGACCGAATCCAGGGCGGTGAACAGCTTCGTCGCGGCCAGGCCCCGCAACGCGCCGATGCGGGCCGTCTCGCCGTCGAGCAGGCGGTTGAGGACCGCCGCGAACGCGTCGTCCTTGGACCGGAAGTACCAGTAGACCGAGCCGGGCTCGATGCCGGCGGCGCGGGCGATCTCAGCGACCGAGGTGGCCGCGAAGCCGCGCGCCAGGAACTGTTCCTCCGCCACGAGGAGCAGCGCTTCGATCCGCTGCTCGCGGGGGACCTCCTGGCGGTTGCGGGGCACCCGCCCAGGTTAGCCGGGCGGGCCCCTCCCGGTCACGGGACGCCCGCATCTCTTGACGGAGCATTGAGAGCGCTGTCGGATGGACGCGGCGGTGTCATCCCGGACTCCCGATCCCCGCTGGAGGGCCCCATGTCCGTCCCCACGCCCAGCAGTGCGCCGAGCCGAGCAGTGCGCCGAGGAGACCAGTGAGCACGTCGAACGCCCTACGACGGGCCCTGCGTCGGGCCCGGGACGGGGCCACCCTCGACGAGACCGAGGCGTCGGTCCTGTTCGGCGCGCGCGGTGACGACCTCGTGGATCTCTCCGCCTCGGCCGCGCGGGTCCGGGACGCCGGGCTGCGGGCGGCGGGCCGCCCCGGCGTGGTGACGTACTCCCGCAAAGTGTTCATCCCGCTCACCCGGCTGTGCCGGGACCGGTGCCACTACTGCACGTTCGCCACCGTGCCGCACCGGCTGCCGGCCGCCTTCCTCTCGCCGGACGAGGTGCTGGAGATCGCCCGGGCCGGGGCGGCCGCCGGTTGCAAGGAGGCGCTGTTCACGCTCGGTGACCAGCCGGAGGAACGGTGGCCGGCCGCCCGGGAGTGGCTGGACGCCCACGGCTACGACTCGACGCTCGGCTACGTGCGGGCCATGGCGATCGCCGTGCTGGAGGAGACCGGCCTGCTGCCCCACCTCAACCCGGGCGTCCTGAGCTGGCAGGACTTCGCGCGGTTGAAGCCGGTCGCCCCGTCGATGGGCATGATGCTGGAGACGACCGCGACCCGGCTGTGGTCCGAGCCGTCCGGTCCCCACCACGGTTCGCCGGACAAGGAGCCGGCGGTCCGGCTGCGGGTCCTCACCGACGCCGGCCGGCTGTCCGTGCCGTTCACCACCGGACTGCTGCTCGGGATCGGCGAGACGGCGTTGGAGCGGGCCGAGACGGTTTTCGCGATCCGCTCGATCGCCCGTCGCTACGGGTCCATCCAGGAAGTGATCGTCCAGAACTTCCGGGCCAAGGACGACACCGCGATGCGGGGCGAGCCCGACGTCGGCGCCGAGGAACTGGCCGCCGCGATCGCGGTCACCCGGCTGGTGCTCGGACCGGCGATGCGGATCCAGGCGCCGCCCAACCTGGTCGACGCCGAGGAATGCGCGCTGCTGCTGGGGGCCGGGATCGACGACTGGGGGGGTGTCTCCCCGGTGACGCCCGACCACGTGAACCCGGAACGCCCCTGGCCGGCGGTGGACGCGCTCGCGGCGGCCAGCGCCGCGGCCGGCTTCACCCTGCGGGAGCGGCTCACCGCCTACCCGCCCTATCTGGACGAACCCTGGCTCGACCCGCGCCTGACCGCCCACGTCCGGGCCCTGGCCGGCCCGGACGGCCTGGCCGACCCGGACGCCCGGGCGGCCGGGCGGCCCTGGCAGGAGCCCGACGGCGGCCTGGGCCTGGACAACACGGGTCGCACCGACCTGCACACCGCCATTGACGAGACGGGCCGGACCACGGACCGGCGGGTCGACTTCGACACGGTGTACGGCGACTGGGGCGCGTTGCGCGAAGAGGTCGCGGCCGCCGGCACCGGGGTCGACGGGACGGTCGGCACCGGGACCCGCGCCGCCCCGAGGAGTACCCCCGAGCGGATTCCGACCGAGGTGGCGGGGGCGTTGCGCCGCGCGGCCGACGACCCGGCCCGCCTGACCGACGCCCAGGCGCTGGCCCTGTTCGGCGCGACCGGCGACGCGCTGGACGCCCTGTGCGACCTGGCCGACGACCTGCGGGCCGACGTGGTCGGCGACGACGTCACCTACGTCGTCAACCGCAACATCAACTTCACCAACGTCTGCTACACCGGCTGCCGGTTCTGCGCGTTCGCGCAGCGCCGGGGGGACGCCGACGCCTACACCCTGTCGATGGAGGAGGTCGGGGCCCGGGCCCAGGAGGCTTGGGCGGTGGGCGCGACCGAGGTCTGCATGCAGGGTGGCATCCACCCCGACCTGCCCGGCACCGCGTACTTCGACCTGGCCCGGGAGATCAAGAGTCGGGTCCCCGACCTGCACCTGCACGCCTACTCGCCGATGGAGGTCCTCAACGGCGCGACCCGCACGGGGCTCTCGATCCGCGACTGGCTGGTGGCGGCGCGGGAAGCCGGCGTCGACACGATTCCGGGCACCGCGGCGGAGATCCTCGACGACGACGTCCGGTGGGTGCTGACCAAGGGCAAGCTGCCCACCGCGTCCTGGGTCGAGGTCATCACCACCGCCCACCAGGTGGGTCTGCGGTCGTCCGCCACGATGATGTACGGCCACGTCGACACCCCGGCCCACTGGGTCGCCCACCTGCGGTTGCTGCGCTCCATCCAGGATCAGACCGGCGGTTTCACCGAATTCGTGGCCCTGCCGTTCGTGCACTCCAGTTCGCCGATCTATCTGGCCGGGGTGGCCCGCCCGGGGCCGACCGCGCAGGAGAATCTGGCCGTCCACGCGCTGGCCCGCCTGCTGCTGCACGGATCGATCGACAACATCCAGTGCTCGTGGGTGAAGTTGGGGGTCGAGGGGTGCCACGCCGTGCTCCGCGCCGGCTGCAACGACCTGGGTGGGACCCTGATGGAGGAGACGATCAGCCGGATGGCCGGATCGGCTCACGGCTCGCGCAAGTCCATCGCCGACCTGGAGGACCTGGCCGCGGCGATGAACCGGCCGGCCCGTCAGCGGACCACCACTTATGGGCCAGTGAGTGCGGAGCGTCACCAAGCCGCCCGGCGCGATCCGGACATTGCCGGCCGCGGCCGTACGGTACTGCCGCTCCTGACCTGATCGACAGTTTCGTCCGGACACCGGCAATACCACAAACGACCTTCGGGGTACCCCTCAAGGCGCTTCTCTACTACGCTCCGCTATTGTTCGGTTGCAGAAAGTAGATATCGCGACGGTGGTGGGCTTGACGTGACCGTCTCCGGGACGTGTAATTACCGGCGTGTCATTCCCCCGGCCGGAGCGACAGGTGCGCTAGTGCGCCTGTCGCACGGTATGGACACCAGCCACCAGTGCGTCGGCGCCCGGGGGGGTCAGCTGACGCACCGCGACGGGTCTGGAGGAGTCCACATGGAAAACACCGACGCGGGTGTCGACGTGGTTGCTGAGCTGGTTGACAGCGCGCGATTCGACAACGACGTGAGCCCGCGGGCGAGCGACCGGCCGGATCCGATCGACGATCCGGGGTCGGCTCGTCCGATCTCGGTCTTCGCCGGTCCGGACGCGGCCGTGATCGACGTCGGGCTCGGCGACGTCTTCGGGGAGCCGCCCGAGTGGCAGGAGCGGGCGCTGTGCGCCCAAACCGACCCGGAGGCGTTCTTCCCGGAGAAGGGCGGTTCGACCCGCGAGGCCAAGCGGATCTGCCTGGGCTGTGAAGTCCGGGCCGAGTGCCTCGAGTACGCGCTGGCCAACGACGAGCGGTTCGGTATCTGGGGCGGGATGTCGGAGCGCGAGCGCCGCCGGTACCGCCGCCGGGCCGGCTGAGCAACCACACCGACCGCGAGATGGCGGATCTGGTCGCGGTCGGGGCCGACCCGGGCCGGGACCGCCGGGACCCGGAACCGACCCCGGTCGCCGGGTCCGTGACGGCCGTCCTGGTCGTCTGCGACGGGATGGAATGGCTGCCCGCCGCGCTGGCCGCGCTTTCTTCCCAGGAGCGGGCCCCGGACCGGATCGTCGCCGTCGACGTCGGCAGCGTCGACGGGAGCGGTCTGCTGTGCGTCCGGGCCCTGGGGGCCGCCCGGCTGGTGGGGCTGGCCCGGGGCACCTCGTTCGCCGCGGCGGTCGCCAGCGGGCTCGCCGCCGTCGGCGGACCCCCTCCGGACGGGTTCGTCTGGCTGCTGCACGACGATGCGGCGCCCCGGCCGGACGCCCTCCGGCACCTCTTGCTGTACGCCGCCACCGACCCCAGCGCGGCGGTGCTCGGCCCGAAGATCCACGACTGGTCGGCCCCGGGAATCGTGCGGGAGGTCGGGGTCGCCCTCGACCGCACCGCCCGCCGGGTGACCGGTCTCGCGCCCGACGAGCACGACCACGGACAGCACGACGGTCCGCGGGACGTCCCGGCCGTCTCCACCGCCGGCCTGCTCGTGCGATCGGGTGCCTGGACCCGGCTCGGTGGCCTGTCGGTCGACCTGGCCGCCGCCGAGGACGTGGATTTCGGCTGGCGGGCCGGGCGGTCCGGGCTGCGGGTGGTGGTCGTGCCGATGGCGGTCGTGACCCACCGGCGGGCCGGGGCCACCGGCCGCCGCGGGATCCGGACCCCGCGAGTCGCCCGGCGGACCCACCGGCAGGCCGCGTTGTTCGTGCGGCTGGCCAACGCGCCGGCCGGTTGGCTGCCGCTGATCGCCGTCCACCTGGCGCTGGTCGGCCTGGGTCGGACCGCCGTCCGGCTGGCCCGGCTCCGGCCGGCCGACGCGGCCGACGAACTCCTCGCCACCGCCGCGGTGTTCGCGAGCGTCCGGTTGCTCGCGCGGGGTCGGCGGACCCGGCGCGCCGGGTCCCGGGCCGGGCGCCCCGTCCCGCACCGGGTGGTCCGGCGGACCCACGCGCTGATCCCGGCCCAGCGGGCCCCGCTCGGTCGGGACCCGGCCGCCCGGGACCCGGCCGCCCGGGACCTGCCGAGTCGGGAGGCGGCTGGTCGGGAGGCGGCCGGCGGGCCCGCGGTCGAAGTGCGCCCGGTCGAGGTCCGGCGGCCCGACCGGACGTGGATGGCGCTGGGCGGCGTTCTGGCCGTGGTCGGTCTGGCCACCGCGCGGGCCGGCGGCGGGTTCGGCTCGACCGGGGTCGCCGCGCGACTGCTGCCCGCGCCGGGCGGCGCGACCGCTGTGTGGTCGGCCCTCGCGTCCGGCTGGTCAGGGGGCGCCAGCGCGGGCCTCGGTGGCCCGGGCCCGGCGCCCGGCTGGACCCCCGCGCTGGCCGTCCTGTCGACGCTGTGCGGGGGGAAGCCGTGGCTGGCCCTCGACCTGGTGCTGGCCGGCGGTCCGGTCCTGGCCGGGCTGGCGGCGTGGTGGGCGGCCGGCTCGATCCGGCCGGCGGTCCGCCGGCCGGTCCGGCTCGCCGGGGCCGGGGCGTACGGGCTGGTCCCGGTGGTCACCGGAACCGTCGCCGCGGGACGGTTCGATGTCGTCCTCGCGATGGTGGTGCTGCCGCTGACCCTCGCGGCCGCCGTCCGCGCGAGCGGCGCGGTTCCGCGCCGGGTTCGGGCGGCGGCGGTGGCCCGGGTCGCGCTCGGGGCGGCCGCGGTGGCGGCCTGTTCGCCGCCGCTCGCGATCCCCTTGGCCCTCGTCCTGCTCGGCGGGGCCGCCCTGACCCGCCGGCCGGCCCGGTTGGTTCACCGACTGGCGTGGGTGTTCGCGGTGTTCGGGGCCGCCGCGGCGATGCTGTGGACCTTTGCGGCCGACGCCGGTCGCCAGCCCGGCCTGCTCGTGCGGGGGTACGGCACCCTGGCCGCCGCACCGGTCACCGGCCCGCTGGTGGCGGCCGGGTCCCGGCCGGTGGCGCTGGCCGCCGCGGCCGGGGCCGGCGTCGTGGGGCTGGCGGCGCTCGTCGGCCTGACCCGGCCCCGGGTGGCGCCCGCCGCGTGGGCCGGCTGGGCGGTGGCGCTCATCGCCGCCGGAGCGGCCGCCGGCTCGGCCCGGGGCATCGCCGGCGTGCGGGGCAGCATCGCGCCGGACCTCGCGCTGGCCGCCCTCGGGCTGCTCGGGGCGGCCATGGTCGCCACCCGGGGGGCCCGGCTCGATCTCGGTAACCACGCGTTTTCGTGGCGCCAGCCGGCCGCGGCGGCCCTCGCGGCCGTGACCCTCGGCGCCCCGGTGGTGCTCGCGGTCGTCGCCGTGGTCGCGCCCGGGTCGCCCGCGTCCGCCTCGTCCGGGGCCGGTTCGGCGCCGTGGGGGGCGCTGGCCGGTCCGGACGGAGGTCGGGTGCTCGTCCTGACCGGGTCCGCGCCGGTCCGGTACAGCCTGGTCGGGTCGCTCGGTCCCCGGCTGGGCGATCTGGACGCCCGGGTGCCGGCCGCCGCCCGGGCCTTCACCTCCGCCACCGTGACGGCGCTGGTCACCGGGGCCGGGGACCCGGCCGCGACCGCCCGCCTGGTGCCGCTCGGGGTGGGCGCGGTGGCCGTCCCGGCGTCCGGCGCCGGCGGGGCGGTCGTCGCCGCGCTCGACGCGACCCCCGGACTGGTCCGGGCCCAGGTCGGAACCGGGTTCCTGGTCTGGCGGCCGGCCGCGGGCGGCCCCGGAGCCGACGGCGGGGCCGGCGGTGGGGCCCGGCTGTCGGTCGTCGACGGCGCCACCGCGCGGCCGGTCGGGGCGGACGGGCAGGTCCCGGCCGGGGGCAACGGCCGGGCGCTGGTCCTGGCCGAGCCGGTCGACCGGGCGTGGCGGGCGACGCTCGACGGGCGTCGGCTGCCGGCCCGCCCGGGATCCGGATTCGGGCCGGCCTTCGCGTTGCCGGCCGCCGGCGGCCGGGTGCTGGTCCGGTACGACGACGGCCCGCGGCGGATCGTCCTGGGCGCCCAGGCGGTAGCGGTCCTGCTGGCCGTGGGCGTCGCGTCGAACGGTGCTCAGCGGATCCGCCGGCGGACGGGATGAGGCGGGCCCTACGACTGGGGTCGGCCGTGATCGGCGTGGTCGCGCTGGGCGGCGCGGGTGCCCTCGCCGCGACCCGCGCTCCGGCGCCGGTCGGCGGCGCCGGCCCGGCCCCGGCGGTGCCGGTCGCGATGACGTCGGTGGTCTGCCCGAACCTGCTGGCCGGCTACACCGGGTCCAGGGCCGGGTCCGGGCGCGCGGTCCGGGTCGCCCTCGCCACGGCCGGCCCGGCCCCGGCCGGGTCCGTGACCCGGGCCCCGGTCGGCCGGACCGGGGTGGACACCGTCACCGCCAGCGGTCCGGGAGCGGGCGGAATCACGACGACGGTCACCGCGACCGGCACCGGGACCGCGCGGGCCGCCAGCCGGGCGCTGTGCGTCGCACCCGCGGCCACCACCTGGTTCGCCGGCCCGGGGACCGGCGCCGGCGCGGACCCGTTGCTCACGCTCACCAACCCCGGGCCGGGGCCGGCCCGGGCCGACATCGCGGTGGTCACCGGCGCGGGCGCGGCCGGCGACAACGAGACGGGCGCGGCCGGCGACAGCGCGACCGGCGCCGACCTGGGCGGCGACAGCGCGACCGGCGATCCGATGGGGATGGTCGATCCGGGGGTCGGGGTCCCGGCCGGATCCACCGTCACGGTGCGGCTCGCCGCGCTCGCCCCCGAGGCGACGGCCACCGCGGTGCGGGTGACCGTGCGCGAGGGGCGTCTGGCGACCAGCCTCCTGGACCGGGACTCGGTGCCGGGCCCGGGGCGCAACGTGGCGGCCGTGCCACCCAGCGCGGCCCCGTCCCGCACCGTGCTGATCCCCGGCGAAGCGGCCGGACCGGGTCGTCGGGTGCTGGTCATCGCGGCGCCGACCGGGGACGCGATGGTCCGCGTCGAGCAGGTGGGCGCCGGCTCCCGGTACAGCCCGGTCGGGCTGGCCGCGGTCGCGGTGGCGGCGGGCACCGTGACCCGGCTCGATCTCGGCCGGGCCCCGGCCGCCGACGGCTCGGTGCTCGCCACGGTCACGGCCGGCGCCCCGGTGCTGGCCGCGCTTGGTCTGACCAGCTCGAATACGACCAGCGCGAACGGGACGGCGCCGGCCCGGACCTGGCTCGCGCCGGTCCCCCCGCCGGCCGGGGCCCAGCCGTCCTCGACGACGGTCGTGGCGGTCCCGGGACTGCCGGCCGGCAACGCGGGCGAGGTGGTGATCGCGACCGGGTCCGGTGGGGGCCGGGCCCGGCTCGACACCGGGGCGGCGGTGGCGCTCCCGGCCGGGCGCACGGTGACGATCGGGCTGCCTCCGCGCTACCGCGGCGGAACACTCACGATCACCGGCGCCGGGACCGGCGGCGCCGCTGGCGGCGCGGTGGCGCAGATCCTGCGGCGGGCCGGAGCGACGGGCGCCGGGCCGGGTGCGGCCCTCGTCCTACCCCCGGCCGTCGACGCCGTCCGTGGGGTGACGGTGCTCGACGACCCCCGCGCGGCCGCCCAGCGCTAACTGGTCCGGAAGGCGGTCATTCCTCGTCTTCGTCGCCGAAGCCGTGGCCTTCCGGGTCGATGATCTCCGGCTCGACGCCCAGCATGTCCGCGACCTCGTGCACGATCACGTCGAGGACCAGTTCGGCGAGATCCTCCCGGTCGAGGGCGCGGGCCTCCAGCGGCCGGCGGTAGACGACGATGCGGGCCGGTACCGCCGCGCGCCCGCTCCCGGTGGCCGGGATGTACCGGGTCAGCGGCACCGGGTCGAGGTCGGTGTCCGCATCCGCCCCGGTCTGGCCCGCGGGCGGCAGCACCGGCACGTCCTCGACGGCGAACTCGACGTCGGACAGCTGTTCGGACCAGCGCTGCTCGAGATGTTCGACCGCGTCGAGCACGAGATCGTCGAAGCGCTCCGCCCGGCTGCGCCGGATCGGTACGTCCGAGGTGACGAGCAGTCCCCGCAGCCCGCGGCCGCGTCGGTCGCGCCGGCGCCGGACCCGCCGACTGCTGGCCGTCTGCGCGTCACCCGCCCCACCAGCCGCCATCCCACCAGCCTAGAGGCCCGGCGGCCCGGGCCCCCGGGCCACTGGCGGACAACGACCTCGAGACCACGCTGCGCATACAAGAAAACCGTTAGGCCGTACGGACGGTGACACTTTTGGCTCGGGTGGCGCCGCCCCGACGACACGGGGTGGCCGGTGGTGGCCGCCGACCGTTGTGGGGGCTACCGTCCGGAAGGTGAAGCCTCGGCGCTGCTCCCGCTCGGCGTGCTCCGCGCCTGCGGTGGCGACGCTCACTTACGCCTACGCCGAGTCGACCGCCGTGCTGGGGCCGCTCGCGCCGTTCGTCGAGCCCCACTCCTACGACCTGTGTGGGCCGCACGCCGACCGGCTCACCGTCCCGCTCGGCTGGGCCGTGGTCCGGGTCGAAGGCGAGCAGGGGCCCAATCACAGCTCGGACGACCTGGAGGCGCTGGCCGACGCGGTGCGCGAAGCGGCCCGGCCCGCGCCGGATCCGCCCGGCGGTCCGGGTGGACCCGCCGGGCCGACCGGCCGCCGGGGTCACCTGCGCGTGCTGCCCGGATCATCCTGACCATCACGGTAGGGTCGATTCCCAACACGCCGGCCGGGGGGGTCGGATCGTGGAAGGGGGTATCCGGGTGCATGATCTGTCCAAGATCGTAAAGGCCTACGACGTCCGCGGCGTCGTGCCGTCCGAGCTGGACGAGGAAGCGGCCCGGGCGCTCGGCGGCGCGTTCATCCGCCTGCTCGGGGCCACCGAGATCGTCACCGCCCACGACATGCGCGAGTCGAGCATCCCGCTGGCCGCGGCCTTCGCCGCCGGCGCGACCGAGCAGGGCGCGAACGTCATCGAGGCCGGGCTCGGCTCGACCGACCTGCTCTACTTCGCCGCCGGTTCGCTCGACGTCCCGGGCGCGATGTTCACCGCTTCGCACAACCCCGCCAAGTACAACGGGATCAAGCTGTGCCGGGCCGGCGCGGCCCCGATCGGGCAGGACACCGGGCTGCGGGAGATCCGGGATCTCGCCCAGCAGGGCGTTGAAGTCCCGGCCGGGGTCACGCCCGGAACCGTGTCGCGGCGCGACCTGCTCAGCGCCTACGCGCAGTACCTGCACGAGCTGGTGAGCCTGGCCGGCGGCCGACCGCTGACCATCGTGGTCGACGCGGGCAACGGCATGGGCGGGCTGACCGTGCCGGCCGTGCTCGGCGAAGAGCCCGGGCTCACGATCATCCCGATGTATTTCGAGCTCGACGGCTCGTTCCCGAACCACGAGGCGAACCCGATCGAGCCGGCCAACCTGGCCGACCTGCGCAAGGCCGTGCTGGCCGCCGGGGCGGACCTGGGCCTCGCGTTCGACGGCGACGCCGACCGTTGCTTCGTCGTCGATGAGCGCGGCGACATCGTCTCGCCGTCGACGATCACCGCGCTGGTGGCCAGCCGCGAACTGGCCCGGGAGCCGGGCGCCACCGTGATCCACAATGTGATCGTCAGCCGTGGCGTCCCGGACCTGGTCCGGGAACTGGGCGGCACTCCGGTGCGCACGCGCGTCGGTCACTCCTTCATCAAGGCCGAGATGGCCCGGACCGGCGCCGTCTTCGGGGGCGAGCACTCCGGGCACTTCTACTTCCGGGACTTCTGGCGGGCCGACTCGGGAATGCTGGCCGCGCTGCACGTGCTGGCGGCGGTCGGCGAGCAGGACGGCCCGGCCTCCGGGCTGTTCGCCGCGTTCTCCCGGTACAGCCTTTCGGGGGAGGTCAACTCGGAGGTGGCCGACGCCCATGCCACCATGGTGGAGATCGAGGCCGCCTACGCCGGGGCCGCCGCGAGCGTCGACCGCCTCGACGGGCTTACTGTCGATCTGGGCGACGGGACGTGGTTCAATCTGCGACCGTCCAACACCGAGCCGCTGCTGCGCCTCAACGTCGAGGCGCCCGACGACGCCACCATGGAGCGCGTTCGTGACGAGATCCTCGCTCGCGTACGTGCCGGAGGGGAAACACCGTCATGATGCTCGACCCGTCCCTGCTGGAAATTCTTGCCTGCCCGTGCCCGGAGCACGCCCCTCTGCGCCAGGACACCCAGCTCGGCGAGCCGGTTCTGGTCTGCACCTCCTGCAACCTGGCGTTCCCGGTCCGCGACGGCATCCCTGTCATGCTGCTCGACGAGGCCCGTCCGTTCGACGCTCCGGCGGACGAGCACGCCCCGGTGTCCTGATCCGCAACCCGCCCGGGCTCCGGACGACCACCCGTCGATGAGCACCCACCTCGACGAGCTGATCCTCGACGACCCGGCCGCGATCACCGCCGCCGACCCGGGCGAACTGTTGCCGCAGGTCGCCACGGCCGGGCGCCAGGTGCGGGAGGCCGCCGCCCGGACCGCCGAGGCCGGGCTGGCCGGGGTCGCGCTCGACGGTCGCCCGCGGGCGGTCGTCGTGCTCGGGGTCGGGGGCTCGGGAGCGGCCGGCGACGTGTTGACCGCGATCGCCGGGACGTCCGCTCCGGTTCCGATCGTCGGGCACCAGGGTTACGGGTTGCCCGGCTGGGTCGGTGTCGCCGACCTGGTCATCGCCGTGTCGTCGTCGGGGACGGACGAGGAGCCGCTGTCGGGCCTCGACGACGCGGCCCGCCGCGGGGCCCGCCTGATGGCGGTCGGAGCTCCGGACTCACCGCTGGCCTTCCTGGCCGAGAGTAACCGGGCGACGTTCGTCCCCATCCCGCCGGACGGTCGACCGGCCCGGGCCAGCCTGTGGGCGCTGTCGCTCCCGCTGCTGCTCGCCGGCCGGGAACTGGGCCTGCTACACCTGCCCCCCGAGGTCGTGGAAGCGACGGCCGCGCGGTTGGAGGAGGTCGCGACCCGCTGCCGGCCCTCGAGCGAAGCCTTCGTCAACCCGGCCAAGACGCTGGCCCTGGAACTGGCCGGCGCGCTGCCGATGGTCTGGGGGACCTCGCCGCCGATGGGGGTCGCGGCCATCCGCGCGGCCGGCCAGTTGGCCCGCAACGCCAAGTATCCGGCCATCGCCGGGCTGCTCCCCGAGGCCGGGTTCGACCAGCTGGCCACGTTCGACGGGGTGTTCGGGGCCCGGGCCGGGACCGGCGGCGGGCCCGATCCCGACGATTTCTTCCGGGACCGGACCGAAAGGCCCGACGCGACCCGGCTGAAGTTGGTGCTGCTGCGCGACCCGGCGGTCGAGCAGCCGCCGGTCGCCCGACGCGCCAATGCCGTCCGGGACGTCGCCGCCGAGCGCGGCGTGGGTGTCACCGAGCTGCGGCCCGAGGGCACCAGCCCGCTGGAGCGGTTCGCGTCCCTGACCGGCCTGCTGGACTATGCGAGCGTGTACCTGGGGATCGCGCTGGGCATCGATCCGACGCCGAGTTCGGCGGCCCGCGAACTGGCCCTGCGCATCGACTCGGCCTGAGGGCCGGGGGGGAGTCGGATGTGATCACCGCCGTCGTGCTGGTCCGGACCGCCGTCGACCGCATCGCCGAAACCGCCGAGGCGCTCGCCGAGCTGGCCGAGGTGAGCGAGGTCTACTCGGTGACCGGCGACCACGACCTGATCGCGATCGTGCGGGTGCGCGCGCACGACGACCTCGCCGAGGTGATTCCGGGAAAGATCAACAAGGTGCCGGGGGTCGCGCACACCGAGACCCACGTCGCGTTCCGGGCCTACTCCCGCCACGACCTCGAGGCCGCGTTCTCCCTGGGACTGGACTGAGCTGGGACTGGACTGA
>JAMFSN010000188.1 GCA_026225295.1 Frankia alni
ATCCCGCCCTCGACCAGGTCGCCGGCCGTCAGTGCGTCGTCGAGGGACCGGGCGCAGTTGATGACGTGGATCCGGGCGTAGGTCTCGCCGAACGTCGCCACGTCGCGGCGGGTCCGCGCCGCCACGGCGGGCGACAGGTCGACGATGGGGACCCAGGGACGGTCGGGTAGGAACGGTGCCGGTTTACGGTCACCGGGCAATCACTCTGCACCTGTCGTCCACCGGAGGCGCTGTGCCCGACGGCCGATACCAGCCGGTCTCCAGGCCGTACGTACGGCGCTTCGAGTACCGCTACTCGGCGCGCGTGTTCGACAAGATGGAGATCATCGATATCGCCCTTGGCGAGTTCGAACGACTTCTCGCGTCGGGCGAGGTCATCGAGGAAGCGCCGGCCGGCCTCTTCGTCGTCAAGGAGCTGGTCTTGTTGATCGAGTGGGTACGACCGCTGCGTGTGGTGATCGCTGTTGACGAGTCCCGTCGCCGCGAGACACTGGTTACCGTGTACGAGCCTTGGCCGGCCGAGTGGTCGTACGACTTCCGGAGGAGGCGGTAGTGCGCTGCGACGCGTGCGGTAACGGTGAGATCCGCCTCGGGCGGAAGCCGAAGGTGGTGCAGCGCGACGGGCGCGTCGCCGTAGTGACGGACATCCCGATCGAGGAGTGCCCGTCGTGCGGGATGACGTGGCTGGACGGTCCCGTGGCCCGTCGGCTGGATGATCTGTTCCGGGAGATGCTGGCCGCCGACGCGGTCGCGATCCGGCCTTACAGCGAAGCTGTCGCAGCGGCCTGAGCCTTCCCGGGCGCGGCCGTCCCCCCGTCGCAGAGCGCGTCGATCGCCCGGCGCGTGCGGTCCGCGGACTCGAGCCTGAGGTGCCCGTAGGTCGACAGGACGAGTGAGCACCGCGAAAAAAAGGCCGTCCCCCGGGCGGATTCGGGTCAGGCTCGTCAGGCGTGAGACGACCTCAAGAGTGAGACGACATAGGGTCGCGACCGAGACCAGACCGGATACCGCCGGCCCAGCTACGGGGTCGCGTCGCCCGAGCGGGCCAGCAGCCCGTCGACGATGAGCGTCAAGAGGCGTTCGGTCCGGTCGGCGACGTCTCCCTGCGGCGGGATGCGCCACAGGACGCTCAGCTGTAGGAGGACATCCTCGGGATCGAGGGAGGTCTTCAGCTCGCCGCTGGCCGCTCCGGCCTCCAGGAGAACCCGAATGGCGTCGACAAACGGGGCGTAGCTGGGGTCGTTGAGCCCGTTGTCGGTCGCCGCGTGGATGACTTCGGCGGCACCCTGTTTCAGCCGGCCGTAGCGAGCAACCTCGTCCAGCCACGCGCGCAGCGCCACGAGCGGCGGATGCTGCTCGAGCAGCGCCGGAGCCAGGTCGATCACGGCCTGGATGTCGTGTCCGTAGAGCTCGAGGATCAACGCCTCCCGGGTCGGGAAGTGCCGGTACAAGGTGCCGACCCCGATCCCGGCGAGGTGGGCGATCCGGGTCATGGACGCACCCTCGCCGCCGCCGAGGGCGTCCCGGGCAACGTCCAGGATCCGGGTCCGGTTGCGCTGGGCGTCGGATCTGGGCCCGGCCACAACACCTCCGTTTGCTCCCCGGGTCGATCGCCCGTCAGCCGGTTGCCGAAACGGAATGGCCTCCGGTACGGTGGTACGACTAAACGGAAGCCCTTCCGAATCCATTCGGCACCATTCTGGCACAGGGACCCTGATGAGCGAGCTCGTACTGGTCACCGGCGGCACCGGCTACATCGGCGGTTGGTGTATCGCTGAGTTGCTGCAGCGTGGCTACCGTGTCCGGACCACGATCCGGTCCGCCTCAAAAAGCGCGCAGGTCCTTGAGGCGGTCGCGAACGTGGTGCCCGGCTTCGACGGGACGGATGGGCGGCTGGAGTTCGCGGTCGCCGATCTGACCGGCGATGCCGGCTGGGACGACGCGGTCTCCGGCGTCGACTTCGTCCTCCACGTCGCCTCGCCGTTCGGCGATTCGTTCCCGGCCGATCCTGAGCTGGCCGTCGATACGGCCCGCGCCGGCGCGCTGCGGGTACTGCGGGCCGCGACGGGGTCTGGGGTGCGCCGGGTGGTCATGACCTCGGCCGCCAATGCGGCCAGCCCGTCCTCCTACGGCCAGGACGGGATCACCGACGAGACGCTGTGGACCGACCCGGACGACCCGACGATTATCCCGTACCGGCGGTCGAAGACGGTCGCTGAGCGGGCGGCGTGGGACTTCATGCGCAGCTATCAGGGAACGACCGAGCTGGTCACGGTGCTGCCGGGCGCGGTGTTCGGACCGATCATGACGACCGCCAACCCTGGTTCGGTCGGCATCATCGCTCGGATGCTGTCGGGCAGCATGCCGGGGGTGCCGCGTATCGGCCTCGAAGTGGTCGATGTCCGTGATCTCGTGGACGTGCACCTGCGCGCGATGACCTCACCGGACGCCGCGGGCGAGCGGTTCCTGGCCACCGGCAATTTCATCTGGATGCGCGAGATCGCCATCGCGCTGAAAGGTTCGCTCGGTGCGGATGGGGTGAAGGTCGCCACCCGGCAGTTGCCCGACTTCATGGTCAAGGTGGCGGCCCGATTCCGTGATCCCTCGCTGCGATCCATCACGCCTTCGCTCGGCCGGCGCAATCGGCATTCGACCGCCAAGGCCGAGAAGGTGCTGGACTGGCATCCGCGACCCGCCCTGGAAACCGTCGTGGACTGCG
>JAMFSN010000189.1 GCA_026225295.1 Frankia alni
CCGCCGCCGTAGCCGTTGCCGGTGTTGATGCTCCAGTTGCCGCCGGACTCCTTCTGGGCAATGGCGTCCCAGTTGGCGGTGGCCGCGCTGGCCGGCTGCGAGATGGCGACGGTTCCGCCGATGGCCGCGGCGGCCAGGACGGGCACGAGTGCGTGCTTCGGAGCGAGACGGATGTTGGTCAGACGAGTGCGGGACATAAATGTCCTTCCCCACGCCGACGAGGTGAGCTGTCGGGTTCGGGCTGGGATTGCCCGGCCGCTGTGGTGCTGTCGCGGCTTCACCCCGAGGGCGTCCGACGCGGTGGTCCGAGGTCGGTGGTCCGACCATCCATGACTCAGGCGCGACGCCCGGGAACCTGGTTCCCCCGTTCCTGCCCAATGATTTATTGATGTCCGCCGGGCGGGGGCAGGACTTGGCGTGTCACCCGGTAGATGCGCGGCTCGGTGGGCCGTGCATGCCGATGAACATAGACACCGCCCCGCCCCCCTTGGCAAATAAATGATGCGCATCGTGAAAAGCGGCACATTCGATCCCCGCGGGGAATCCGGGCGACGCCGAAATTAATCTCAGGAAATGCGCTGGGAGGCAGGGTGATTCATTTCGGGCCGGTTACATTGCTACGCTCGGGAACCACTCTCTGTCGTTACGCAGGGTCACGCCAAATGCCGTGTTCCGCGCACGGCGGGAATGCCGTTGGTCGGGGAAATGTGCGGACATACCAGCGGGACGGTTCGGCGGCGCCGGGCCCGGGAAGTGTCCCGACCGGGCATCGCGGCCGACCGGCGCCTCCGCCGCGCGACCGGGTGTGGGAAGGTTCGTGGCGTCCCTGTCCCGGCGGTCCTGAGGCGGTTTCGCGTGTCCGCGGTTCTGGTTGAGGTGCGCCTGGTGGGCCTGTCCGGTGGGCGGATCCTGCTGGCCCGCCGACCCGACCGGGCCGACTACGCCCTGCCGGGCGGACTCCTGGACCCGGACGAGGGTGCGGCCCCTGCTCTGGACCGGCACCTGGGCGACTTCGGCGGCCTGGAATCCGGCGCCCTGGAATCCGGCGGAGACCTCCCGGCCGGCCGGGAGTTCGTCGGCGTGGTGGAACACCGGGAACCGGCGTCCGGCCCGGGCCCGGGAGACAGCACGCTGACCGTGCTGTTCGCCGCGGTCTGGCCGTCGGGCGCGGTGTTGCCGACCACCTGGCGGGGTCTTCCGCTGACCGCGGTGGACGCGGCGCTGCTGATCGCGACGCCGCTGGTTCCGGTTCCGGTCGCCCGGGCGGTCCGGCGCTGGCTCGACGACCGGTGGCCGTTATGGCTCGGCGATCCCGGTTCCACCGAGGCTCAGTGGAAATGGCAGCGACCGGCGGTCGCGTCGCTGCGGGCCCAGTTGGCCGACCGCCTGCACCTGCTGCGGGGCGCAGCCTTCCGCGACGCCGCGGTGGCGATGTGTGCCCTGGTTGCGGCAGCCGACGGTCGGATCGACCCCGTCGAGCGGGAAGGGGTGCGAGCCTTCGTCATGACCGATCAGGTGCTGGCCCATTTCTCGGCGACCGAACTGGAAGCGCTGTTCGATGACCATCTCAACCGGCTGCTGGCCGATTTCCCGGCCGGTCGGGCCGCCGCCCTGACCGAGATCGCCAAGGTCCGGGGCAAGTCGGCCGAGGCGCATGCGGTGGTCCGGATCGGCGAGGTGATCGGTCGGGTGGACGGCGACTTCCCGCCCTCGGAGCAGGCCGTCGTCCGCGCGGCCATCGACGTTCTGGGCCTGGACCGGGCCGAGTTCTCGCTCGAGCCGCGCGCCGTTGAAACACCCACCGACGGCCCGCCGACCGGAGGAGGGTCATGACCGACGGGAGGGTCGCCCGCGCGGGGGCCGGTGCGGCCGTCAGTGCGCGGCTGCTCATCGTGGCCGGAAAACGGGTGCTGCTGGCCAGCGACCGGGGCGAGAACTGGTTCTACCTGCCGGGCGGGGCTGTCGAACCCGGCGAGACGGTCGAGGCGGCCCTGCACCGCGAGATCCGGGAGGAGACCGGGCTCGCCGCCCAGACCGTCGATTTCGTCGGGTGCATCGAGCATTTTTCGACCGGGCCGGAGATCTACGGCTACGAGCTGAACATCGTGTTCGCCGCGACCTGGCCGCGGGCCCCGGTGGTGGGCAGTCGGGAAACGGCCATCGACATCAGTTCGTTTGCGATCGACGACCTGCCCGGGCTCGATCTGCGACCGGCCGGTCTGGCCGCGCTCCTCATCACCTGGCTGAATGACCGCCGACCCGGGTGGCGAGGCCTGCCGACCGCCTGAAATCCCGGTCCCGAATGACGTCGAGCTCGGTTCGAGCGCCGAAGTAGCGCCGACCAGCATTCTCAGGGTCGTCCGGACCGTATTCCCGGTCGTCCGCCGCACAATGGGGGACCGTCGGTCGAGATCGGTGGGCCGAGCCCCGGACCGGCCGGGCCGGGTAGGAAGGGCGGACCGTGAACCGCGTGCTCGTGGTCGACGACGACCCCCAGATCCTGCGGGCGCTGCGGATCAACCTCAAGGCCCGCGGGTACGACGTGCGGACCGCCGCCGACGGGCGGCACGCGCTCCGGGAAGCGGCGGCCTTCCCGCCCGACGTCGTTGTGCTCGACCTCGGGCTGCCCGACCTGGACGGCGTGGAGGTGGTCCGGGGCCTGCGGGGGTGGAGCCGGATGCCGATCATCGTCCTGTCCGGCCGGGCCGGCACCGCCGACAAGGTCGCCGCGCTCGACGCGGGCGCCGACGACTACGTGACGAAGCCCTTCGACATCAACGAGATCCTGGCCCGGCTGCGGGCCGTCGCGCGGCGGGCGACCGGTGCCGAGGACGCCGCGTCGATCGTCGTCGGTCGGTACCAGGTGGACCTGGCCGCCCACACCATCGCTCCCGCCCCGGCCGCCGAGCGGTCGGCTACGTCGACCCCGGCGGGGCCCCACCCCGAGGGGGCCGTCGACCCGCCGGCGGTTCCGGTCCGCCTCACGCCGACCGAATGGGCGCTGCTCGAAGCGCTGGTCCGCCACCCGGGCAAGCTGGTCGGCCAACGTCAGCTGCTCGCCACGGTGTGGGGCCCGGGAGCGGTGGCCGACGGTCACTACCTGCGCGAGTACATGGCCCGGTTGCGCCGCAAGCTCGAGACCGATCCGGCCCGACCCCGCCACCTGATCACCGAGCCCGGTATGGGGGTGCGGTTCGTCCCGTAGCCGGGCCCGGTCAGCCGGCCGTCCGGATCAGGCCGTGGGCGGCGAAGGACTGCCGGTCGCCGGTCCAGGCCCCCCGGGGAGCGACCTCCTCGAGCCGGGCGATCTCCGCCGCGGACAGCTCCACCGAGGTGGCCTGCGCGTTCTCCACCATGCGCTCCCGCCGCCGGGTACCCGGGATGGCGACCACATCCGGGCCCTGCGCGAGCAGTCAGGCCAACGCGAGCTGGCTGGCCGTGATCCCCCGGTTCGCGTGGCGGTCGGTCGACCGTCAGCCGTCGAGCTCGTCCAGCAGGTCGAGCGCGGCCCCGACGATGGTGGCGACCGACATCGCGGGGGCCCCGAGACAGCTCACCGGATCGCCGTGGATGCCGGCCAGCAGCGCGAGCGTCCCCGCGTCCCCGTCGGAGACGGTCACCACCGGTCCGCGCCGGCTGGCCGGGAAGACCTCGTCGAGCACCCACGGATCGCCCCCGGTCAGTCCGCGGCGGGCCGACAACGCGGCGAGCAGGAGGTCGGGACTGGTCACGCAGATCACCGACACGTCCCGGCCCAGCCCGGCGGCCAGCTCGTCGGCCGCGGCGAGGACGGCCGGGAGCGCGGCTCCGCAGCCGGCCAGGGTGACGGCCGCGCCCGGACCGCCGTCGCGCAGACGGTACGCGCCGGCCAGCACCTGCCGACGCCGCTGCCGACGCTCCTCGCCGGCCGGTGGCAGTCGGGCCAGCCCGTCGTCGACCGGGTCGGTGGCCAGTCGCAGATAGCTCGCCCGCCCGCCCGGACCGTCGATCCGGCGCAGCGCTTCGGCCAGGCACCAGCGGGCGTCGACGGCGAAGGCCGGGCGCCAGCCCCGGGCGCCGGGGACGCTGGCCGGCGGCGGGGCGGCGAGCACCGCGTAGCCCGGCACCGCGCCCGGCCGGGAACCGTCGGCCCCGGTGTCCGGGCCACCGGCGGCGGATCCCGGCGGCCCGGCGTCGCCCGCCACGACCAGGACCGACCGCGACCCGGCGGTCACCCCGGCCGCCCAGGTGGCGACGGCCCGGGCCGCGTCGGGCCCGTCGATCAGGCCGACCGGCAGCGGTGGCTCGCCGTCCGGCCCGGTCAGGCCCAACGCGCCGAGCTGGGCGGCGACGGCCGAGGCGGAGCCGTCGACGCCTTCGGCGAGCACCACCAGCCGGTCGGGGGCCTGCGTGGAGGTCAGGAAGGTCTCGACCGCCCGCAGGGGTGAGCCGGGAGCGCCCGGCGCGGCACCGGCCGCCCGGACCTCATCCGGCTCCGGGTCGCTCCGGTCGGACTCGGCGCCGGGCCGCGGGCTCAGGGCGCCACCGGCCGGGACCGGTTGCGCGGGCGGGCGGGTCAGCCGGGCCCGGACCCGGTCGACCAGGTCGGCGGCGCGACTGCCGGCCGCCGGTCCCGCCCACGGATCCGGCCGGTCGGCCGGCTCGTGGTCGAACGGCTTGTGGTCGGCCGGGTCGACCGCCGCCCGCTGGCCGGGCGACGGCATCCAGCCCTCGAGCGTGTGGACGAACAGCACGGTCGGCCGCTCGGTCTCGGCCTCGTCGCACGCGTCGACCAGGGTCGGAAGGTCGTGTCCGCCCAGATCGCGCAGCACCGCCCGGACCTCGTCGTCGGTCAGCCGGTCGAGCACCCGGCTGACCCCCAGACCGGCCGACCCGCCGCCCGCCAGCCGCCGCCGGAGCTCCTGGTCGGGGGCGGCCAGCAGCGCGGCCAGGTCCCCATCGGACATCGCTTCGAGCCGGGCCCGGAGCGACTGACCCCCCGGGCGCCCGAAGGCCGCGTCCCGGCGGCGGCCGTGTCGGACCGGGACGACCTGCCAGCCGGCGGCGGCGAACAGCCGCTCGTACCGGTCCGCCGCGCCGACCGGGACCGGGGTCGTCCGCCCGGCCCGGTCCCCGCTCGGCGCCGGCGCCGTCGTCGGGTGCCGCACCGCCACCACCCACAGCAGTTCGCCGAGCTCGGCGGTGCGGGGATCGGTGACCGCTTCCCAGATCTGCGGCGCGGACAGCTCGGTCGCATCGAGCAGGGCGACCAGGCGGGCCGACGCGACCGGGCCGGGTTCGGCCGCCGCCCGCGTCGTGGCCAGGCGGCGGCGGGCGAGCGCCGACCAGATCGTCGCCGCGGCTCCGGCCGTACCGGGACCGGTCGCGAAATCGGCCGCGGCCGCCGAACCGACCCCGTCGAGCAGGTGCGCGATGGCCCGGCGGGCCGGTTCGCCGGGCCGGGTGACCGCCACCCGGTCGGCCGCGCGCAAGGTGTCGAACCAGAGAACGGTGGCCACGCTGACCAGCGCGGCGGCCGACCCCGGACCGTCTTCCCGCCGGCCGTCAGCGCCAGCCGGACCGCTGGCCGGGGCGAGGGCGGCCGACAACCGGGCGACCCGGGTCTCGATCTCGGTCAGCGCGCCCAGGTCGAGCCAGTTCTCCGGCCGGGCGGCCTCCGGGGGGACGGCGGGCCCGGCCCCGGTGAGCGGAGCCGGGGCCGTTTCCGCCGACGGCAACGGAACGGATCGAGGGGACGGAAGCGACCCCGGCCCGACCGGCGCCTCCGCTTCCTGATCCGCCGGTATAGCCGGTATCGGCGTGGCTGTCAGGTCGGCGGACAGCTCGGCGCCCTCGGCGCCCTCGTCGGCCGGCGGGGTCGGCGGCCCGGAGACCGCCGCGGAGACATAGGCCGAGGTCGACACGTCAGGAAGTGTCTCCCGGGGGACTCCGGCCGCGGCTGTGGGGACGTCGATGCGCACCCCGTCGCTCGTCTCGACGAGCGCTCTGGGGAGGCCATCACTGCCCGGGGTGATACTGATATTGCTCAGTGTGATGCTTGTCGGCGAAGGTCGCCACGTCGATCGACCGTCGATCCGTCGCACGTGCCCCTCCGTCGTCCGTCGCCGCTGGTCCGGATGCCTGTTCCCGCCTATGTCCGGACGCCTGGGCGCCCGGATGGTTGCGCGTCGACTGCCGATTCCCCCTTCGGAGCGGCCCTCCCGCTACGATCCGGGATCTATGAGCCGGAGTCGAAAAAGGCCGTCCAGCGCCGTGGATACCGGGTGAGCGGGCGGGTCGTACTGGTTACCGGCGGGAACCGGGGCATCGGTCTGGCCTGTGCCAGCGCGTTCGCGGCGGCGGGGGACCAGGTCGCGGTGGGAAGCCGGTCCGGTTCGGCGCCGGAGGGCACCTTCGGTGTCCCGCTCGACGTCACCAGCGCCGAAGGGGTGGCCACCGCGTTCGAGGCCATCGAGCGGGAGCTGGGACCGGTCGAGGTGCTGGTCTCGAACGCCGGCGTCGTCAACGACACACTGCTGCTGACGATGACCGAGGCCGACTTCCAAGGGGTCATCGACACGAACCTGGTCGGTGCTTACCGGGTGGCCAAGCGGGCCGCCCGCGGCATGCTGCGGATGCGGACCGGTCGTTTCATCTTCATCTCGTCGGCCGCCGGACTCACCGGATCGCCGGGCCAGTCGAACTACGCCGCCTCGAAGGCCGGCCTGGTCGGGTTCGCCCGGTCGATCGCCCGGGAAATGGCCCAGCGGTCCATCACGGCCAACGTCGTCGCGCCCGGCCCGATCGGGACCGACATCACCGCCGAACTCACCGACGACCAGCGCACGGCGCTGGTCGGTGCGGTCCCGTTGCGCCGGATGGGTACTCCCGAGGAAGTGGCCGGGGCCGTGCTGTTCCTGGCCTCGCCGGCCGCCGCCTACATCACCGGGGCCGTGCTGCCGGTCGACGGCGGCCTCGGCATGGGCCACTGAGCGGCCGATGACGCGGCCCGTCAGCGAGTCGTCTTTTCCGGGGCTGTCTGCTTTTTCCGGGCTATCGGCGCGATAATCGGGCCGGCCCCGGGTAGATCCTCCGGTGACTCCCGGGCCACCGGCTGCTCCCGGGTGGCCCGGGCGGAAGTCGACAGGAGGCACCCATGAAGTGGATCGGTCGGCGTCGCGCGAAGAGCGGTGCGGTCGCGTCCGGGGGATCGGCCGGGGCCCCCGGCGGCTGGTGGTGGTGCTTCGACCACCAGCGGGCCGAGAACCCGCCGGATTCAGCCGGCAACCGCCGCCTCGGCCCGTACCAGTCATCAGCCGACGCGCAGGACTGGCAGGCCCGGCTGGACGCCCGCAACGAGGCCTGGGAGTCCGACGACGCCCGCTGGTCGGGCGGCCGGAGCTGACGTCCACCCGGTCCGGGGACATCGCCCGGCCCGGCCCGGGCGGGTGCTGTCGGCGGGGTGCTGCCGGCGGGGTGGTGCCGGCGTGCGGAGCCGCGGTCCGACGGAGGATCATCAGACGGTGACGACCGACCCCCCGCCCCGCTACGACGCGCTGCTGCTGGTGTCGTTCGGTGGTCCCGAATCGGCCGCCGATGTGCTCCCGTTCCTGCGCAACGTCACCCGGGGGCGGGACATACCGGACGCCCGCCTCGCGCGGGTGGCCCGCCACTACGACCACTTCGGCGGGCGCAGCCCGATCAACGACCAGAACCGGGCCCTGCTGGCGGCCTTGCGCGAACACCTGGCCCCGCTGCCGGTCTACTGGGGCAACCGCAACTGGTCTCCGTATCTGACCGACGCGCTGGCCAGCATGCGTGCGGACGGGATCACCCGGGCGGCCTGCTTCATGACCTCGGCGTTCTCGTCCTACTCGGGGTGCCGGCAGTACCGCGAGAACCTCGCCGACGCCCTCGCCGCGACCGGCGGGACCGCCGGCCCGCTCGGGACGGGCAACGGGCCGGTCCTGGAGAAGCTGCGGCTGTTCTTCGACCATCCGGGATTTGTGGAACCGATGGTCGACCGGACGATCGCCGCCCTCGACGAACTGCCCGCCGACCTCCGGGACGGGGCGGCGCTGCTGTTCGTGGCCCACTCGGTGCCCGCGACCCAGGCCGCCGCGAGCGGCCCGACCGGCGGCGCCTACCCCGGCCAGCTCGTCGCGGTGGCGGCCACGGTGGCCGGCGCGGTGGCCGACCGGGCCGGCTGGCGCGGACCCTACGACCTTGCCTATTCGAGCCGCAGCGGGCCGCCGTCGGTGCCCTGGCTGGGTCCCGACCTCGGCGACCGGCTGGCCACCCTGGCCACCGAGGGCGGTCGCGCCGCCGTCGTCGTCCCGATCGGCTTCGTCAGCGACCACGTCGAGGTGCTCTACGACCTGGACGTCGAGGCGGCCGACCGGGCCCGGTCGGTGGGCGTCACGATGCGCCGGGCGGCGACCGTCGGCACCGATCCGCGGTTCGTCCGTATGATCGCGGAACTGCTGGCCGAACGGCAGGCGGTCGACCCGGTGCGGCCGGCGCTGACCGCCTGGGGGCCGAGCCACGACGTGTGTCCGCTGCGGTGCTGCGAACCCGCCCGGCGCCGGCCCGCGGCGGCCGGCACCCCGGAGGATCTCGCTCCGGCCGGGTGGGGACCGGGCGCGGCCCCGGACCGGGCCGGTGATCCGGGACGAATGCCCGGGTACGACTCGTTTGCTTGAGAAGCTTGAGAAGAAGGTCTCGGAGGCGTAGCCGTCCCGCAGGCGGGAGGTAGCTGGTGGAACAGCAGCAGTTCGAGTTCGACACCCCGGAACGCTTTGTCGTGGGCACGGTCGGGCAGCCGGGCGACCGCACGTTTTTCCTGCAGGTCACCGGGCGGGGTCAGATCGTGACCGTAGGTCTGGAGAAGACCGAGGTGACCGCGTTGGCCGACGGGCTGATCGCGCTGCTCGGTCAGGTCCGCCGCGCGCAGGGCATCGATCTGCCCGAGCCGCACGACGTCGACGTCGATCTCGCGCCGCTCGACGCGCCGTTCGAGGAGGACTTCCGGCTCGGTCAGCTCACCGTGAGCTGGGACGGCGGTCGGGTGCTGGTCGAGGCGGCCGGCGCGTCGCCGGGGGCCGCTCCGGTGCCCAGCCCAGACACGCTCGATTCGCTCCGGGTGGCCATGTCCCTGGAACAGACGACCGCGTTCGTCGAACGGGCCCGCAGCATTGTCGCCGCCGGCCGTCCGCCGTGCGTCCTGTGTGGCCGTCCGGACGGGGCCGACGGCCACTTCTGCCCCCGCCTGAACTGACGGCGCTCGCCCGTCCCGGCGCGGCCGGCTGCTCCGACCTGCGCGGGACGGGGCTGGTCAGGGCGGCGGGACGGCCGCGCCGGCCGGCTGGAACGCGGCGTAGGCCGATTCCTGCGCGTGCCGGACGGCCGCCGACAACCCCCGCAGCGCGGCCGAGCGGCGGGTGATCTCCCCGGTGGTGATCGCGCCGCCGTCGTCCTGCGCGGCCAGATCGAGCAGGTCGCCGAGGCCGCGGGCCCGGGCCAGCAGCACGTTGGCGGCCGGCGGGTACCCGGGCGGCAGTGGCCGGGCCGGCTCGTCCTCGCGGCGGTCGCGCAGCGCGGCCAGCACGTCGGGGCGGGCCCGGGCCACGTCCAGCTGCAGCAGCTCGGCGGTCGTCTCCCGGATGGCCTGGGTCAGTTCCTGGTCCGCGGCGCGCACCGGCAGCGGCGGCGGGGGGAGCCGTTCGGCGGACAGGATCCGCCAGTGGACCGATTCCAGACCGCCCTCGACGGGCGGGCCGTGAGCGGTGACGGTCGGGACCAGCAGCAGCGGCCGGTCGGCCCCCAGCACCAGGACGGCCTCGCCGGCCGTCAGGGCGTCGGCGTTCACCGACGGGGGACCGGGCAGGCCGCTGACGTCCCCCGGGACGGGGAGCACCAGGCGCAGCCCGCGGGCCCCGGTGCGGCGCAGCGCCCCGAGACCCAGTGGCAGCGACTCCCCGCCCAGGCTGTGGGGCGCGCCGGGGCCGCAGACCTCGTCGGCGACCTCGGTCAGCAGATCGTCCAGGCTCGCGAGGCCGGCGAGCCAGGCGTTGCCCCAGGCGGTCAGCGCGCCGGAGCGCGGGCCGGGGGACAGGCTTGGTTGCACCCACATACGGTAAGCAATCGCGCGCGGGCAAGTGCGGCCACCGGCCATCCGGGCCGGTTTAGGCGGCCGCCGGCCGGGTCGCCCCGACCGGCCCAGCCCCGACCGGCCGCGGCAGGCGGTGCGCGTCGAGGAAACCGTCGACGGTCGCTGACCACGGGAAGCCGACCGCCCGGGCCCGGGCCGCCGCCCGGCGCGCCGCGACCGGGCTCTCGAGCAGCGTCTCGACCCCGTCGGCGAACGTCCACCCGGTGCCGGCCGCCGCGATCCCGGCCCGGGCCCGAGCGGTCGCCGCCGTTCCCTCCCGGGTGGTCGGGTTGTGGGGGGCCGGGTCGGGCGGCTCGGTGACCAGGTCGGCCAGCGCGCTCGCATGGTGGACGACGACCGGCGTTCCGCTGGCCAGCGCCTCGAGCGCGGCGAGCCCGAACGTCTCGGCCGGTCCGGGGGAGAGCACGACGTCGGCCGACGCGAGCAGCGCCGCCAGCCGGAGCCGGTCGGTGACGAAGCCGAGGAACATCACCGGCAGACCGGCCGGGCCGACCCGGCGGGTGAGCCGGCCCCGGGTGGCCCCGTCGCCGGCGACGACGAGGCGGGCCGGGCGGCCCCGGCGGACCAGCTCGGCCAGGGCCTCGACCGCGATGTCCGAGCGCTTCTCGGGGGACAGTCGGCTGGCGTGCACGAGCAGGGTCTCGCCGTCGCGGGCGAACGCGCGCCGCAGCGCGCGGTCGGCCCGGTCGGGATGGAACGTCTCCAGGTCGACGCCCAGTGGGATCAGGCGCAGATTCGGCGCGCCGATCCGGTGGAACTCGCGGGCCGCCCAGGCGGTTGTGCAGATCACGGTGTCGAAGTGGGCGGCGAGGGCCGCGTTGGACCGGTCGGCCAGGGTTTCCACCGGCAGCAGCCCGCGCAGCGGCGCGGGGGTCCACAGGGCCGCCACCCGGTCCAGCCGTTCGTGGCTGACCACCAGGGACGGCACCCGCCGGCGGGCGGCCCACCGACCGAGGGTCCGCAACGTCGCCCGGTCGTGGACCTCGAGGCGGTCCGGGCCGAGCGTGTCGAGCAGGCGGGCAACCCGCCGGGGGTCGGTGAAGACCCGGTAGCCGGTGCCCGGCACGGACGGAGCGGGCCGGGTGATGACCCGGGCCGCGCCGACCTGGCGGTCGGTCGCGGCGGCGCCCGGGACGATCTGTACGACGTCGTGGCCGGCCGCCGCGTAGCCCTCGGCGAGATGCCGCAGCGTGGTGCGGATACCACCCGAGGACGGGGCGACGAAGCTCGCCACCTGGACAATTCTCATACCGGCCACCTCCCGCGGGGGCCGGTCGAACCGGCGGCCCGCACATCTTGGTAGTGCCCGAGCAACTCGTCGCCGATGCCGGTCCAGTCCCGTCCGGCCACCGCCGTGCGCGCCCCGGCGGCCAGGGTCGCGCGCAACCCCGGGTCGGCGACCAGTTGGGCGACCCGCGCGCGCATCGCGGCCGCCGAACCCGGCTGGTAATGCAGGCCGGTCACCCCGGGCTCGACCAGGTCGCGCAGGCCGCCGGCCGCCGGCGCGACCACCGCGACCCCGCTGGCCTGGGCCTCCTGGGCGGCCTGGCAGAAGGTTTCGTGGACCCCGGGATGCACGAACACGTCCAGGCTGGCAACCGCGGCGGACAGCGCGGCGCCGCCCTGGAAGCCCAGGAACGCCGCGTTCGGGAGGCGGCGTTCCAGCTCCCCGCGCATCGGCCCGTCGCCGACGACGACCAGCCGGATGCCGGGCAGGTCCGCGACGCCGGTCAGCAGGTCGACCTGCTTCTCCCGGGCCAGCCGCCCCACGTAGCCGACGATGACCTCGCCGCCGGGGGCCAGCCGCCGACGTAGGGCGTCGTCGCGGTGGGCGGGGTTGAAGCGCTCCCCGTCGACGCCCCGCGTCCAGCGGGCGACCCGCCGGACGCCCTGCCGCAGCAGCGCGTCGACGGCGTCCCAGGACGGGGCGAGCGTCCGGCCGACGGCGCCGTGGACCGTGGCCAGCCATCGCCACAGCGCCCGCTCGGTGCCGCCCCAGCCGTAGCGGGTCGCGAAACCGGGCAGGTCGGTCTGGTACACGGCGACGCTCGGCAGACCCAGACGGCGGGCGGCGAAGGCGGCCTGGGCGCCCAGCCCGGCCGGCGCGGCCAGGTGGATGACGTCGGGTCGGAAGGCCCGCAGTTCGGTGACCAGTCGCGGCCACGGGGTCGCGACCCGGAAGTGGGGATAGCCGGGCAGCGGAACCGACGGGGCCCGCCGGACCGGGGTGCCGAGGTAGGTCTCGCCCCGCCCGTCCGGACCGCTCACGCCCGCCGTCTTCCCCGCTGTCTTCCCCGCCGGCCCGGCCCCGGCTCCGGTGGGCCCCGGCGCCGGGGCGATGACCAGGGCCGGGTGCCCGTGGGTGGACAGATGCTCCAGGACCCGGCAGACGCAGTTGGCGACGCCGTCGACCCTGGGCAGGAACGACTCGGTGACCACGGCGACGCGCACGACACCACCGTGCGCGGACCACCGTCACGCCCGGCCACCGTCGCCCGACCGCCCGGTGAACGTTCCGGCAACGGCGGACGCGACCCCCGGATCAGGCCTGGGCGGCCGCGTTCCGCTTGTCGAGGGCCACGCCGTGGACGTGCTCGCCGCGCAGCACCGCTTCGACCACCGACCCGTCGACCGTCTCGCGTTCCAGCAGGATCCCGGTCAGCTGGTCCAGGGCGTCGCGGTGGCTGCGCAGCGCCTCGGTGGCCCGTTCCTCGGCCTCCCGCAGCAACCGGGCGACCTCGGTGTCGACCAGGCGCTGGGTCTCCTCGGAGTACGGCCGGCTGGTGATTTCCTGAGGGCCCAGGTACTGCGGGTTGATCGAGCCGTAGCCGACCGGTCCGACCACCGGCGACATGCCGAATTCGCGGACCATCCGGGTGGCCAGGTCGGTCGCCCCGGACAGGTCGTTGGACGCCCCGGTCGAGGCCTGTCCGAACACCACCAGCTCGGCGGCCCGGCCACCGAGCCGCACGGCCAGCGAGTCGTACAGGTAGCCCTCGGTGTAGAGGTGACGTTCGGCCTCCGGGAGCTGCTCGGTGACGCCGAGCGCCATCCCGGACGGCAGGATCGTCACCTTCGCGACCGGGTCGCCGTTCTCCGACAGCGCCGCGACCAGCGCGTGCCCGGACTCGTGGACGGCGACGGACTGCTTCTCCTCCGGCAGCAGGGCGTTGGACGAATCCCGGCGACCGAGGATGATCCGGTCGCGCGCGGCGTCCAGGTCGTAGGCGGTGATGATGTCGCGGTCTTCGCGCACGGCGTGGATGGCCGCCTCGTTGACGAGGTTCGCGAGGTCCGCGCCGGAGAAGCCGGGCGTGCCCCGGGACACGACGTCGAGGTTCGCGTCCGGGGCGAGGTGCTTGCCGCGCGCGTGAACCTTGAGGATGGCCGTGCGCTCGCTCTGGGTGGGCAGCGGGACCGTGACCTGACGGTCGAAGCGACCGGGGCGCAGCAGCGCCGCGTCGAGGGTCTCCGGCCGGTTGGTCGCGGCCAGCACCACGACCCCTTCGGTCGCGTCGAACCCGTCCATCTCGGCCAGCAGCTGGTTGAGCGTCTGCTCCCGCTCGTCGTTGGTGCCGAGCGCGTTGCCGCCCCGCTTCCCGCCGATCGCGTCGACCTCGTCGATGAACACGATCGACGGGGCCAGCTTGCGGGCCTGGGTGAACAGGTCCCGGACCCGGGAGGCGCCGACCCCGACGAACATCTCGACGAAGGCCGATCCGCTGACCGACAGGAACGGCACCTCGGCCTCCCCGGCCACGGCGCGGGCCAGCAGGGTCTTGCCGGTCCCGGGGGGACCGACCATCAGGACGCCGCCCGGGCCGGTCGCGCCGGCCTTGCGGTACCGCTCGGGGTTGCGCAGGAAGTCGACGACCTCGCTGATCTCCTGCTTGGCGCCTTCGTAACCGGCCACGTCACGGAACCGGGTTTCCGGCCGTTCGCTGTCGGTGACCTTTGCTTTCGACCGGCCGATGCCGCCCAGGCCGCCGGCCAGCTGCCGGGAGGCCTGCCGGCCGGTCCAGACGAAGAAGCCGATCAGCAACAGCAGGGGCAGGAAACTGAGCAGGATCGACAGGAACGACGAGCCGGTCCGGGTTGCCTTGATCGCGACCTTCTTGGCCTGCAGGTTGGCCAGCACGCCGGTCGTGTCGAGGGCCACCGGGACCTGGGAGGTGAACGAGCCGCCCGCCTTGAGCTTGCCGTCCACCCCGCCCTTGTCGTTGATCGTGACCGACGCGACCTGGCCCGCGTTCACCTTCTGGGTGAACTGGCTGTAGCTGTAGGACGAGGTCTTGCCGGCCAGCATCGTCGGCGCGAACAGCAGCGCGATGGTGATGACCACGCCGACCGGCAGGATCCAGCGACGCCAGCCGGGCGGCGGGGGCGGGGCCGGCTTGGGCGCCGGATCCTTCGGCGGGCCGGATTTCGCGGGCGCGGACGCATGCCGCCACCCGTTCGGCCCCCCGAACGAGCCGAGGTGGACCCTGGTGATCATCGTGCACGCTCCCGCCGCGACCTTCGTCGCATTCTCGTCACCGGGCGCAGACCCCCAGGCGATACCGCACGCTCTCACTCTCGCCCAACGTGCGCGTGCCGCTGGGTAGTTCCGGACCGTTCTGGCCCCGGATGACGGGCGGGTCACAGCCACTTCCCGGTCCGCCGCCCGAGCGCGTAGCGCCCCCGTCCCTCGAGCGCGTAGCGTCAGGCGGGACTCGGGTCAGCGGGGTGGTGGATGAGGTTTCGGCGTCCGGACGAACCGGTACTGATCACGTCGGCCGCGACGTCCCGGCCGGTCGAGATCCGCGGTCGCGAACGGCGCTACGTCATCTCCATGCTGTTCCGGGCGGTATGTTTCCTGCTGGCCGTGATCGTGTTCCGCGGCTGGTTGCGCTGGGCGGCGGTCGGATTCGCGTTGATCATGCCGTGGATCGCCGTGCTGCTGGCCAACGGCGGGCCGCCCCGGCGGGTCGAGCAGCGGGCGGCCTACCAGGACCCGACCCCGACGACCGGGCCGACCGGCCCGATGCTCGAGCCTGGCCGTCACCCGGTCATCGACCCCGACGACTGAGCCGCGCCAGCCGCCGGGTGCCCCCTACCCGTCGCCGCTCGGCCGTCAGGGTCGGCGCACCACCCGCCGTCCGCCGACCCTGCCAGTCTGGATCGTTCGGCCGGCGGCGGGAAGTCAGTCCCAGGCCGGCCCCGCGTCGGTCGCGTCATCCCGGGTGACGGTGCCCTCGATGAGGCCGTACGGCCGGTCCGCGGCGTAAAAGACGACGTTCGGGTTGTCCAGGCCGAACGGCTCGAGATCGACCGTGAAATGATGTTTGTTCGGCATCGAGAGCCGGATCTCGGCGACGTCGGGGAACTCCGTGAGCACCGCGTGGCCCATCGCGTAGAGCGTCTGCTGCAGGGCGAGGCTGTGGACCGACGCGAACGTTTCGAGCAGGGCGGTCCGGATCCCCGCGAAGTGCTTTCCGAAATCGACCGAAGTCGATCCGCCGGTTACATAAAGCCACCGCGCGGTTACGGCTGTGGCCAGAATGCGGTCGGTGGTCTCCGGCAGCGTCGTGAACGCGTCCCGCGGGAAGCCGTGAAACTCCGAGCCGGTCGATTTGAGTAGGACCAGGTCGGTCAGGCCGGAAACGACGCGCGGGACGCCGCCCGTGATGGTGACGACGGTGGTCCGGCTTTCGCCGCCGGCCCGGCTGAACGCGTGGTCGTGGCCCCGGCCGCCCACGTCGATCCGATCCCAGCCGAGCCGGGTCACCGCGACCCGGGCGCCGCTGATCCAGTCGTAGGACCCGACGAAGTGCCGGGCCAGCCGCAGTCCGAACTCCTCGATCTCGCCGACCCCGTCGCGGGCGAACGCGTACACCGTGTTCTTCTGGGCGTCCGTGGTGAGGATGTGGCCGTTGTCCCCGTCCAGGTGGGCGGCCGCGAAATCGCCGCGCAGGGCGGTCGACACCGTGAGGTCGGTGATCTCGTGGCGGGACGTCGAGCGTTCCACGTGAACCAGTCGGACTTCCGACTTCCCGTACTGGTTCGGTCCGAGAACGATGCCCATATGCGGCCTCCCCAGGGTTTGGATGATTGTTGTCGCAATCGCGGCCAAGGTCATGACGCGTTGTCGAGACGATGAGATCCGATCGGTCCCGGTGGCGCCGGGCAGGTGGCAGTCTGGGGAGTGCGCGTTACCGGTCCGGGCGGCGCGCGGTTTCCGGTTTGTTTCCACAGGCCTGTATGGCATCTTTGGCACTGGGCGATCGTTTTCCTCGTTCCGGCTGGCGTGATGCGAACCGTGCAGGCATCGTGACGCAACGGAAGCGGCATGGGGAGGGGCTCATGCGGGGTGGAGAACTGATGGCCTGGCGATTCCGGTCACTTTACGTGTTCGGTCGCTCGACAAACAATGATGGCGGGGTTATGGGGGGCAGATCGGAATATGAGCGTGGGGACGTTCGTGATGAAGGGCGGCCAGGGCCGCACCTGAGGTCGGCGCGGGCTGGTCGGCGGCCCGCCGCCTCGTCCGGCCTCGCGCTCATCGCGGCGGTGACCGCGGTCCTGGTCGCGGGTTGCTCGGGTGGCGGCTCGTCGTCGGCGGCCGGCGGCGCGACGGGCGCGCCCGCGGCGGCGACGACCCACGCCCCCGTCGCCCCCACGATTACGGTGACCCCGGCCAGCGGCGCGACCGGAGTGTCGGTCGCGTCCGCGATCGTCGTCCGCAGCCAGGCCCCGCTGGTCTCCGTCGCGGTCTCCCGGGGGGCGAGCGCCATCGAGGCCACCCCGGCCGGCACGGTCGCCGGGACGTTTTCCGCCGACCGGCTGACCTGGACGTCGTCGAGCGGGCTGTTCGCGGGTTCCGCTTACCAGGTGGTGGCGCGCAACTCCACCGCGCCCGGTTTCGCGGGCACCACGACCGCCACCAGCTCGTTCAACACCGGCGTGCCGGCCTCATCGCTCAAGGTGTCGTGGGAGCCGGTCGACGGCCAGACCGTCGGCGTCGGCGAGCCCGTCACCTTGACCTTCACGGCTCCGGTGGCCAACCGGGCGGCGGTCCAACGACGGCTGTCGGTCACCTCGACGCCGGCCGTCACCGGCTCGTGGAGCTGGCAGAGCAGCACGGTGGTCCGGTACCGGCCGAAGGCGTACTGGCCGAGTGGTACGAGGGTGCACGTGAGCGCCGATCTGGCCGGTTACGACAACGGCGGCGGCGACCTCGGGGTCAAGGACCGCGAGATGACCTTCGCGATCGGGGCCAGCCAGGTCAGCTACGTCGACGCGGCGACCCACACGATGAAGGTCTACCGCAACGGCGCACTGGTGAAGCAGTTCCCGGTCAGCCTCGGGCGCGAGCAGTACCCGACCATGGACGGGCCGCACAACGTGATCGCCGTGGCCCCGCAGGTCATCATGAACTCGGCCACCGTGGGCATCCCCAAGGGCAACCCGGACTACTACTACGAGACGGTCAAGTGGGACGTCCAGATCACCAGCGGTGGTGAGTACGTGCACGCGGCGCCGTGGTCGGTCGGCTCCCAGGGGCGGTCGAACGTCTCGCACGGGTGCGTGAACGCCTCCGACGCCGACGCCCAGTGGTTCTACGAGAACAGCCGGGTCGGCGACATCGTGTCGGTGGCCAACACCGGCCGGCCGGCGGACACCTCGCAGCTCGGCAACGAATGGTCCATCCCGTGGTCCACCTGGACCGCCGGCAGCGCGCTGCCGGCCGGGGCCCCGACCAGTTCCTCGTCGACCGGCACCGGCGCGTCGACCAGCGGCAACTCGGCGGCCGGGGGCACCTCGCTGGGCGGCTGACCCAGCCGCGAACCCTCGGCCGGTACGGTCGGCGCGACCGCCTGCTGATCGGTAGGTGCTGACGTTTCGTGGGGTCCGGGGTTTGGTGGTGTAGCGATCCGGCGTGGTGCGGTGACGACGACGGTGGTCCCGGGGGCGATTCGGGCTGGTGGTGTGAGGGAACGTCAGAACGTGCGCAGGCGCTGACGGGCTCGCTGGTCCGCGGGGCTGGTTGGTCGGTCGGCGGCGCGGACCGAGTTCGTCGCCGACCGCGGAGCCGGTTTGGCAGTGTCGGCGCCGGCTATATGGCGCCGGGACGATGACACTTCACCGACGCCTCCCAACTGTCGTCGCCGGCGGGCATGGGGACCTGCGGGGACGCTGACAACCGGGGCTCTTGTGGCGGCTGTCATGGTCAGAGTGCCCAAAACGCGCGCTGACACTGTCGGCCCGGCACCGCTGACGCCGCCACTCAGACCGCCCGGCCCGATCGGAGCCGGCTGAGCGAGCCGTCCCGGCCCCCCGCCACGCGGCCGCGACGGCCGTTGTCAGCGCGCCCCGGGTGACGCGCTTGCCGGACCGGCCCAGGTCACCGTTCGGGCCGGTCGACCGGCGGGCCGGAGCCGGCCGACCGGGGGCTCGGCGCGGACCGGCCCGGTCCGGGCATGGTCCGTGCCCCGGGCTGGTTAGGGTTGTCAACGAGGTTGGGACGCGGTGCGCCCGGCGCCCGCCGTCCGACCAGGTCCGGTTCTACAGGGGGGTTTTCCGCGAGCGCCCAGACTTCGTCCGTCCGACCGGGCCGCCGGTCGGGGACTCCGCTTCCCGGGCCGGCCGACCCGACCGGGACGACTACGACCCCGGCCGGCTGGCTTCGCCGGCTCCTCGTCTACGTCGGGCGCTACCGGCGTAATGTGATCATCGCCTTCGGGGCGGCGGCCATCGGAACCGCCTTCGCCGCGGCCACCCCGCTCATCGAACGCCGGGTGATCGACATCGTCGTCGCCGGGCACGGGGGCAGCCTCGCCCCGTACGTGATCGCGTTGCTGGGCGCGGGCGGGGCCCGGTTCGTGTTCGGCTTCATCCGCCGCTACACCGGCGGTCGGCTCGCTCTGGACGTCCAGTACGACCTGCGGGACGACGTCTTCGCGTCGCTCGAACACCTCGACGGTCCGCGTCAGGACAAGGTCCAGACCGGGCAGGTCGTCAGCCGGGCCATCTCCGACGTGACGATCGTGCAGGGGCTGCTCTCGTTCCTGCCCATGATGAGCGGCAACCTGCTGATGTTCATCCTGTCGGTCGGGGTGATGGCCTGGCTGTCGCCGCTGCTGACCGCGGTCGCGGTGGCGGTCGGTCCGGCTCTGTTCCTCATCGCGATGCGGGCCCGCACGACGGTGTTCCCGGCCACCTGGGCCGCCCAGCAGCAGGCCGGCGACGTGGCGGCGGTGGTCGAGGAATCGGTCTCCGGGGTCCGGGTCGTGAAGGGGTTCGGTCAGGAGGACCGCGAGCTCGGGCGGCTGCGGGCGGCCAGCCTGCGCCTGTTCGCGCTGCGGATGCGGGCCGTGCTCTACACCAGTCGCTTCCAGCCGGCCCTGTCGGCCGTGCCCGCGCTCGGCCAGGTCGGCGTGCTCGGCCTGGGCGGCTGGATGGCCCTGACCGGACGCATCAGCCTCGGAACGTTCCTGGCCTTCAGCACCTACCTCGGTGAACTCGTCTCGCCGACCCGGATGTTCGCCAACCTGCTGACCACCGGCCAGCAGGCCCGGGCGAGCGTGATCCGGGTCCTGGAGGTGATCGACACCCGGCCGACCATCGTCGACCGGCCGGACGCGATCGAGCTGACCCGGGCCCGGGGCGAGGTCGAACTCGACGACGTGACGTTCGGCTACGTGCCGTCGTCCCCGGTGCTGCGCGGGGTCAGCCTGACCGTGCGGCCGGGCGAGACGCTCGCGCTGGTCGGCACGTCGGGGTCCGGTAAGTCGACCGTCTCGCTCCTGCTGCCGCGTTTCTACGACGTGTCCGGGGGCGCGATCCGTCTCGACGGGCACGACCTGCGCGATCTGACCATGGCCTCGCTGCGGGCCCAGATCGGCACCGTCTTCGAGGACAGCTTCCTGTTTTCCGACACGGTCCGGTCGAACATCGCCTACGGCCGCCCCGACGCCACCGACGACGACGTGGTCGCGGCGGCCCGGGCCGCCCAGGCCGACTCGTTCATCCGGGCCCTGCCGAACGGCTACGACACGGTGGTCGGGGAGCAGGGGCTGACCCTGTCCGGCGGTCAGCGGCAACGGGTCGCGCTGGCCCGGGCGCTGCTCATCGATCCGCCGGTGCTCCTGCTGGACGACGCGACGTCGGCCGTGGACGCCCGGATCGAGGCCGAGATCCACGCGACGTTGCGCACGATCATGCACGGCCGCACGACCCTGCTGGTCGCGCACCGCCGGTCGACCCTGCACCTGGCCGACCGGATCGCCGTGCTCGACCAGGGGCTGGTCGTCGACATCGGCACCGAGGCGGAGCTGACCGCCCGCTGCCCCTTGTTCCGCCGCCTGCTGACCGGCCCGGGCGACGGTGCCGAGGACGAGGAACCCGACGGCCCCGACGGCCCCGGCACCCCCGGCGCGCTGGACCCGGAGACGCTCGACCCGGACGCGCTGGACAGCGGGACCATCGAGGCGGTCCCGGCCGGGCTCGGGCCGGCCCGGCCGGACGCACCGGCCGCGGCCACGGCGGCCGGCCGGCCGTCGCCGTCGGACGAGCTCGAAGCGGGTTCCGAAGCCGCCGACCGCCGGTCCGAGGGGCCCGCGCCCCGCCTCGGCGCGACCGCGGCCCGGACCGGGGGCGCGCGGGGTGGCCCGGGGGGCGCGTTCGGCGACCAGCCGCCGACCCCCGAACTGGTGGCCCGGGTCGAGGCGCTGCCGCCGGCCACCGACACCCCGGGCGTGGACGACGCCCGGGCCGCCGCGCCCGACCCGGCCTTCTCGCTGCGCCACCTGGTCCGCGGGGTGCGGATCCTGCTGGCGGCGGCCATCGTGCTGGTCGCCCTCGACGCGCTCGGTGGCCTGGCCATGCCCGCGCTGGTCCGCCACGCGGTCGACGCGGGGGTCAGCCGGCACGTCACGTCGGTGCTGTTCGTGACCTCGGGGGTGGCTCTGGGGGTGGTGCTGGCCTCCTGGGTGGTGGAGGTCGCCCAGGCCCGGATCGCCGGTCGGATGGGGGAGAAGCTCCTCTATGTCCTGCGGGTCAAGACGTTCGCTCAGCTCCAGCGGCTCGGGCTCGACTACTACGAGCGCGAGCTGGGCGGCCGGATCATGACCCGGATGACCACCGACGTCGATGCCCTGTCGACGTTCCTGCAGACCGGCCTGACGACCGCGGTGGTCAGCCTGCTGTCGTTCTTCGGGGTCCTGGTCGCGCTGTTCGTCATGAACCTGCACCTGGCGCTGGTCGTCCTGTCGGTGCTGCCGGTCCTGCTCGTGGCGACGGTGATCTTCCGCCGCAAGTCGTCCCGGGCCTACGACGAGGCCCGGGAACGGGTCAGCGCGGTGAACGCCTCGCTCCAGGAGAACCTGGCCGGGGTCCGGGTGGCCCAGGCCTTCGGCCGCGAGGACGACAACCAGCGGCGGTTCCGGGGTCTGGCCAACGGCTACCGGGTGTCGCGGATGCGGGCCCAGCGCTATATCGCCCTGTACTTCCCGGGCGTCGAGGCGTTGTCGGAGCTGACCGCCGCGCTGGTCCTCGGGGTCGGCGCCGGGCTGGTCAAGAACGGATCCCTCACGGCCGGCGGGCTGATCGCCTTCCTGCTCTACCTCGACCTGTTCTTCTCCCCGGTCCAGCAGCTGTCCCAGGTGTTCGACGGGTACCAGCAGGCCGAGGTGGGCATGCGGCGCCTGTCCGAGCTGTTGCGCACCCCGACCAGCACGCCGCCGCCGGAGCATCCGATCGCGGTGCCGGACCGGTTGCGGGGGGCCATCACGCTGTCCGACGTGCACTTCTCCTATGCCGGGGCGCCGACCGAGGCGATCGCCGGGATCGACCTGACGGTCACCCCCGGTGAGACGGTCGCGCTGGTCGGCGAGACCGGCGCGGGCAAGTCGTCGGTCGTGAAGCTGGTGGCCCGGTTCTACGACGTCACGTCCGGTCAGGTTCTGATCGACGGGACCGACGTGCGGGACCTCGACCTGGCCGGCTTCCGCCACCGGCTCGGCGTCGTGCCCCAGGAACCGTTCCTGTTCTCCGGCTCGGTGCGGGACGCCATCGCCTACGCCCGCCCCGACTCCACGGACGCGCAGATCGAGGGGGCGGCCCGGTCGGTCGGTGCCCACGACATGATCGCCGGCCTGCGGGGCGGCTACGACCATCCGGTCGGGGAGCGGGGCCGGGGCCTGTCGGCCGGCCAGCGGCAGCTCATCGCGCTGGCCCGGGCCGAGCTGGCCGACCCCGACATCCTGCTGTTCGACGAGGCCACCGCCGCGCTCGACCTGGCCACCGAGGCGGCGGTCACGGCCGCGGCCGACGCCGTCGCCCAGCGTCGGACGACGCTCGTCGTCGCCCACCGGCTGACCACCGCGGCCCGCGCCGACCGGGTGGTGGTCATGGAGCACGGTCGGATCGTCGAACAGGGTCGCCACGACGATCTGCTCGGGGTGGCCGGACCCTACGCGCGGCTGTGGGCGTCGTTCACGGCGTCGGCGGCCCCCGAGGTCGAGGCGGTCGTCCCGACCCCGGACCGGGCCGACCCGGACCGGGCCGACCCGGATTCGACCGACCCGGATCCG
>JAMFSN010000190.1 GCA_026225295.1 Frankia alni
CGGCAAGCGGCACCTCAGCCCCGAGTACCTCCCGGACCCGGGACATCACCCGGGTGGCCAGCAGCGAGTGCCCGCCCAGGTCGAAGAAGTTATCGTGCACGCCGACTCGCTCCACACCAAGGACCTGCGCCCAGATCCCGGCCAGCAGTTCCTGGGCGGGGGTCGCGGGGGGCACGTAGGCCCCGGCGAGGTCGGGGCGCTGCCCGTCGGGGGCCGGCAGCGCGGCCCGGTCGACTTTCCCGTTGGGGGTCAGGGGGAGGGCGGCCAGCTCGGTGAACACGCCAGGGATCATGAACTCCGGTAGCTGTCCCTGGAGGAAGGCGCGTAGCTCGCTGGCGTCGGGCAGGCCCGCGGCGGGGTCGGCGGGCACCAGCCACGCCGCGAGCCCGGCTCCGGTGCCGTGGCCCCGGAAGGCCGCTACTGCCTGCCGGATCCGGGGGTGGGCTGCTAGGGCTGCTTCTACTTCGCCGGGCTCGACGCGGAACCCTCGTATCTTTAGCTGGTCGTCGATGCGCCCGAGGTATTCGAGTGTCCCGCTGGTGTTCCAGCGGGCGAGGTCGCCGGTGCGGTAGAGCCGGGCTCCGTCACCCGCGAACGGGTCGGCGGTGAACCGCTCGGCGGTCAGCGCGGGCCGCTGCCGGTACCCGCGGGCGACCCCGGCCCCGCCGATGAGCAGTTCGCCGGGCACGCCGGGGGGGACCGGGCGCATGGCGCGGTCGACTACGTGGAGCCGGGTGGCGGCCACTGGCGTCCCGAGGGTGACGGGCTCGCCGGGGGCGAGCTGGCGGCACGCTGACCAGATGGTGGTCTCGGTGGGGCCGTACATGTTCCACAGGCCGGCGACCCGGCCGAGCAGTGCCTGGGCGAGCGCGGCGGGCAGTGCCTCGCCGCCGCACAGTGCCCGCAGCCCGGGGGCCCCGGCCCAGCCGTCGTCGACCAGTGCCTGCCAGGTGGCGGGCGTGGCCTGCATCACGGTTGCCCCGTGGCGGCTGATCTCGGCCCCTAGCAGCGGGGCCGACCTGGCTGTCTCCTGGCTGGCCAGGACCAGGCGGGCTCCGGTGGCCAGCGGCAGCGCCAGTTCCAGCGCCGCTATGTCGAATCCGAGCGTGGTTACCGCGAGCAGCGCGTCCCGGGCTGCCAGCCCGGGCCGCGCTGCCATCGAGGCCAGGAAGTTCGCCAGGTTCTGGTGCGATACCTGGACTCCCTTCGGGGTCCCGGTCGAGCCCGAGGTGTAGATCACGTACGCCAGCCGCCCCGGGGGAACCGCCCCCGCCGCCGGGACCATCACCGGGTGCGCGGCGACCGCGGCCGCGACAACCGGGTCGTCCAGCCCGGCCGCCCGCACGGCCTCGCCCAGCTGCCCGGCCAGCGCCCGGCCCGCCTCCCCGTCGCTGACCAGCGCCGCGATGCCGGCGTCGGCCGCCATGAACGCCAGCCGGGCCGGCGGGTAGGCCGGGTCGAGCGGCAGGTACGCCGCCCCGGCCAGCCACGCCGCCAGCACTGCGGTCACCATCCCCGGGCCGCGCTCCAGGCACAGCCCGACCACCGTC
>JAMFSN010000191.1 GCA_026225295.1 Frankia alni
GCGGTGTCGGAGGCCCAACGCGAACTGCTCCGGGTCATCCGCCGCAACCCCGGCACGTCGATCGCGGCGTCAGCCGCCGAACTGGGGCTCGCCGCCAACACCGTCTCGACGCTGGTCGGGCAGCTCACCGAGCAGGGACTGGTGCTGCGTAACCCCGATCCGGACGACCGCCGCGTCGGCCGCCTGACCCTCACCGAAACCGCCAGTCGCCGGCTCGAAGCCTGGCGGGACCGCCGGTCGACGGCTGTTGCGACGGCTCTCGAAGGGCTGGCCGCCGATGAGCGGGTCGCGCTCGCCGCCGCGCTGCCGGCCCTGATGCACCTCGGCGAGCTGATCCGGCCCGGGCCCACTACCGACCCGCGGCCGGGTCGCCGCACCGACCACCGTCAGACGACCGAGGAGTCCGGATGAGCGCGCAATTGTGGCCTGCTGAGCTACCGGCGATCTCGGTCGCCGGGCTCAGCCACCGGTTCGGCGACTACGTGGCGGTCAACGACGTGAACCTGACCGTCCGGGCCGGCGAGTGCTTCGGCCTGCTCGGTCCGAACGGCGCCGGCAAAACCACGACGATCCGACTGCTGAACACGCTGCTCCCGGTGCAGGTGGGAACCGTGCGCATCTTCGGCCTGGACGTGCGGCGCCAGCCGATGCCGGTGCGCCGGATGCTTGGCTACGTCCCGCAGCAGCTGTCCATCGAAGGCGCGCTGACCGGTCGCGAAAACGTCACCTGGTTCGCGAGGTTGTTCGACGTCCCGCGCCGCGAACGGGCCGCCCGGGTCAACGAGGTTCTGGACATGGTCGACCTGTCCGACTCGGCCGACCGCGTCGCCGGCACCTACTCGGGGGGCATGGTCCGGCGGCTCGAACTCGCGCAGGCGCTGGTCAACCGGCCGGCGCTGCTGGTCCTGGACGAGCCGACGGTGGGGCTCGACCCGGTGGCCCGTGACAGCGTCTGGTCGCGGGTCCGGGAGATGCAGGCCGTGTACGGGATGACCGTGCTGCTGACCACGCACTACATGGAGGAGGCCGACGAGCTGTGCGACCGGGTGGCGATGATGCACGCCGGCGCGTTGACGGCGATCGGCACGCCGACTGACCTGAAGACCGAGCTCGGCTCGGGCGTCAGCCTCGAGGACGTGTTCCGCCACTACACGGGCGGCAGCCTCACCGCCGCCGAGAAGGGAGGGCTCCGTGATGTCCGTAGTACCCGTCGCGCCGCCGGCCGTTAGGGTCCCGCCGCCCACCAACGGACTGAGCGGGGTCCGTCGCCTGCTCTCGCGCATCGAGACGTTCTGCATTGTCGAGCTGCAGAAGCTGCGCCATGACCGCACCGAACTGATCACCCGGATGGTGCAACCGGTCCTGTGGCTGGTGGTGTTCGGGGAGACGTTCAGCCGGATCCACGCGATTCCCACCGGCAACGTGCCCTACCTGGACTACCTGGCCCCCGGCATCATCGCCCAGTCCGCATTGTTCGTATCGATCTTCTACGGCATCCAGATCATCTGGGAACGGGACGCCGGGGTCCTGACCAAGCTGCTGGTGACGCCGACCCCGCGGGCCGCGCTGGTGGCCGGGAAGGCATTCGCGGCCGGTATCCGGTCGCTCATCCAGGCCATTGCTGTGCTGGTGGTGGCCGCGTTGCTGGGCGTGGGGCTCACGGTCAATCCGCTGAAACTGCTCGGCGTCGCGCTCGCGGTCGTTCTCGGTGCCGCGTTCTTCTCCTGCCTGTCGGTGACCATTGCCGGGCTGGTGTTGAAGCGCGACCGGCTGATGGGTATCGGGCAGGCCATCACGATGCCGCTGTTCTTCGCGTCCAATGCGCTGTACCCGGTGGATATCATGCCGACCTGGCTGCGCTATATCAGTCACGCGAATCCGCTGTCCTACGAGGTGGCGGCGTTGCGGGGGCTGCTCATCGGGCAATCGACGGACCTGTGGCTCGACTTCGGCGTCCTGATTCTCGCCGCTTTGGCCGGCATCACCGCCGCATCCGCCCTGCTTGGTCGCCTGGCCCGCTGACGGGTCCGGGTCGCGGCCCGGTTGGCCCGGTTGGCCCGATTGCGACCTGGATCAGACCGTCACCGTCGAGCTGGGACATCGTCAGCGCTGATGAAGATCAAAGCGTTTTGGACGGTGACGGTTGCCGACCGGAGGGCGGTCGGGATAGTCAGCGGGCACTCCAGCGTCCGCTGACAACGACGCCCACCCGGGTCCCCCGGAGCGGCAGCGTCAGCGGGCCAAAGACGACAGCGTCAACGCGCAGTCAGCGCCCGCTGACCATGACAAAGGCCGAAAACGCCCCGATCGTCAGCGCCCCCGCACCTCCACCGGCCCGCCAACGACGACAATCCCGACGCCGCCGGCAACCGTCATCGTCCCAGCGCCACAGAGCCAACGCCGACCCAGCCAACCCACGCCCCCAGCTCGGAACCCGGCCCCGACCAGCCAGCCCCAGCCCGACACACAGACCGACCGCGCCAACGCACGTCCCAGAGCACGCTGACAACGACGCCCAGGGACCACCGGAGCGGCAGCGTCAACGGGCCAAAGACGACAGCGTCAACGCGTGTCCAGCGCCCGCTGACCATGACAAATGCCGAAAACGCCCCGATCGTCAGCGCCCCCGCACGTCCACCGGCCCGCCAACGACGACAATCCCGACGCCCCC
>JAMFSN010000192.1 GCA_026225295.1 Frankia alni
CCCCGGCGCGATCCGGTAGCGACCGGCTGGCCAGGGTGGTGGCCGCGACCAACACCGAGCGGACCCGCGCCGGCCTGGTGCCGCTCACGGTCGATGCCCGGTTGGCCACCGCCGCCCACGGCCACAGCGCTGACATGGTCGCCCGGGACTTCTTCGCCCACGAGAGCCCGGACGGTCGGTCGGTCGCCGATCGCGCGCTGGCCGCCGGTTACCGGTACCGGATCGTCGCCGAGAACATCGCCGCCGGTCAGCGGGGGGCGGACGAGGTCGTCGAGGGTTGGCTGAACAGTCCCGGCCACCGGGCGAACATCCTCAACCCCGATCTCCGGCAGATCGGGGTCGGCTACGCCGAGGGCGGCGGTTACGGGACGTACTGGACGCAGGTTTTCGGCACCTCCGCGTGAACGGCGGCGTGGGTAGGGGATGCTCACGGTCCGGGCCGATCAGGCCTTCCGGGTCGGTCCGTACGGCACCGCCCCGGGCCACAACCTGGAGGATCAACGATGACCACTCTCAACGACGACGCCCGCGCGCTCCTGGGCAAGCCGAATTTCGCGTGGGTGACGACCATCCGTAAGGACGGCTCGCTGCACAGTACGGTCATCTGGGTCGACGTGGATGGCGACGACGTCATCTTCAACACCGCGATCGGGCGCGCGAAAGAGCGTCACCTGCGCCGTGACCCGCAGGTGTCGATCAGCGTTCTGGATCCGGAGAACCCGTACCACCTGGTCAGCGTGTCGGGTAAGGCCCGCTTCGAGCTGGAGGGGGCCGACGCCGTCATCGACGGCCTGGCCCACAAGTACCTGGGCGTCGAGACCTACCCGATGCGGACGCCGGACGAGCAGCGCATCACGGTCCGCGTCACCCCCGAGCAGGTCATCCACAACGCGGGCTGACCGGCCCCGGCGCTGACCACCGAGGCCCGACCGGCCGAAGCGGCCCCGGTCGACGGCCCTGGGAAGGAACGCCGGCCGGAGCCGCTTCGGGTCGAGCTGGTCTTCGGGTCAGGAAGCCGTCGCCGACGGCAGGCCGCGCCGACGGTCCGTCGGCCGGCTGTGGGTCGTCCCCCGCGGGCCGCGCGGTCCACCGCCGGACCGTCCGCCCCGGCTGGGCCGCTTGGCGCCCCGGTCGGGGCCGGCCGGCTGGACCGGCGGCGGCGGGGGCACGGGCTCGCCCGACTCGGAGATGGACCGGACGGTCTCGTCCCCGGGCCGGACCCGGTGGCTCTGCGGGGACACCCCGGCCGCGTCGTGCAGCCGTTCCAGCCCCCGGACCTGCGCCGGCTCGATGAGCGAGACGACGGTTCCGGCCGCTCCCGCGCGGGCCGTCCGGCCCGAGCGGTGCAGATAGTCCTTGTGGTCGTTCGGCGGGTCGTAGTGCACGACCAGGTCGACGTCGTCCACGTGGATGCCGCGGGCGGCCACGTCGGTGGCCACCAGGACCCGCGGGTGCCCGGCCGAGAAGCCGCGCAGGGCCCGCTGGCGCTGGTTCTGGTTGAGGTTGCCGTGGATGGCGGCCGCCTCGACGCCGGCCCGGGCGAGCTGCATGGCGAGCCGGTCGGCGCCGTGCTTGGTCCGCACGAAGAACAAGGTGCGGGCCGGTCGGCTGGCGATCTCGGCCGCGATGGCGACCTTGTCGCCGGCCGGCATGATGAACACGCGGTGATCCATGGCCGCGACCGGCGAGGCGGCGGGCGCCGCGGCGTGCATCGCCGGGTTGTTCAGGTACCGGCGGACCACCCGGTCGACGCCCCGGTCGAGCGTCGCGGAGAACAGCATCCGCTGGCCGGTCGCGGGGGTGGCGTCCAGGATCCGGGACACGTCGGGCAGGAAGCCGAGGTCGGCCATGTGGTCGGCCTCGTCCAGGACGGCGATCTCGATCTCGTCGAGCGACGCGGAACGCCGCTCCATCAGGTCGAGGAGCCGGCCCGGGGTGGCGACCACGATGTCAACACCGCGGCGCATCCGGTCGATCTGCCGACCGATCGGGGCACCGCCGTAGATCGCCGCCGTGCGCAGCCCGAGGGCGTCGCCGAGCGGGCCGATGACGTCCGCCACCTGGCTGGCCAGCTCGCGGGTCGGGACCAGGACCAGGCCCCGGGGCGCGCGGCCGGGGGCCAGCCGGTTGCGGATGGCCGCCGGGCTGTTCGGGGTGGAGTTCTGGGCGGCCGGGTCGGCGTCCGCGTCGACGGCCGGGGTCAGCAGGCCGGACAGCCGGGCCAGCATCGGGAGCCCGAAGGCGAGGGTCTTGCCGGAACCGGTCTGGGCCCGGCCGAGCACGTCCCGCCCGGCGAGGGCGTCGGGCAGGGTGCGGGTCTGGATGGCGAACGGCGCCATCACGCCGCGCGACGCGAGAGCCCGGGCCAACGTCTCGGGCACGCCGAGGTCCACGAAGGACGCGTCCACCGGCGCCGGGATTTCAAGCGCCGCGGTCAGGGCGCGGTCGAGGTCGGAGACCTCTTCACGCCGGGGGCGGGACTGGGTGGGATAGCCGGACGACCGCGAGCCGGACCGGCGGGCTGAGCCGCCCGTCCCGGTGCTCGCCGGCCGTCCGCCGGTTCGGCGGCGACCCGCCCGCGAGGGCTGGGAGGCGGAATCGAATCGGGGTTGAGGCACGGATGCGCTCCATTCGGCAGTCAGGGGCCGCGTCATGGTCAGAGGCATCGACGACAGCGGCGAACCGGAGCTCACCGGGAAGCGAAGAACTACTCACACAGGCGACCGCGCGGGCCGCTCGCCCGCGGGAGTGACGGCAAGAGATGCCGTATCACCGACGACAATACCAGCCACCTTCGGTGGCGCACGGGGGCGCCGGCCGTCCGGGAGGCGATATCGGTCACTGTTCGGCCGAACAGTAGCGCGTCCGCCCGCGTCGCCCGCCCAGCGACCACCCCGGCCACGGGGCTGGTCATCGGGGGCTCCGATCATTGCGGTTCGGGAGGCGGGGCCGCCCACTCGGCGACCAGCGATTCCCACCGGCGGTAGCGCGCCGCCCGGTAGCGCGGGTCGACCACCCCGTCGCGGTCGAGCACCGCGACCGGGTTGGCCAGTTCGGCCCGGTACCCCCGTTCGGTGACGATGATCCGGCCACCCAGCGCGACCACCCCGACCACGATCGGCCGCCGGGTCCAGCGGGGCTGATCGGCGGCGGCCAGCAGCGCCGGGTCCCGCCAGGCGTAGAGGCCGCACACGCAGGCCTGATCGGGGGTCCGGAGATGGGCCGGGATCGCCCGGCCGCGGCCCGGGCGATCCCGGGGGTCGCGGACCGCCCGTAGGCAGAAGGCCCGGGTCAGTCCGTCGGGGCGCCACAGCAGCAGGTCATCGGGGAACGGGGACCAGGGGGTCCAGGCCGGGCGCAGGCCGCCGCGCTCGTCGACGGCCCACTGGCGCCAGCCGAGCATGCTCATCCGGTCACCGCCGGATCACCGCCGGAGGCTCCTCAGGGGGTCGGCGCGGGCGCCGGTTCGGGGGTGGCCGGGACCGGTACCGCAAGCGGTTCCTCGTCCGGCCACGAGATCGGTTCGTCCTCGACGATCCGCAACGGCTCACCCACGTCAGACACAACGATGACGGTCGCGCAGTCGGGCCGGTGGGTCAAGGTCGCGCGACCGCTGTGACCGGCGCGACCCCGGGCGTCGGTAGCGTCGGGAGCATGCCTGCACCGGTGGACCTGCGCAGTGACACGGTGACCCGCCCGACCCCCGCGATGCGGGCGGTGATGGCCGCCGCCGAGGTCGGCGACGACGTCTACGGCGAGGACCCGTCCGTGCGGGAGCTGGAGGAGTACGCCGCCGACCTGCTCGGTCACGAGGCCGCGGTGTTCGTCCCGAGCGGCACGATGGGCAACCTGGTGGCCCTGCGGACGTCGGCCGGGCCGGGCTCGGAGATCGTCGCCGACGCCGATGCCCACGTCGTGTCCTACGAACTGGGCGGCCTGGCCGCCCTGGCCGGCATTCAGACCCGCACCGTCGAGGGCACAGCCGGTCTGCTGGAGCCGGCCGCGATCGCCCGGTCGGTGCGCCCACCGGCCACCGCGGCCGCGTTCCACTTCGTGCCGACCTCGGTCGTGGCGCTGGAGAACACCCAGGTCCAGTCGGGCGGCCGGGTCTGGCCGGTGGACCGGATCGAGGCGGTCCGGGCGATCACCGAGGGGGCCGGCGTCGCACTGCACTGCGACGGCGCGCGGTTGTGGAACGCGGCCGTGGCGCTGGGCGTACCGCCCGGCCGGCTGGGGGAGCTGTTCACGACGCTGTCGGTCTGCCTGTCCAAGGGCCTCGGGGCCCCGGTCGGCTCGCTGGTGGTGGCCGACGCGGAGCGGGCCCGCGCGGCCCGGGAATGGCGCAAGCGGCTCGGCGGGGGCATGCGGCAGTCCGGGGTGCTGGCCGCGGCCGGGCTGTACGCGCTGCGCCATCACCGCGACCGGCTCGCCGACGACCACCGCCGTGCGGCCCGGCTGGCCGAGGTCCTGGCCGAAGCGGCGGCGGGGGCGGTCGACCCGGCCGCCGTCGAGACGAACATGGTCCTCGTGGAGGTGCCCGACGCGGCGGCCTTCGTCGCGGCCGCCGCGCGGCAGGCGGTGCTGGTCAGCGCGACCGGCCCCCGCCGGGTCCGGATCGTCACCCACCTCGACGTCGACGATGCCGCCGCGGACCGCGCCGCGGCGGTCCTGGCCGGGCTGCTGGGGAAGGGCCGCTGACCGCCGGACGGTCCGGTACCGGCGACCCGGTCACGGCCGGGAGTGGCCGGCCGGATCGGCCCGGGTGACCGACGGGCGTTGCGGGGGCACCGGGGCCGCGGCCGGCCGGGCCAGCAGATCGATGACGAGCGCGGCCGTCCAGGAGAAGTGGTCGCTACCGACCCCCTGGCCGTCCAGCGGGGAGTAGTACTCGAACATCCCGCCGGCCGCCGCGACCATGGCCACCGTCTCCCGGCGGATCCGTTCGGCCAGCCGGGTCAGCCCGGTCCGTCCGTACCGGTCCAGGCCGTCGGCGATCAGCCAGTTCATGTTCACCCAGGCCGGCCCCTGCCAGTAGCAGTGCGGTTTGAACTCCTCGTCGTCGGTCGGCGCGCTGGCCACCCCGAAGCGCGGCCACCAGCGGGGGGCCATCATCCGCTCGGCCATCCGGACGGCCTCGTCGACGTCGAGCACCCCGGCGTAGAGGGCCAGAAAGCCGCCCACCGTTTCGCCGGGAATGAGCTCGCCGGTGCGGGCGTCGCGGTTGAGGAAGGTGTCATCGGCCCGCAACAGCGTCCGGAAGGCGTCCGGCGTCCGGGCCAGGCACCGCTTCAGGCCGGCCGGCAGCCGCGCGCCGATCGCGTCGGCGATCGCCACGAGATGGACGTTCGCGCGGATCAGGATGGCGTTGAACGCCACGTCCTGCACCAGCGGGACCGGGGTGTCCATGATTCGGTGCATGTCGTAGCGGGCGTCCCGCAGCTCCCGGATGATCCGGTAGAGGGTGAACAGGTCGGCGCCCGACAAACGCTCGTCCGGGGGCACCTCCTTGGAGTCCCGGCGGAGCAGGTCGAGGACGCTGTCGGAGTTGACGGCCTGCAGGGCCCGGACCCGCCAGGGGGTGACCCGCCGGGTCATCCGCATCCAGGGCGGCGTGTTGTCCATGCCCGATTCCCACGGGTGGACCAGCGTCACCAGCCCGCAGTCCCACGGGTCGCGCTCGCGGTACAGCCAGGAGTGGTACCGCACCAGCCCGGGGAACACCGTGCGGTAGAAGGCCGTCCGGGCCTCCGGATCGAGCATCTCCCCGACCCGGACCACCGCCTCGGCGACCATGGGCGGTTGCGTGACGCCGGTCGTCTCCGCGCCGTCGGCGGTGGCGGTGACCAGATCGGTCCGCCAGCGTTCGGGACCGGCGTGGTAGTAGACCCCCGACTCGGAGAAGATGACGTGCGGGAGCATCCCGTTGGTCCACTGTCCACGGAACAACGAGATAATTTCGAGGGCCGCGCGGTCCGGATCGACGTGCCGCAACCCGATCGCGATGAAGCAGGAATCCCACAGCCACTGATGGGGATACAGCGTCGGAGAAGGTTTCGTGATCTCGCCGAGATCGTTGTCCCGCAGGACCTGGACGGCCGCCGCCACCAGTCGATCGTTAACCGGTTGTCCGTCCTGCGCGGATTGCATCTTTCCGACGGTATACAAGGGCCGGTGCACGGGTCGGGTCTGGTGACCGGGTGCGGTCGCGGATCAGGTGGTGCGGGTGACGCCGTCCGTCCTCGTGATCGCGATCGGGTCGGCCACCGCGCCCGGCCGGCGGCGGCGGCGCCACCGGCCCCGGCCCCGGGGCCGCATGTCGATCACGATGCCGGCCAACCGCTCGTCGACGGCCTGCCGGAGCGCGCGCCGGGATCCGCCGCACGCGAGCAGGCACCAACGGATCTTCGTCAGGGCGAGCAGCGTGGTCACCCGTTCCTCGATGTAAAGCCGCTGGGCCCGGATCGTTTCCTCGACGACGTCCGGCGGTACCAGGCCCACGGCCGCGCCTAATCCGACGTGCCGGGTCGCGTCCACGACGATCAGCTCGGCTTCCAGGCGCTCGGCGAGCGATGCGGCGCACAGCAGCGCGGTGAGGCTGTCGACCCGGTCGTCGATAGACGTCACCACGACGTAGGGACTCGGGCTTCCGGCCGGGCCCGTGGGCCTCATGACGGGAACGGCCCGGTGCGATTGATGATCATGCGACTGATGATCACTGCATCGGGCTCCTGTTCGGGGGGCGCGGCGACTTCTCGACGCGCGGTCCCGTCAGGGTAGGTAGTGAGGGAAATCACGTCAATGGTTCGTCGGGTCACTTTGGTCGTCATTTGCCACCGGCCCGGGTCGCGCGGTCGTTGCGCGGTATGCCCGGTTGGCCGGGCCCCGCCGGGCGGTCCTCACGCCGGCCGGTCGGGCTCAGGCGTCAACGGTCGGTTCCGGGCCCACCAGCTTGCCTAACAGGCGCATGAATTCCCCCTGCTCCGCAACCGTCAACGGCCCCAGCAGCGCGCGGTCCATGGCCCGGACGTGGGGATCGAGATCCTCCCGGCTCCGCTCCCCCCGGGGCGAGAGCCGCAGCAGGTTCCGGCGGGCGTCCCGCGGGTCCCGCAGTCGCCGGATCAGCCCGCGGGCGACCAGGCGGGCGACGACGTCGGCCACCGTCGAGCGGTCCAGCGAAGCGAGGTCACCCAACGTTTTCTGGTCGATGTCGGGCCGCGCCGCGAGGCAGGTGAGCACGGTGAACTGAGGCGGGGTAATTTCACTGGAAACCTGGACATGCCACAGTTGATAGGCGGTCTGCTGGAGTCGCCGCGCGAGATGCCCCGGATGGGTAGCCAGATCGGACGCCTCGGTGCTCATCAGTTCAGGCTGACGCGTCGATCGTCCGGGTGCCGGCGAATCGATGTTCCGGACCGGATTAATGCCACCTCGGTGTGGACTTTCCCTGGATCGTCCCGCTATTCACACAGATGCAGCCATATGAATCGGATCGCCCGCCGGCCGGGGCCCGGCGGGTGTGCGTTCCGCGCCTACCGACCGGACCGGATCCTCGCGAGGTGCGACCATCCAGGACGTGTCGGACGGGTGCCACGAGGGGAAGAAACAGTCATGAACTACCGCGGTCCGTCCGGCGGGACCACAACCCGCCGCTACGGCATCATCAGCATCGTCTGCGGCGTCCTCGGACTCTGGATCATCGGCATCGTCCTGGGCCTGGTGGCGATCGTCGTCGGGCTCATGGCGAGAAAGGCCGGCGGCGGCCTGCTGGCCGTGCTGGGGATCACGCTGGGGGTGATCGACATCGTCGCTCTGCTGCTGCACGGCTCCGGCTGGAACTCGTCCGGGTACGCCAGCATCGGCTGACAACCCCCGGACGCCCCGTGGTCGTAGATTCGTCCGGGTGACGGAACGGTGGATTGACCTCGAAGGCCTGGCCAACGCCCGCGATCTCGGTGGTCTGCCCACCGTGGACGGGCGGTCCACCCGCCCCGGGGTGCTGCTGCGGACGGACACCGTCCAGCTGCTCACCCCGCCCGACGTGGCCTGGCTGCGCGACGTGTACGGCCTGCGCACGGTGCTGGACCTGCGGACCCCGAAGGAAGCGACCTCCGAGGGGCGGGGTCCGCTCGGACTCGAGGACATCGAGTACCACAACATCCCGTTCGTGCCGGACGAGTACCTCGACCCGACCGACCCCCGCCACGAGGTGGTGGTCCGCAACCGGGGCGGCGAGCGCGCGTCCCGGGACTACCTCGACTACCTGACCCGGGGCGGCAACGTCGCCCGGGCCGTGCGCCTGGTCGCGTCGGGGCCGGCCACCCCGCTGCTGTTCCACTGCGCGGCCGGCAAGGACCGGACCGGGGTGCTGGCCGCGCTGACCCTCGATCTGGTCGGGGTCGACCGGGCCGCGATCGTGGACGACTATCTGGCCACCAACGCGCGTCTGGAGCGGGTGATCGCCCGTTTCCGGACCATGCCGACCTACGCCGGGGCGGTGACCGCGGCGGCCGACCGGCCGGCTCGGGACATCAGCTGCCGGCCCGAGACGATGCCGAAGCTGTTCGCGGATCTCGACGAACACTTCGGCGGGACGGCCGGCTGGGCCCGCTCGGAAGGCATCCCCGACGACGACCTGACCCGGCTGCGGGAGCTTCTCGTCGGGTGACGCCGGCCCGGTCGACCGGGCCGGTTGGGCCGGCCCGGTCGGCTGGGCCGGCCCGGTCGGCTGGGCCGGCCCGGTCAGCTCCGTCCGACCGCTCAGCCGGACGGGAGGCGGACCCCGCTCCGCCGTTGGAGGCCCGCCACGGCGGCCTCGCGGGCGGCCCGGATCTCGCCGTCCCGGGCCCGGTAACCGGGGTTGTTCGCGAGCGGTGGGTAGAAACCCAGCCGGGGCACGAAGTCGAATGCGTCGTAGCCCTCCGGCCGGTGCAGCGCGTAGGTCCGGCCCGGGAACAACAGCTCATAGTGGTCGGCGATCTCCCACACGGCGACCCGCGGATCAGCCAGCCGCTGGTGGAAGTAGGCCTCCAGGACATCGACGGTGAAGCCGATCTCGTGGAACTGCTTCACCAGATCCTTGTACGACTGCCCGACCTGGTATTTCACCGGTAGTTCGACCTGGGCGCAGCCGGTCACGCCGAGCCGGTCGAGGGCCAGCACCTTCAGCGAGGTCTCGACGCCGTAACCGCGGGAGAAGGGCAGCGACGCGAACACGGGCGAGTCGACCAGGAACTCGCCGATCAGAGGCTGCACCGTCTCGGTGATGGCCGGGACGTACCGCCACAGCTGCTTGGCGAACAGCGACCGCAGCATCTCGGTGGTCCGGCCGCCCGGCTGCCCGTCGCCGGTGACCCGGACCGAGCTTCCGTTGACGAACCGGGGACTGCCGCCGGCCAGGCTGGCCGCGGCCAGCAGCCCGACGGTGCGCGGGTCGTAGCTGGACAGATCGGCGTCGTGGAAGATCAGCCGGCTACCAAAAGCAAGGTACGCGAGACTCCTCATCGCGCCGGCCTTTCCGCCGCTGGAGGGCAGCTCGACGCCCGCGTGCCGGCCGATGACCTCGCAGCCGCGGACCACCCAGCTCGCGCCGGCTTCGGTGGCGATCGCGACCAGGTCGTGTTCGTCGCCCTCGGAATCGGGATCGACCACCACACCGATCTCGTCGAGGAGGTGCTGGTGGGTCATCCACCGGTCGCGGTTGGCCGCGACGATGGTGCCCAAGGTGTCGGCGGCCGCCGCGCCGCGGGCCGGAATCAGCAGGCTGAAGGTGGCCTGGGCGGCCGTTCGAGCCGATTCGACCGCATCGAGGTCGAGGGTGAGAGGGTCGATAGTGCGCACGGAAATCCTCCGGAAAGGATGTCCCGGGGCATCCGGGAGAGGCCGGGTAGAGGAAGACGCCAGATCCGTCCGGGCCGTCCGGTGGTCGGGATGGGGTTACCCGGTCGGACGTCCGCGCATGGGTGCCAGGCAGCAAACGGCGGATGGCGTTGATGACGTTCCGCTTACGCATATGCGTCGGGGTGAGGCCCGCACCGGAACGTTCCGGTGCGACGGGGGCTGGCGGCTCTAGTGCGCCGCCGCGGTATCAGAGGGCTGTTCGGAGCGGGCGGCCCGGCGACCGGCGTGGTGCATGCGGGTCGTTGTCGGCTGACGGGGAACGAGACCGTCCATCTTCACGCTCCTAGGACTCTGCGACCGGACCGAACCGTGCCCCCACCGTCATAGTCACCGTGATGACCGGCTGTGAACAGCCCCCTGTCACCCAACGGACTCTCGACTTCGACCGAACCACCGGGGTTTCCCCCTCGGTCAGCCGAAACGACCGGTGATGTAGTCCTCGGTCCGCTTCTGGGTCGGGTTGGCGAAGATCTTCTCGGTGGAGTCCATCTCGACCAGCCGGCCCGGTTCGCCCGTCTTGTCGAGGGTGAAGAACCCGGTCGTGTCGCTGACCCGGGACGCCTGCTGCATGTTGTGGGTCACGATCACGATGGTGTAGCTCGACTTGAGCTTGCCGATCAGGTCCTCGATGGCCAGGGTCGAGATCGGGTCGAGGGCCGAGCACGGCTCGTCCATCAGCAGCACCTGCGGCTCGACGGCGATGGCCCGGGCGATGCACAGGCGCTGCTGCTGCCCGCCGGACAGGCCCGCCCCCGGGCGGCCGAGCCGGTCCTTGACCTCGTCCCACAGGTTGGCGCCGCGCAGCGACTCCTCGGCGCGCTCCTCGAGCAGCGCCTTCTTGCGGATGCCGTTCAGCTTGAGCCCGGCCACCACATTCTCGAAGATCGACATGGTGGGGAACGGGTTGGGCCGCTGGAACACCATCCCCACGGACCGCCGGACGTTCACCGGATCGACGCCGGAACCGTAGAGGTCCTCGCCGTCGATCCGGACCTCGCCCTCGACCCGGGCCCCGGGCAGGACCTCGTGCATGCGGTTCAGCGTCCGCAGCACCGTCGACTTGCCGCACCCGGACGGCCCGATGAAGGCGGTCACGCTCTTCGGCTCGATCGAGAAGTTGATGTCGGAGACGGCCTTGAACTTCCCGTAGTAGGCGGTCAGGCCGGTGACATCGATACGCGTGGCCATGGTGTTCGAGGGCTCCCTCGGTCGTTCGCGGTCGGCGGTCGTTCGCGGTCGGTCTCAGCTGACCCGGCTGCGCCGGGCGGTAACTCGGGCGATCACGTTGAGCACCGTGATGATCAGGATCAGGAAGAGGGCCGCGGACCAGGCTCGGTCGGTGGCCGAAGGAATGCCCTGGGTCGCCTGCTGGTAGATGTAGAGCGGAAGTGATTCCTGCGGGCCGTTGAACGGGCTGGTATTGATTGACTGGCTGCCGAACGTGACCAGCAGGACCGGTGCGGTCTCGCCGGCGACCCGCGCCACGGCGAGCATTACCCCGGTAACGATACCCGGCAACGCGGTCGGTATCACGACCTTGAGGATGGTTCGCCAGCGGGCCACGCCCAGCGCGTAACTGGCCTCCCGCAATTCGTTCGGTACGAGCTTCAACATCTCCTCGGCCGACCGGGTGACGATCGGGATCATGATGACCACGAGCGCGAGGGATCCGGCGAATCCGGAGAAACTCTGCCCGAGCGCGACAATCCAGAACGCCAGGATGAACAGCCCGGCGATGATCGACGGAAGGCCGGTGAGGACGTCGACGAAGAAGCTGATGGAACGGGAGAGCCGGCCGCGGCCGTACTCCACCAGATAGATCGCGACCAACAGGCTGAACGGAACGGCGATCACGGCCGCGATCCCGACCTGCTCGATCGTTCCGATGATCGCGTGGTAGGCCCCGCCGCCCACGTCGGTGGCGCTGATGTTCCGCATGGAATGGGTGAGGAACGTCGTATCGAACCGGGCCACGCCCTTTTCGATCACGCTCACCGTCACCGCGATCAACGGGACGAGCGCGAGCAGGAAGCAGACCACCACGGCGCTGGTCGCGATCCGGTCCCGGGCCCGCCGACGGCCCTCGATGCCGGCCGACAGGGCGGTCTGCGCGACGAGATAGACCAGGCCGGCGAACAGCACGAAGTCGACCTGCCCCTGCAGGGGAGTGATCGCGAACAGGCCGAGCGACACGAGGATCGTCACCGCGGCGAGTCCGGCCAGGGCGCCGCGCGAGAGGACCTGGGCCTTGAGGTCGAGGTGGTCGTCGCCGGCCGG
>JAMFSN010000193.1 GCA_026225295.1 Frankia alni
CGCCAGCTTGGCGATCAGGCCATCTACCTGCGGAAACGAGTGGAGGTGAGGGGACTCGAACCCCTGGCCTCCTCCGTGCGAGGGAGGCGCTCTACCAGGCTGAGCTACACCCCCTGGAAGTTCCATCAGCTTACATGACCACCCCGGTCGCCGACGTCGGCCGTCCCGGCTGGGCGGGGACCCGGGGTTCGAGCGTGCTCAGCAGGGTGGCGAAGTGCGCGGCCGCCTCCCGGGCCCGCAACAGGCCGGCTTCGTGGCTGCTCCAGCCGCGCTCGTGGGCACCGTCCCAGACGGCCTGCGCGTCCGGCGCGACGCCGTCGAACACCAGCAACGTGCCGGGCGGTGGCTCGGCCACGGCATCGACCGGGTGATGTTCCCAGTCCGTGAACGCCTCCTCGGGACGGTCGGTTCCGGCCATCACGGGAACCTGCCACCGGGCCCGGCCGGCCCGGTAGACGGCCAGCCGCACGCGGACCCCCCGGCAGGACAGGTGGAAGCCGCGACCGTCCGGAAACAACCCTCGGAGATCAACCGGCACACCCGTGCTGGACGGGCAGATCCGGCAGCCCTCGGCCCGCATCCCGGCCGTCCACTGCGGGAAATCCATCGAGAAACACCCTCTGCGCGCCGGTTCGGACGTCCGATCCAGGAGTCCGGCGGCGGGTGCGACAACGGATGTCAGCCACGGCGGCCGGGACTACCTGATGGGGTCCCTCACGCGCGCTGGCCGGCGTGGCGACCGGTCCGAATGACGGGCGGGGCGCGGCCTCAGCGCGAGCGAGGGCGCGGACAACAGTGCCGGCGGGCGACACCGGACGGCACGGGGTGGGTCACCGTCGCCGAGGCCGTCATGAACGTCACCGCGCCATTATGCACGGTGACCGGCCCAACGCACCCTGACCGGCCGGGCCGATCTCAGGCCCCTGCGGCATGGCGGTTGAGCAGCTCATCGAGGTCGTCGCCCTCGTCCCCGCGCGGGCGTTCGGCGGAGGCGGCCGGCGGCGCCACCTCGCTCCCGGGCGGCGGCTTGCGCCCCCCGTGGGTACCGGGCGGGTTGACCTGGACCCGGCCCGGCTTGGAGGTGGTCGGACGACCGGACCGGCCGCCCGAACGACCGGGCGAACCGCGGTACGGCTCCGTCGCCCCCGACTCCTCGGCGACCTCGGAACCATCGCCGTCCACCATCCGCTCGCCGGCCGGGTCGAGACCGTCCTCGTCGTAGGCCGCGACCTCGGATCCGTCGTACTCCTCGTCGAAGCCACCGGCCCGGACGGCGGTCGCCTCGATGACGCGGTCCGGATCGGCGTCATACCCGGTGCCGTACTCGACGTCGTGGTCGTCGCCGCTGGCCTGGTTCGCCGTCGCGATGGCATCGGACAGGTCAATGGTCTCGTCGTTCGTCACGTCGGCGGCGTACCGGTCGTCCTGCTCGTACCGGTCGTCCTCCTCGTGGCGGTCCTCATGCTCGTAGTGCTCGCCGGGCCCATGGTCATCGCTGCCCACCCCGTCCCGGGCGTCGACGCTCGGGACGCCCCGGCGATCACGGGCCCGCGCCGTCACCGTCGACCCAGACGACATCGACGAGTAGTGCACACCGCGCTCAGCGGCGGATCGCCCCGGCTCGGACGGGGGGCGCGACAGCAGGGCCGGGTTCGCTCCCGAACGCCAGGCCGAGGCCCGGGCCGCGCGGTCCAACGCGATCTGACGGTCCCGGGCGGCCCGCGAGGCCCGCAGCCGGGTGTCCGTCTTCGCCGCGTGCCGCAGGTAGCCGACGTAGCCGATCAGGCCGGCGTCGACGATCACCTGGACGACGAACCACATCCCGCCGACGATCACGGCGACCAGCAGCGAGGCGGGCACGGCGCCGAGCAGCACCAGCAGGCGCTGCCGCCGGGCCCGGACCAGCGCCGCCCGCGCCGCCTCGGGCGCGGTCCGGGGGCCGGACCGGGGCCCCGGACGCGGTCGGGCATCGGACGCGGCCGCCCGCGCCGGGATCGGCGGGGTATCGGTCAGCCCGTCCGGTCCACCCGCGGCTCCCGTTCCGGCCGCGGGCCGGCCACCGTCCAGAGCACCGGTTCCGTCCACCGCAGACCTCTCCGTCGACCGCTGCGCGCCGCGGCGGGACAACACCCGCATGGCGGTGGTGAACCGCTCCGCCGACCGCTGCTCAAGGGTGTTGTCGTGGTGCCGCAACCACATCGGGATCAGAACAAAACCCCAGACCGCCACGATGCCGAGCCAGATGAGAGCACTCACGGCCGCCTCCACAAACGTCGGGCGACCCTCGGGCGGAATGGGCCGGGATTGGCCGCGTTCCGCTTCCGAAACACCGACACGACGGAGGAGACCATGGTCCGGTGCCTCCTCCTCTTACACGCGTGTGATTCTCATCGAGACGCTAGTGAGAGAAAACGATCCGGTCACCGACCGGGCGAGGCGTGTCGCGGCATTCCGCCCGCCCCGCCACCGCACCGGGGGCCCACCACCCACGCAATGCGGGACGTATCCGCAGGTCAGCGTTCGACCTCGGGGACGGCGCGGGTCCTACGCCACCGCGTGACGACGCCTTCGGGCACGTCGTCGGTCGTGATCGCGTAGATGAGGTGGTCCCGGTAGGCGCCGTCGATGGCGAGGTACTTCAGGTGCATCCCTTCGGTACGGAATCCGAGCTTTTCCACCACCCGGCGGCTGGCCGCGTTCTCGGGCCGCACGTTCGCCTCGACCCGGTGCAACCCGACCGGGCCGAAACAGTGACCGACGACCAGCGCCAGCGCGGTCGGCATGATGCCGCGGCCGGCCACCGCCTGGTCGATCCAATAGCCGACCTGGCCGGTGTTGGCCGCGCCCCGCACGATTGTGCTGACGGTGATCTGCCCGACCACCCGGCCCCGGTAGGCGACCATGAACGGCAGGGCGCTGCCCTGGCGGGCCTGCCGCCGCAGGCGGCGGGTCATCTGGCTGAACACCCCGGCGGTCTGACGCCGCGCCCAGGGGCCGACCGGCTCCGGACCGGGCGGGGTCGCCTCCCACGGAGCCAGCCACCCCTCGTTACGGATCCGCAGGTCGACCCAGGACACCGCGTCGCGCAGCTTGGGCGGGCGAACGACGACCGGCCCGTCGACGAGGGTGGCGGGCCAGCCCGGCGCGGTCATCCGGCCGGGCCCGACCGCTCAGGGTGCGACGGCGCACCCTCGTGCTCGCCGTACCCGTGGGCCGAGTGGTCGTCGCCGCCCCGCAGTTGCCGGACGGCGTGGGCGACAACCGGGGCCAGCGCGGCGACCCCGTCCCGGACCCCGCCCGTCGACCCCGGCAGGTTGACCAGCAACGTCGCGTCGCGGGTCCCGACCAGGCCGCGCGACAGCACCGCGGTCGGCACGGCTTCCCGCCCGGCCGCCCGCAATGCCTCGGCCAGGCCCGGCACCTCGCGTTCGATGACCATCCGGGTCGCCTCGGGGGTGACGTCGCGGGGGGCGAGCCCGGTGCCGCCGGTGGTCACGACGAGCGCCACCCCGTCCCCGACCGCCGCCCGCAGCGCCGACTCGATGATCGCGATGTCGTCCGGGACCAGGACGATGCCGTCGACGCCGAACCCCAGCTCGGACAGCAGGGAGGCAAGCAGCGGGCCCGACCGGTCCGGGTAGGCGCCGGCGTGGGCCCGGTCGGACACGGTGATGACCCGGGCCCGGGCCCCGGCCGGAATGCCGTCGTCGGTCACGGCGAGCCGTCGACCGGTGGGCGGTACCAGTCCCCCGACCGGCCCCCGGTCTTGGTCAACAGCCGGATGTCGGTCAGCACCGCCGCCGGATCGCGGGCCTTCACCATGTCGTGCAGCGCGAGGCCGGCCACCGCGACCGCGGTGAGGGCCTCCATCTCGACGCCGGTGCGGTCGGTCGTACGGGTCGTCGCGGTGATCTCGACCCGGTCGTCGTGCACGGTCAGCTCCACCTTCACCCCCGAAAGCGCGATGGGATGACACAGCGGTATCACGTCCGGGGTCCGCTTGGCACCCATGATCCCGGCGATTCGGGCGACGCCGAGCGCATCACCCTTGGGTAGGTCGCCGGCCCGTAGCAGGTCAGCGACCTCCCGGGACACCCGCAGGTGGCCGGCCGCGGTCGCCGTGCGGGCCGTGACGTCCTTGGCGGAGACATCCACCATCCGGGCCGCCCCGGTGGCATCGACGTGGGTCAGGCCGGGGGCGGGCCCGTCCGACGACCCGACCCCGGACGGCCCGATTCCCGCTGACCCGGTCACAGCCCCGCCCCGCTGATCATGATAGCGGTCAGCCGGGTGCCGGCCGACGCCGTGGTCACGTCCTCGGGCAGGACGAGCAGGGCGTCCGCGCCGGCCAGCGCGGCCATCTGATGGGAGCCCTGGCCGCCGGCCGGCCGGGCGGCCAGCGTCCCGTCGGGCGCCCGCTCGAGCCGGACCCGCGGGAACGAACGGCGCCCGGGCGGCGAGCGGAAGTCCACGGCCAGCGTCACGTCGACGGTCGGCCGGGTCAGCTCGACGAACCCGCGCATCCGCAGCAGGGCCGGACGGACGAAGATCTCGAACGACACCAGCGCGCTGACCGGATTGCCCGGCAGGGTGAACAGCACCGCGCCGTCGACCGTGCCGAACCCCTGGGGTTTGCCCGGCTGCATGGCGACCCGGTCGAAACGCATCGTCGGACGCTCGAGGAGGGCCTGCTTGACCACGTCGTAGGCGCCGACGCTGACCCCGCCGGTGGTGACGATCACGTCGGCGCGGGTCGCCGCGTCGGCCAGGACCGCGGCGAAGGTCGCCGGGTCGTCCGGCACTCCGGCCAGGCGTTCGGCCACCGCGCCGGCCTCCCGGGCGGCGGCCCGGATCGCGTGGCTGTTCGAGTCGACGATCTGGCCGGGCCCGACCGGCTGGCCCGCCTCGACCAGCTCGCTCCCGGTCGACAGGACGATCACCCGGGGGCGGGGATGGACCACCGGCCGGCTCACCCCGACCGCGGCCAGCAGGCCGATGCGGGCCGCGTCGAGCAGCGAACCGGCCGGCAGGACGGGCGCGCCGAGCGCCACGTCCTCCCCGGCCCGGCGCACGTGTTCCCCGGCCTCGACCGGCCGGTGCACAGCGACCGTGCCCATCGCCGCGTCGGTGTATTCGACCTGGACGATCGCGTCGGCGCCGGGCGGCACGGGCGCCCCGGTCATGATCCGGGCCGCCTGGCCCGGGCCGAGGGTGGGCAGCGTGGCGGTCCCGGCCGGGATGTCCCCGACGACCGGCAGTCGCACGGGTTCCGCCGCGGACGCCCCCGCGACGTCCGCGGCCCGCACGGCGTACCCGTCCATGGCCGAGTTGTCGAAGCCGGGCAGCGCGATCGAGGCGTGCACATCCTCGGCCAGGACGCAACCGTGCGCGTCCCCGAACGCCACCGCGACCGGCGGCAGCGGCCCGACGGCCGCGATGACGTCGCGCAGGTGCTCATCGACGGTCTTCACCATCGGCCGTTCGCGACCATCGGCGCCCCGATCGTCATCGGCGGATCACCGCGGTCACGTTGTCGGGTCGGCCTTGGGACCGCCGGCCGACACATACTCCTCCAGCCAGGCGTAGAACTCCGGCCCGACGTCCCCCCGCTCGCTGGCCAGCCGGACGACCGCCTTCAGGTAGTCGACCCGGTCGCCGGTGTCGTACCGACGCCCGGTGAACACCACGCCGTGGACCGGCTCGTCGGCGCTGGCCGGCAGCAGCGCGAGGGTCCGGATCGCGTCGGTGAGCTGGATCTCGTTGCCCCGCCCGGGCGGGGTGTCGCGCAGCACCTCGAAGATCGTCGGAGACAGCAGGTAGCGCCCGATGACCGCGTAGTTGCTCGGCGCGTCCTCGATGGCCGGCTTCTCCACCAGATCGCGGATCCGGACGACGCCGTACCGGTCCGACGGGGTGGCGGCCACGGCCTCCACGGTGGCCACCCCGTACAGGGAAACCTGCTCCTCGGGGACCTCCATGAGCGCCATCACGGAGCCGCCGAAGCGTTCCTGGACCGCCAACATCTGCTCGAGCAACGGGTCGCGCTCGTCGATCAGGTCGTCACCGAGCAGCACCGCAAACGGTTCGTGACCGACGTGCGACGCGGCACACAGGACGGCGTGGCCGAGCCCGGCCGGACGCCCCTGGCGAACGGAGTGCACCTCGGCGAGGCTCATCGCGGACCGGATCCGGGCCAACCGCACCTGGTCGCCCTTGGCTTCGAGCGTCGCCTCGACCTCGGGTTCCCGATCGAAATGATCCTCGATCGCCTTTTTCGACCGGCTGGTGATGAGCAGGACGTCGCGCAGACCGGCGCGGGATGCCTCCTCGACCACATACTCAATGGCTGGCCGGTCGACGACCGGCAGCATTTCCTTGGGAATCGACTTCGTCGCGGGCAGGAATCGCGTCCCAAGACCGGCGGCCGGAATCACGGCCTTCGTTACGGGCATGCCACGACCTTAGTGGGGCTCCCGGGACGCGGCATGGGTCCTCCCCCGACCTGCACAACCCCGGTCAGCGGTGGTGTCGCGATGGGCTGAACGCGCGAACGGGTCGGCTGGTGTTTAGGTGACGCTATGGAGCCCGCTACCCGATCCGGATCGTCCGGCCGGGCCCGGGACGAGCGGGCGCGGGACGAGAAGGCCCGGCTGCGCCGCGAGCTGCTCGAGGCACGGCGGCGCCGGGCCGATGGTGCTTCCGGGTCGACCGGCAGTGCTTCCGGGCCGCCCGGCAGTGAGCCGCTCGATCCCGATGCCGCGCGGACCGAGCGGGTGCTGGCCCTGCCCGAACTGGCCGCGATCGTCCGGGCCGCCCGGGTCCCGATCCCCGGCGGCCCCGCTGCGTCCGTCGCGCTGTACGTGGGGCTGCGGGGCGAACCGGCCACCGTGGATCTCGAGCGGGCGCTGCGCGGGGCCGGGGTCCGGATCCTGGTGCCGGTCGTGCTGCCCGGGCGCGATCTGGAGTTCCGGGAACACCGCGGCGAACTGGAGCGCGGCCGGTTCGGGACCTGGGCGCCGCCGCCCGGAGCGCCCGTGGTCGACCTGGCCGCGGCCGGGGTGATCGTCGTGCCGGCGCTCGCCGTTGACGCGGCCGGCGGCCGATTGGGCCGGGGCGGCGGGTCCTACGACCGGGCGCTGGCCCGGGCCGGTTCCGGGGCGGTCGTCGTGGCCCTGCTCGACGACACCGAACTCGTCCCCATGGTTCCGACCGAACCGCACGACCGCCCCGTCGACGTCGTGGTGACCCAGCACCGGACGGTGCGGTTCGGTCGGGACCGCCGGCCCCGGCCGGAACCGGCGGAATGATCGCGGCTCAGCCGGGTGATCGCCGCTCGGCCGGGGGCCGGCGGACCGTCCGGTCGGGCCCGGCCGGACGGCATCGCTGGAATGCCGGCCGGTGGTTGGCGTTACATTGGCAGTCGTCGCCACTGAGTGCCAATGCCGGAGGAGTCCGTGCCCACCTACCAGTACCGTTGCGCCGCCTGCAATAACGATCTTGAGGTGGTACAGAGCTTCACCGATGCCTCGTTGACGGAGTGCCCGTCCTGCGGCGGCTCGCTACGCAAGGTGTTCGGCAACATCGGAGTGGTGTTCAAGGGCACCGGCTTCTACAAGACCGACAGCCGGAGCGCGCGCACGTCCGACGCCGCCAAGGACCGCCCGAAGGAGGTCACGGCGACCACCGACGCTTCCGGGTCGGCCGGCTCGTCCACGTCGTCGACCTCGTCGAGCGACAGCGCGGGATCGTCATCCTCGTCGTCGGACTCCAGCTCCAGTTCGGGGTCCGGATCGGGCTCGTCCGGTTCGTCGGACTCAGGAGCCACGAAAGCCGGCGCCGGTTCCTCCTCGAGTTCGGCGGCATCCGCCGCCTGACCGGTCTGGATTTCCGGCTGGCCGCCCCGTCGGTCAGCTCCGGCTCGGGTTCGCGGTCGGTTGTCCACAGGTGAGCGGTCGTCCACAGACAGCGCCGGGCCCGGTCGATGTGGCCCGGGACCCACCTAGCGTGATCTCCACGATGATGTCGTGGAGGTCGGGTCATGGGTTTTCAAGGCTTTCACCTGACGGGCCGGCGGTCCTGGCGGCTGGCCGTCGGGGCCCGCCGCCGGGCCCTCGCGGCCCTTCTGGCCGCCGGGGCCGTGCTGCTGTCGATCGTGGCCACCCGCCCGCGCCCCGCGCCTGACCAGGGCACCCCGGTCGTCGTCGCCCGTGCCGATCTGTCCGCCGGCGCGGTGGTACGGGCCGGCGACGTCCTCGTCGTCCTGCTGCCGGCCCGCGCGGTGCCGGCCGGGGTCCGGGCCCACCCGGGGGACGTGGTCGGTCGGGTGCTGGCCGGAGCGGTCCGCCGCGGCGAGCCGATCACCGACGTCCGGCTGGTCGGCCCGGGCCTGCTCACTTCGCGAGAAACCGCGGCCGGGATGGTCGCGGCCCCGGTCCGCATCGCGGACGGCGACAGCGTGCGGCTGCTGCGGGTGGGCGATCACGTGGACGTCCTGGGAGCCGCCCCGGACACCCGGGCGAACTCCGACGATGCCCCGGCCGACGCCGGCGACCCGGATCCACTGGCCTCCGGGTCGCCGCCGTCCGGGTCCGGCTCGGCGGCGGCGTCCGGCTCGGCGGCGGCGTCAGGCTCGGCCGCGGCAGGCTCGCCTTCGGGCTCGGGCTCAACGGTGTCTGGGAGCGGCGACTCGACCGGCGGGGTGGTGCCCTCGTCCGGGACGGGCGGGGCGGTGACGACCCTCGCGTCCGATGTCGTGGTCCTGGCCGTTCCGCGGGCACCCGACGCCGATTCCGGTTCGTCCGACGGGGCGCTCGTGGTACTGGCCGTGCCGCATCCGACGTCGGTCGGGCTCGCGGCGGCGACGGCGGGCTCCGACGCCCACCTCTCGATCACCATCCGCGGTCAGCCCTGATCCATCGGGCCCCTGACGCACCGATCGGGACGCACCGATCGGACTGTCCCCGCCGGGGCCGGGCCGACCCGGAATCAAGACCGGGCCCGCCAGCTGGGATCGCCACGCGGCCGTACGGCTGCCCGCCCGCCGATGACGGATCGGCCGCCCGCGCGGCGCGCGCTCAGTGGCTCAGTAGGTCAGTAGGTCAGTAGGTCAGTAGGTCAACAGTCGCGGTCGCGATCGACGTGGTGGGGAGGCAGATCGTCCCGGAATCGGGCGTCGTCGTCATTTCGATCGTGATCCCGGTCGTCGCCCCAGCCGACGTCGGTGTCGTCGCCGGTCTGATCCGGAAGCAGCGGCTCAGTCACGGGACCATCCTGCCTCGTCCCTACCCGACGGAGACGGGCCGGCTCACGACCGATCTTCGTCCCCGTCCTCACCACCCACCCCCAGCGAGAGCGCGACCCGGTGCGCGACCCCGGTCAGCGCGTCGCGATGACCCGCCAGATACGCCTCACGCTCCCGGCCCTCCCACCCGGGCTCCGGATCGGGGAACTCGGGCGGCTCGACCCGAAGAGCCGCCCGCAAGGCGCGGCGGTAGCCCGGGACCGTGACCGGAGGATCCCCGAGCGGATCCTGGTCGTAGGCCTCGTCCCGGGCCAGCACGTCCGCGACGGCGGCGTGTCCACTTGTGCTCGACAACATCTCTGCCTCCTGTTTTCCTGAGTGTTTGCTGGCAAGCAATCACTGACGATAGCGATCGCTTTCGCGGGACAGCAATGTCGATACGATGTGTCTCGTGGATGACGGCGGACGACTGGTCGGCATCGGGGACATCGCCTACCAGTTGAAGATCACCCGACAGGCGGTCGACTATTGGACCCGCAAGGACCCGCAGTTTCCCGAGCCCGTGGCGATCATCAATGCGCCCGCGGGCAAGGGGACCCGGGGCACCCGGGTCTGGCGTAAGAGCGACGTGGACGGGTGGATCGTCGAGCATTATCGGCGACGCCGACAGTAACTACGGAAGTCGCCCGCCGACCCGGGATACCTTGCGGCACAGCGGGATGGCGGCGCCCGGGCGGTCACGGCGGCGGTGGCTGGTGTCATGGCTGAACTATCCCGACGAGGTCCGACAGGACCCGGTCGTCTTCCACAGGGCCACGCGCCAGATGTCACTATCCCCTGAATCGCTAAACGGATTGCATCTTCGCTCGCGATATGCAGGCTCCGCGCGGGGCCTTTGATTCCGGGAACCCGACCGAGTGGGGCACTACTTCATCACGGCACCCGGCACGGAATCGTCAACCTAAATTTATTGACGAGAGTCACACAGCGTATGTTCGGACCGGAAATTCAGCGGTAATACGTTACGATGCGTGATCGTCGGGCGCACGGCGAACGTTTGCGCCGGCTTTGTCGGCGGCCCGACGGAGATCGTGGCGCAGCCGGACGCGGGCCCGCTGGAGCCGGACCTCCAAGGCCCGTTCCGTGCAGCCCAGAGCGCGCGCGACCTCGCGGGGATCACGGTCCTCGGTCATCGTCATCCGGACCAGGTCCGCGTCATCCCGGTAGAGCTGGGCCAACGCGATCCGCAGCGCGCCGCGGTCGTCGGCGGCACCCGATGCGGCCGGCCCCGGACCGGGCGGCCCAGCTCCGGGCAGCCCGGCTCCGGCCGGTTCCGGCGCCGACGTGGACGCTGAACCCGACCCGTGGATCGGGCCCGGGGTCGAGGATGGCGCGCGGCGGACCCCGGGCGGGCAGCCCAGCTCCGGCCGACTGTCCGGTCGCATGGTCGGCCGCCGCCCGGCGGTCGGGCCGCGCCGCGCGACCCGCACCGTCAGGTCCTGCAACCAGGCGTCCCGCGCGGGCCGGTCCGGCACGTCACGGCCACCGTCCCAGAACGTCGCGAGCGCGGCGACGACCGCGTGGTGGGCGGCGAGCGGATCGGCGATCGTTCGGCGGGCCAGTCGGAGGAGGGCGGGGTAGCTGGCCGCGTAGGCGACATCCAGGCGGCGCGCCTGTGAACGGCGGTAGCTGCCGCCGGTTCCCCTGGTCGTCATCGAACCGCCCCACCCACTGGACCCGCATCGGCATTGCGCGCGGATCCCCCGCACAACCTGCGTTCCGGCCGCCGTCCGGACGCTGTCAGAACAAGATCATAAAGAACGCGCCCACCCTATCCGACCGCGAGGGGGCGCAGGAGCGCGGCGAAACGCTCCGGTTGCTCGCGGTGCACGGCGTGGCCGGCCCCGGGGATCACCGTGACCGGGAACCCGAAGCGCTCGTGCAACCGCTGCGCGGCGCGGTGGCGAACCGGCGGAGAGTTCTCACCCACGGTGATTCTGACCGCGACCGGTGGGCCGGGCGCGGGCGCGGCCGGCTCGAATTCGAGGAACATGGCCAGGTCCCGCTCGACCGCGGACGGATCCCCCGGTCCGTCGGTCACGTCCCAGGTCGGGCCGTACAGCGTCCGCCCGAAGGCGGCCAGGCCACCTTCCGCCCAGGCGGCCGCGACGGGCGCGAGCAGACCCGGCACCAGCGAACCCACGGCCGGTTCGTGCAGGACGGCCGCGCCCAATGGCACCCCGGCGGCCACCATGGCCAGCCCCAGGGTGGCCCCGCCGCTGACTCCGCCCAGAACGACCCCCGGACCCGCGTACGGCCGGAGCGCGTCGACCTCGGCTCCGAGCCGACCGGTCGACGGCCGGTCGGGCGCCGCGACGCGGGCCCCGCCGAGCGCGGCCCGCACTCCGCTCCAGATCCGGGACGTGGTTCCGGTGCCGTGCACAAGCAGGAAATCGGCCGGGGCGGCCGACGAGCCGACCGCCGGGCCAGGGCCGGAGCCCCTCGATGGTGCGGAACCGGGATCCATGGCCTGGTCTCTCCTCTACGGTCCGTCGGCCCGACCAGGGCAGCGCGGCGCTGGTGATGACGATGGTGGCGGCCGGGGCCGGCTCTCGGGCCGCGACCGGGAGCGGGAGCGGGGACTCGCGGACACCGAGACGTAACGCCGCACCCATTGATTCGAAACACGATGGTCCTTAGCGTCGTCGCCGTGGACCTGCGCTGTATACAGCACCGTACCCGAGATGGGATACGTGTCGCGGCCGGGTTGCGTCAACCCCCACCCCCCGCTGCTCCCTCCCCCGCGCGCCCGGACGGCCAGAGGCGGCGCGATCATGGTCTTCTCGCGCCGCCGGAGGCCATGGTGCCCGGGTCACCGACGGGGCCGGCTGCGCGGAGGGGCACCCCGATGCCTGATGCTCGGCGGTATGGAAACCTCAACGTCCCCCCGCGGGCCCGACGCCGGGTCACCGCGCCGCGGGCAGGTCTACGCCGCGCTCCGGGCCCGGCTGATGTCGGGCGAGTTCTCCTTCCGGGACCGCCTGGCCGAGGAACGGGTCGCCGCGTTGCTCGGCGTCTCGCGGACCCCGGTCCGCGAAGCACTGACCCGACTGGCCGCCGACGGGCTGGTCGAGAAGCGGCCGGACGGGGGCTACTACCCGAGCGAACCCGATCTGGTCGGCCTGCGCGATCTCTACGAGATCCGGGTGACGCTCGAGCTGCGGGGCCTGGAACGGGCACTGGAACTGGGCACCCGTCACGATCCGGCGCTGCTGGAGCCGTTGCGGGACCGGTGGCGGGCGCTGCGCGACGACCAACCGGCCCCCGACCCGGCCTTCGTCGCGCTCGACGAGAGCTTTCACCTTGCGCTGAGCCAGGCCTCCGGGAACCTCGAGCTGGCCCACCTGCTCGAGGCGATCAACGCCCGGATCCGGCCGGTGCGGATGTACGACTTCCTCACCGCCGACCGGGTCGAGCTCACGATCGCCCAGCATCTCGGGATCGTGGAGACGGTGCTGGCCGGCGACCTGGACGGCAGTGTCGCGGCGCTGCGCCATCACGTCGGCGAGTCGATGGAGGTGGTCGAACGCCGGGCCGCCCGGGCCATCACCCAGATGGTCCTCAACCGAGGCCGGGCCCCTTCCCGACCCGACCCGACCCACCCGGCGTAGCGGCCCGGCCCGGCCCGATCACCCGACCGCGATCCAGCCCCCGACCGACAGCCCCCGCGCGAGCAGCCAGGAGGACGGCATGACCGCCACCGGACCGGAGTTGACCAGCCCGACCACGGCGACCCCAGCGACCCCCGCGAGCACCGCCACCCACGCCCGGTTCGGGCCGGTGGAGGCCGAGCCCTACCCCTGGCCCTACGACGGCTCCTTCGCCCCGGCGACGACCGCGGTCATCAACATCGACTGGCAGACCGACTTCTGCGGCAAGGGCGGCTACGTGGACGCGATGGGTTACGACCTGTCGCTCACCCGGGCCGGGCTGGAACCCACCGCCAACCTGCTCGCCGCCCTGCGGCCGCTGGGCTTCTTCATCATCCACACCCGCGAGGGCCATCGCCCGGACCTGGCCGACTGCCCGCCCAACAAGCTGTGGCGCTCGAAGCGGATCGGGGCCGGCATCGGCGACCCGGCGCCGGCCGGGCGGATCCTGATCCGGGGCGAGATCGGCTGGGACATCGTCGAGGAGGTTTACCCGGTCGAGGGCGAGGTGATCATCGACAAGCCCGGCAAAGGTTCGTTCTATGCCACCGACCTGGATCTGGTGCTCCAGACCCACGGGATCACCCACATCATCCTGACCGGCATCACGACCGACGTCTGCGTCCACACGACGATGCGGGACGCCAACGACCGCGGCTACGAATGCCTGCTGCTGTCGGACTGCACCGGCGCCACCGATCACGGCAACTACCGGGCCGCGCTGAACATGGTCAAGATGCAGGGCGGGGTCTTCGGCGCCGTAGCGAGCTCCGAGGCGCTGCTGACCAGCGTTGCCGCCGGCCCGGTCGCCTGAACGGTCGAGTCGAGATGGTCGAGGCCCCGCCCCCGCCGCTCGAGGTCGCGGTCGCCGACCTGCAGGCGGCGCACCTGCAGGCCGCCTACCGCGGCGGTGCTCTGACCCCGGTCGACGTGATCGCCGCGGTCTACGAACGGATCGCCGCGCGGGGGAACGACGGGGTCTGGATCACTCTCGTCCCCCGCGACGAGGCCCTCGAGCGGGCCCGGGCGCTCACCGCGTCGCACCGGGACGGGGACCGGCCCCCCGGCCCGCTCTACGGCCTGCCGTTCGCGGTCAAGGACAACATCGACGTCGCCGGGCTGCCCACGACCGCCGCCTGTCCGGACTTCGCCTACCGCCCGGCCGGGTCGGCACCGTTGGTCGAACGCCTGCTGGCCGCCGGCGCGATCTGCATCGGCAAGACCAACCTGGACCAGTTCGCGACCGGGCTGACCGGCACCCGGTCGCCGTACGGGACACCGCGCTCGCCGTTCGGTCCGGATCTGATCCCCGGTGGTTCGAGCTCGGGTTCCGGCGTCGCTGTCGCGGTCGGCCTCGTCACGTTCGCGATCGGGACCGATACCGCCGGCTCGGGCCGGGTGCCGGCCGCGCTGACCAACACGGTCGGCGTCAAGCCGACTTTCGGGCTGGTCAGCGGGCGCGGGCTGGTACCGGCCTGCCGTTCACTGGACTGTCCGAGCGTGTTCGCCCTGTCGGTCCCGGACGCCGCGGCCGTCCTGTCGGTGCTGGCCGGCTACGACCCGGCCGACCCGTGGTCGCGGCGACTGCCGGACGTGCCGGCGGTGCCGGGCCCGCCGCCCGCCCACCCCCGGGTCGGGATCATCGCTGGTCAGGATCTCGAGTTCTTCGGCGACGCCGACGCGGCGGCCGCCTACGCCCACGCCGTCGCCCACCTGAGCGCGGCCGGCGCCCGGTGCGTGCCGGTCGACTTCGCACCGTTCCTGGCCGCCGGCGAACTGCTCTACGAAGGTCCATGGCTGGCCGAGCGCGCGGCGGCGGTCGGCGGCTACGTGGACGCCCACCCCGATCAGGTGCAGCCGGTGACCCGGGCCGTCCTCGCGCCGGCCGCCACCGTCAGCGGGGCCGACGTCTTCCGGGGGCTGGCCCGGTTGCGGGCCCTCCGGCGCCGGGTCGACGACCAGTTCGCCGCCCTGGACCTGCTGGTCCTACCGACGGTGCCCACCGCCTGCACCCGCGACCAGGTGGCCGCCGATCCGATCGCGCTCAACGCCCGGATGGGCCGCTACACGACCTTCACGAACCTGCTCGACCTGGCGGCCGTCGCCGTCCCGACCGGTTTCGCCGGGAGTATTCCGCGCGGTGTCACGGTGATGGCCCCGGCCGGCTCGGATGCGTTGCTGGCCGCTGTCGCCGCGGACCTGCACCGGCGCGTCGCCCTGCCGGTCGGCGCGGGCGGTTCGCCCCTCGCGGCGGTCCGGGCCGCGACCCCGGACCCCGGGTCGGCTGGGCCGGCCACGGACCCCGGGTCGGCTGGGCCGGCCGCCGACCCCGGGTCGGCTGGGCCGGATGGCCCCAGTCACATCGAGCTGGCCGTCGTCGGCGCGCACATGACCGGACTCCCGCTCAACGGGCAGCTGACCGCGCTGGGTTCGACCTTCGTGCGTCGCACGACCACCGCTCCGCACTACCGGCTGTTCGCGCTGCCGGGCAGCGGCCCGGCGCGGCCCGGTCTGGTCCGGGTCCCGACCGGCGGCACGGTGATCGAAGCCGAGGTGTGGCGCCTACCGGCCCCGGCCCTGGGAGCGTTCCTGGCCGGCATCCCGGCCCCGCTCGGAATCGGCCGGGTCGAACTCCTCGGTGCCGCCGACGGTGCCGCCGACGGCGCCCGCGGGATGGCCGCCACCGAGCCGACTTTGGGGTTCCTGTGCGAAGCGTGGGCCACCGCCGACGCCCGCGACATCTCCGAACACGGTGGTTGGCGGGCTTTTCTGGCCCACGCCACCGCCGACGCCCACGCCGACGCCTGACCGGCGGCCGGACCGTCCGCGCGGCGCCAACCGGTACCCAGAGCCACCGATGACGGTTGAAACACACAGGAGCTTACAGATCACGGATAGTGACCTTCGACTCTGTTACCGAGAGCGAGAGTCCCGCCACGATGGCCGTCGGGCCGCCTCCGGTGGCCCGACTCCCGGGCGGCGGGCCGACCGGGTGGATCATCGGTGGCCCGCACGGAGACATCGTGGTTGATCCCCTCGGCGCCCCGGCGCCCACCCCACCGACCACCGCGGCCGAGCCGGCGGCCCCTGCCCAGCGTGGGCGGACCGACGACGCGGTCCAGATCCAGCTCGACCACCGGGAACCGGGCCAGCCGGTGATCCGGATCCGCGGCCCGGTCAACCGGGCGGCCGCCGGGGCCGCCCGCCGGGCGATGTGCGACGCGCTCGCCCCCGGCCCGCGCACGGTCGTCGTCGACCTTGGCGCGGTGACCGCCATCGACCGGACCGGCGCCGTGCTGATGGTGGCGATGACCCGGCACGCCCGCCGATTCGGCGCCGCACTGCGGATCGACCGCGCGGAGCCCGAGGTCCGGGCGGTGCTACGGGAACGCCGGGTCGACCAGCTGCTCACCTTCGGGACCTGACCCCGGCCTTCGGGCCGGGGTCGACAGCGTCAACGAAGATCCATCGTCCGCGGACGATGACAGTCACCGAACAGACCGCGGTCGGCATCGTCGACGGACGCTCGGGCGCGCGCAAGCACTGACCGTCGGCCCGGAATCGGCACGCGGCGGCAAGTGGCAGTGTGAGCCAGCGCGGAAAGGTGCGATGACGATGCCACCCGCTCTGGCCGCCGGGGCCGAGGCCGGTCGGGTCGGGGTGGGCCGCGGGTTGGCACCGTCAGCGGCGGCCATAGAACGCACGGACGACGACACCCAACCGGCCACCACCGCCCGGGCCGCGACTGGCAGCCCCAACGAAGATCCACCGTCCGGGGACGATGACAGTCCCCCACCAGACGACGGTCGGCATCATCAGCGGACGTCGCAGCGCCCGGTGGGCCCGACAGCTGGGCCTGGTTCGGGTCGGGACCGGCACGTGGCGGGGTCAGCCGGCACTGGGGAGTGCGCTGACCATGCTGATCGCGGTCTGGTCGCCGACTGTCATCGTCTGCGGATTGTGGATCTTCGTTGGCGCTGCCAGTCCCGGCGCGGAGGTGGTCGAC
>JAMFSN010000194.1 GCA_026225295.1 Frankia alni
GCCGACGCTGGACCGGCCGATCTCCGGCCGGGCGACCCGGTCGATGCCGGTCCGGGAACCGAGACCGATCCGACCGCCGGACCATCGGGCCGCGACGCCGAAACGGCATGACCACGGCCCTGGCCCTCGCGGCGATCGCGGTGGCGCTGGCCTGGCCGGTGCCCCACCTGCTCGCCGCGGCCTCGTGGCCGCACCGGTGCCCACGGGCGGGAATCGTGCTGTGGCAGGCCATCGGGCTCGCGGGAGGCGTCTCGGCGCTGCTCGCCGCGCTCGCGATCGGCCTGGCCCCGCTCGCTCCCCGCTTGTCCAACGGCCTGGTCGATCACGCTGGTGACCTGGCCGACGGTCGACCCCTCCACGAGCTGGGGCCGCTGAACCTGCTCGGCCTGGCGGTCGCCGCCGCGCTGGCCGCCCGTCTGTTCACCGTGCTGTACCTGTCCACGAGCCGGACGGTTCGCGAGCGGCGGCGCCACCGGCATCTGGTCGACCTGGCCGGGCGGTCCCACCGGCCCCCGGAAAGCCCGGACCACCCGCGGTGCGGGCTGTGCGAGCACGAGGAGACCGCCCTCCAGCGCCTGCGGATCCTCGACCATCCCGTCGCCGTCGCGTACTGCGTGCCGGGGGTCCGGCGCCCGCGGGTGGTCGTCTCCGCCGGACTGCTCGAAACGCTGTCCGCGGACGAGCTCGAAGCGGTGCTGGCCCATGAGGAGGCCCACGCCCGCGGCCGTCACGACCTGGTCATCCAACCGTTCGTCGCCTGGCAGGCCACGTTTCCGTTCCTCCGGCCGGCCCGGGAGGCCACCGCGGCGGTCTGCCTGCTGATCGAAATGCTCGCCGACGATCAGGCCGCCCGGCGGACGGGCGGCCGCGCGCTGGCCCGGGCTCTGGCCCGCATCGGCGTCACCCGGGCGCCGGTTCCGGTCGGCGCGCTCGGTATCAACGGACCGTCATCCGTGCGCTCGCTGGTTCCCGCGGCCCGACGATCCCAGACGATGTCGGGGCCGGCCGGCCCGCCGGCCGGCCCCGGACCGGCGCTTCCCGCCGCCGCCCCCCCGACGACCCGCTCCCCGGTGATCACCCGCGTCTCCCGCCTGCTCGACCCGCCCCGGGTCCCCTTCTGGCTGCCGGTCATCGGCTATCTCGCCGCCGCCGGGGTGTTTTCGCTGCCGGTCCTGGCCATCGTCATCACCTGATCCGAGGCACCGGCCTCGCGACCGCCCCGCTCCCGCCCGTCCGTCGACCCGCTCCGACGTGACGTCCGCCCCTGGTGGGTCCGCTCGGGTTACGAACCCGGCCCGAACCGGCAAGACTGGTGGAGACGGACGACACCGCGGTCGCCAGGTAGCCGAACATCGACCCGGAGGTGGCATGACGACCAGCCCGAGCAGGGCCGAGGCCCCCGACCCCCCGGTCTCCGGTTCCCCGGTCTCCGGTTCCCCGGCCGCTGGCTCACCGGCCACCGGCTCCGGCCCGACCGCCGAGTTCGCCGGCGGAGTGTCCTCCGACGAGCGGCACGCGGATCTACGCGCCGACGTCCGCCGCCTGGCCGATCTGCTGGGCGAGGCGCTGACCCGGCACGAGGGCAAGGACCTGCTCGATCTCGTCGAGCAGGTCCGGGTGCTGGCCCGTCGACCCGGGGGCGGCGCGGAACTCGCCGCCCTCCTCGACACGGTGGACGCTCCCACCGCTATCGTGCTGGCCCGCGCGTTCACCTCGTACTTCCAGCTCGCGAACATCGCTGAGCAGCTCCACCGCGGACGGGAAATGTCCGATCGGCCGGTCGGCCCGCTGACCGAGACGGTCGACCGCATCGCCGCCGCCAGGGCGGACGGGACGCTCGACCCGAACCTGGCCGCCGACGTGGCCGCCCGGTTGGAACTGCGGCCGGTGTTCACCGCGCACCCGACCGAGGCCAGCCGCCGGTCGGTCCTCGACATTCTGCGCCGGATCGCCGGGCTGCTCGACGAGGCCGCCGACCCCCGCCGGCGCGCCGGGGCCATCGCCCGCGACCGGCGTCGCATCGCCGAACTGGTCGATCTGCTCTGGCAGACCGACGAACTGCGGATCGAACGCCCGCAGCCGGCCGACGAGGCCCGGTCCGCCGCCTACTACCTGGAGTCGCTGGCCACCGACGTGCTCCCGGACCTCCTGGAAGACACCGCGCGCGAGCTGAGCCGGGTCGGCGTGACGCTTCCGCCCGGCGCCCGCCCGCTGCGGTTCGGCACCTGGGCCGGCGGCGACCGGGACGGCAACCCGAACGTCACCCCGACGGTGACGCTCGAGGTCCTCGCCCTCCAGCACGAGTTCGGCCTGCGGGTCCTCATCGCCCAGGTCGACGAGCTGATCGCCGGGATGTCCGGTTCCACCCGGGTGATCACGGTCAGCGAGGCGCTGCGCGAAAGCCTGGAGGTCGACCGCGCCGCCCTGCCCTCGGTGTGGGACCGGTTCCGCCGGCTCAACGCCGAGGAGCCCTACCGGCTGAAGTGCTCCTATATCCGCGCCCGGCTGGTCCGGACCCGCGAGCGGCTGGCCGCGGGGACGCCCCACACCCCGGGCCGGGACTATCTCGGCGTCGACGGCCTGCTCGCCGACCTCACGGTGATGCGGGAGTCGCTGCTGACCGACGAAGGCGGGTTGACCGCCGACGGCCCGCTGCTGCGGGTGCTGCGCACCACCGCGGCCATGGGCCTGTCGCTGGCCACGCTCGACATCCGCGAGCACGCCGATCGCCATCACGCCGCCCTGGCCGCGCTCTACGACCGGATCGGCGAGTCCGACCCTCCGTACGCCCAGCTCGACCGACCGGCCCGGATCGCCCTGCTGTCGCGCGAACTGGCTGGTCGGCGCCCCCTCGTCGGGGCCGGCAGCACCCCGCTGCCGGATCCGGCCGGACCGGTGCTCGAGCTGTTCACCACGATCGACACCGCGCTGCGCCGCTTCGGGGGCGAGGTCATCGAGAGCTACATCGTGTCGATGACGCGGGACGTCGATGACATCCTGGCCCCCGTCGTGCTGGCCCGGGAAGCGGGCCTGGTCGATCTCACCGGCCCCACCGCGGTCGCCCGCATCGGCTTCGTGCCCCTCTTCGAAACCGTCGCCGAACTGCAGGCCGCCGGCCCCCTGCTGGCCGCGATGCTGTCCGATCCGTCCTACCGGCGGGTCGTCGCGGCCCGCGGCGACGTCCAGGAAATCATGCTCGGATACTCCGACTCGTCGAAGGACGCCGGGATCACAGCCTCCCAGTGGGAGATCCACCGGGCCCAGCGCGAGCTGCGGGACGTGTCCGCGCGGTACGGCGTGGTGCTGCGGCTGTTCCACGGACGGGGCGGATCGGTCGGTCGGGGCGGCGGACCCACCGGCGAAGCAATTCTCGCCCAGCCGTACGGGACACTCGACGGCCCGATGAAGGTCACCGAGCAGGGCGAGGTGATCTCCGACAAGTACGTGCTGGCCCGCCTCGGGCGACAGAACCTGGAAACCGCGCTGGCCGCCGTGCTGGAGGCGTCGGTGCTGCACCGGACGTCCCGGCTGCCGCAGAACACGCTCGCGAGCTGGGACGACACGATGAACGCCGTCTCGGAGGCGGCCAAGGGCGCCTACCGGGCACTCGTGGCCGACCCGAGCCTGGTGCCGTTCTTCCTGACCGCCACCCCGGTGGACGAACTCGGAAACCTCAACATCGGGTCCCGTCCGTCGCGGCGCCCCGGAGGCACCGGATCGCTCGATGACCTGCGGGCGATCCCGTGGGTGTTCGGCTGGACCCAGTCCCGGATCATCCTGCCCGGCTGGTTCGGGGTGGGCAGCGGGCTGGCGGCCGCCCGCGAGGCGGGGGCCGGCGACGCGCTCGCCCAGATGTACTCGTCCTGGCATTTCTTCCGCACCTTCCTGGGCAACGTCCAGATGACGCTGGCCAAGACCGACCTGGCGATTGCCGCGCGCTACGTCGGGGAGCTGGTCCACCCGGCCGCCGCCGGCCTGTTCGAGGTGATCCAGGCCGAGCACGAGCGGACCGTCGAGGAGGTGCTGCGGGTCACCGGCCAGGCGACGCTGCTGGAAACGGCGCCGATACTGAAGCGCACCCTGGAGCTGCGGGACGCCTACCTCGCTCCGCTGCACGCCCTGCAGATATCGCTGCTGGGCCGGACCCGGGCGGCCGGAAGCGACGAGGAACCGGGCCTCCGGCGCGGCCTGCTCTTGACGATCAACGGGATCGCGGCCGGACTGCGCAACACCGGATGATCAGCACGGCGATCAGACCGGGTTGAGCTTGGCCGCCAGCTTGAGTTGTTTCTTGTAGTCCCGGACCCGGTCGCGGGTGGCCTGATCGGTGATGTCGGCCACGGAACGGAAGACGCCGTCCTCGCCGAACGGCCCCGCGGCCGCGCGCCACCCGTCCGGCGTGACATCGCACTGCTTACCGAGCAGGGCAACAAAGATCTTCGCCTTCTGGACCCCGAAGCCGGGCAACTCGGCGACCCGCCGGAACAGGTCGCGGCCGTCCGCCGCCGTCCGCCAGACGTCGGCCGCCTGTCCGTCGTACTTGTCCACGAGAAGGCGCGCGAGCTGCTGCACCCGCCGGGCCATCGAACCCGGAAAGCGGTGCAGCGCCGGTTGGCGGGTGAAGACCTCCGCCAGCGCGTCCGGATCGGCCGTGGCCAGAGCGTGGGCGTCCAGCGGCCGACCGAGCCGCCTGGTCAGCTCGTACGGCGCCGCAAAGGCCCGTTCGAGCGGAATTTGTTGATCCAGCACCATCCCGATCAGCAGCGCGAGCGGGTCATCGTCCAGCAACGCGTCCGCCTCGGCGATCTGGCTCAGGTTCAGGCCCATGGCGGATCCCCCCTCGGTGAAGTCGGCTGCCGCCATCCGCGCGCAGCCCGACTACGTGGAGCGCAGGCTACCGCCGGGCATCGACATACCGCCTCTCGCCGTCCACAACCAACCGACGGCCGGACCATTTATCCACAGCTCCCGAAATGGCGCGGCCTCACCCCCGGCCCGGGCTGATACTGGTCGTGACCGCCCGAAAGGTGGTCACGACGATGGGAGATCATCCAGGTCCCAGCCGGCGGCCCGCAGCCGGTCCTGGACGCGGGCGACAGCGAGCTCGTCGACCGGGGCCCGGGTGGCGCTGCTGATGGCCCGCCGGACGACCTCGGCCGAGTTTTCGATCGACGACAGTGGCCCGGATCCAGCCAGTTCGTCGGCCACCTTGGTATCCACCAGACCGGTCGCGATCGACGTCGCCACGGCATTCGCGGTGTCGTGGACTCCATTCGTGAAGTCAAAACCGCGCGCGGTGACGACCACGGGGACCACTTGTTCGCCCCGTCGGAGTGCCGTACGCCGACCTCTGATCCGGATGGCCGCGATACCCAACCATCCCACGACAGTTGGGCTTCCGGTGACCGAGGTGTGGTCTGCCTGCTCGCCAACGGCGATGGCGCCCCGCTCACCCGATCGATGCGCGGTACCGGGCCTTCGGGTGCCGCCGGCACCGACCCACGGGCCTCGCCACCGGGCGGCTCCACAGTGACCGGCGTCGACCCGGGCAATCCGGCTCAGCCGGTCCGCGACGCGGTGTATCGAGACCCTAGTGAGCCGCGCCCGACGGCGCGGTGGGCGTGAGAAACGAGAGCGGCACGACGAGATAGTCGTCGAAGCCGCGCCCGACGGCGTACTCATCGGCGGCGGTCGCGTTCTCGAACGCGAGCACGACCGACTGGGTGGCCCGGCGCGGTCCCTCGAACTTGATCACGCCATAGAGCAGGGCCTCTGACTTTCCTGGGGTAACCGGAAGCGGCCGGACCGGCGCGGTTCGGGCGGCGAGGGTGCGATGCGGATCACCGGGCCGGGTCACTGCGTACCGGGGCGCCACGGCGCCGGAAAAGCGGTTGTAGCCCGTCTTCACCATGAGGACCTCCTCGTCCTTCAGGTGTGGGGTCCGGACGTGGATCAGTGGCGCCCCGGTCACATCGGCCGGGACCACAGCAATCACCCAAGGAGACCACACCAGCACTGTCGGTCAGGTATCGATCTGAGGATGACGCGTGACACACGCGTGTGCAAGTGCTTCCGTACGTTTCGGCGCATGTACTTTCCGCATAGGGGTCGTGCCTGGAGAGTGAGACGGTCATGGCAGACTGTGACCAACAGGGGAATGTTGGAGGAGAAGTGGCCACGGGAAGCCCAACGGTGCGACGACGCCGACTCGGTGCCGAACTGCGCCGTCTACGCGAGTCGGCTGATGTCACAGTTGAGGCGGCATGCATCCCGCTCCGCTGCTCGATGTCCAAGATCAGCAGGATGGAGAACGGCCGGGTTCCGATCCGGCCGCGCGACGTCAACGATCTGCTCGACCTGTACGGGGTCACCGACGACGACCAACGTGAGCCGCTCCTCGCGCTGGCCCGCGACTCCCGCAAGCGGGGTTGGTGGCACGTGTACAACGACGTCGTCCCGGCCTGGTTCGAGATCTACATCGGCCTGGAGGGCGACGCGTCCTCCATCAGCGTGTACGAGGCGCAGCTCGTCCACGGGCTGCTCCAGACCGGTGACTACGCCCGCGAAGTGATCCGCTCCGACAACACGACCGCCACCGACTCCGACGTCGAGCGCAAGGTGGCGCTCCGGCTCGACCGGCAGAGTCGCCTGACCGCACCCGACCCGCCCCGCCTGTGGGCGATCCTCGACGAATCAGTACTACGACGACCGGTCGGCGGCCCGGACGTGATGCGGCCGCAGTTGGCCCACATCGTGAAAATCGCCGAGCTGCCCAACGTCACCGTCCAGGTGGTGCCCTTCGCCGCCGGCGCGCACGCCGGTCTGGGCAGCACCTTCTCGGTGCTCGGATTCCCTGACGCCGGCGACACCGACGTCGTCTACGTGGAGGAGGCCACTTCGAGTCTGTACCTGGAACGACCCGCCGACATTCGCCTGTACCGACAGAAGCTCGAGAACCTCATGGCCCGCGCTCTGCGGCCCGACCAGTCCATAGAAATGATCGTCAAGGCAGCGGAGGAACTCACATGAACGCCATCGACACCGCCGGACCCCGTCTCGACCGGACCAGCCTGACCTGGCACAAGAGCAGCTACAGCAACGGAGCCGGGGGGATGTGCGTCGAAGTGGCGCCCGTTCCCGGGGCGGCCGCGGTCCGGGATTCCAAGAACCCGGAGGGGCCGATCCTGGTCTTCTCCGAGCCGCGCTGGGGGGCTTTCGTGGCCGGCGCGCGCGCCGGGTCGTTCGACATCCGCTGATCGGCTCCTGATGGCGGTCTGATCAACCGCCGACGCACGCGACCGGGACACGCCGCACCGAGGCCCGGGCTCCCCCGACGGGGGAGCCCGGGCCTTCGCGCGCGCCCGGACGTCACCAACTCGCGAAAAACAGCTGCGGACCCGCCATCGGCGAGGTTCAATGGGGACCAGAGCCCCAGCAAACACGAGGAGTGGCGAAGTCGTGACAGTCATCGAGCGGGTTCCGGCCCGTGACCGGTGGCGTCCTCCGCCGCCCGTCCATCCGGGTTCACCGGACTTCCTTCGCGGGTCGTAGTCGTCGGGCCTCGGCCGACCGACTCCCCAGCTTCACCGGTGACCCTCTTCCCGGGCCGCACCACCAACGCCGGAACCCCGCTCCTGTCCTACTGCATCAGGAGGTGATCATCGTGGCTACTACCACGACGAATCTGCTGAACACTCCGATTGAGGACCCGCGCGCCGAGCGGGTCCGGCGTAGCGCCCTCGCGGCCTACGTCGACGGAAAGATCACCTACGCCCAGGCCAACGACCGGGTCCGCAAGGCGATGGTGCGATTCCAGCCCGGGTGACCGGGCGCGGCCCGCGACTCGACGAGCGTGATCAGACGCCGCGCCGCTGATCGTGCCGGCCGTCCGGGAGACGCCCGTCGTCGGGGACGGCCAGGCGGCTCACCGGCCGGGCCCGTCGATCAGCGGCGTCTGGTCACGCCGGTCGACTCCGGCCGGCGCATCACCCGACCCGGCCGGACCGGCCTCCCCGGGGGGCGCCGCCCGGCCGGCCGCCGCGGCCGCGGCTTCCTGTTCCTGTTCACGAACGAGGGTGGCGGCCCGGTCGTGGCCGAGGCCGACCACCCCGGTCGCGACCAGCGTGAGCGAGAAGACGAACGCGACCATCTGCCCCCCACCGGGGGTCGACTCCCCCAGCAGCGTGAGGCCGAGGACCACGGGCAGGAACGCGGACACCCCGCTGGTGACCGGGAACGCGACCACCGCGGCCCGCCCCTGCAGCCCCCGCTGCTCGAGGCTCAATGCGAGCACCGAGAAGATGACCAGCACGTACGGCGTCGGGGTGGCCATCAGATGGCGCAGGTTGTGGGCGTGCACGAACAAGCCGAGCTGCCGGGTGGCGACCGTCGCGATCGCGTAGCCGACCCCGGCCGCGATCCCGAACAGCAGCGCCGAACCGGTGATCCGGCGCATCCGCGCGGCGCGGTCGGCGGCAAAGGCGGTGGCCCCCAGGAACCCCAGACCGCACACCCCGAACAGCAGCATCTGACCGTTGGTGGCCTCGGCGCCGATCTCCGAGCCCGAATGGAAGGCCAGCGCGATCAGCGCGATGCCGACCGTCATCGACGCGATGCCGAGCCGGCCGGGCCGGGTGATGCGCTCGCCGAGGGCCCGCCGGGCCAGCAAGGCGAACACGATCATGTCGCAGGCCATCACCGGCGCGATCAAGGCCACCGGGGCCTTCGACAGCGCATAGACCTCCAGCAGGAACGACACCGCCTCGGAGGCCAGCCCGGCCAGCCACAGCGGTCGGACGGCCAACCGCAGCAGCAGACCGAAGCCCACCCCGCCACCGGGGGGCGCCTGTTGGGCGGCCTGGGCCTGCAGGAGCGGCGCGATGCCATAGAGGGCGGCGGCCAGCAGGGCCGCCGGCACCCCCCGCAGGAGGGCGTCACTCAACGCGCAGCCACCGTTACCATGACGTCACAGCGGTGCCCGCACTGCAGTGCCACCCCCACGATGCCACCCTCACGGGCCCATCGAACCATGCCCGCTCCGGCTACCCGTTCGGTTCGATCGCCAACTCCCCGAGCCCGACCTGGCCGAGCGCGGCGCTGAACGCCCGCTCCCAGGCCTGGGGAGTGCCTTCCACCCGCACCGACGCTGGCTTCACCCGGTCCAGACAGGCCAGCGCGTTGCGGGACAGGGCCCGGGCGTCCACCGCGGTGACCTCGGCCCGACCCCGCTCCAGCTCGTGCTGCAGGTTGTCGCGACCGTGGCCCGGGATGACGTCGAGCAGCAGCAGGTCCCGCCCGATCACCCGGGCTTCGCTGCAGGTGTCACCGGAGGACGTGACGACCAGGTCGGCCGCGCTCATCAGGGTCGGCACGTTCGTCGCGAACCCGATCGGCACGATCCGGGGCACCCGGCGGGCCAGTTCCCGCAGCTGGCCGGTCAACTTCTGGTTGCGGCCGGCGACCGCGATGACCCAGACTCCCGCCTCGGCCAGCGCCTTCGCGCAGTCGACCAGCGGACCGAGCCCCCACGAACCGGACATCAACAGGACGCACCGGTCCCAGGTCGGGATGCCCAGTTCGGCCCGGGCGTCCTCCTGGCCCGGAGCGTCGTAGAACTGCCCCCGGACGGGCGTCGGCACGACCGCCACCCGGGCCGCCGGGTGGAACCGGCGCACGTACCGGCCGGCGGTCGCCGACGTGACCATGTAGAGGTCGGTGTTCTCGTGCACCCACAGCCGGTGCACGCAGACGTCCGTACAGAAGACCGCCGTGACCAGACCCGGGAACCGCTCCTTGACGTGACTGGTGGCCGACGCCCCGGTCGCGAAGACCGACACCACCAGATCCGGCCGGTCGCATTCCAGCTCGGCGCGCAGCCGGGGGACGAGGAACCGGCGCGCCGCCGCATCGGTGATGGTGGCGAGCCGACCCCCCGTCCGCAGCTGGGAGAAGTGGAACGCGTCGTAGAGGCCGGGCACGGCCATCACCCCGCGGAAGACGTTCTCGCCGGCCAGGCCCGCGCGACCGCCCATCATCCGCAGACTGTCGGCCGTGCTCGTCGCCCACCCGCGGGTCCGCAGCGAATCCGCACAGGCCTCGGCCATGACGTCGTGCCCCATGCCGAGCGAACCCGACAGCAGTAGTGCCCGTCGGCCCGCTCCACCTCCCGGGGCGTGGGACTCCTCGAGCTTCATACGTGCCCCCGCTCTGCGTCCGGCCCGGTCGTCCTACTCGCCGGACGCGGCCGGAACCACAGCCTCGCCCGCGGCCGCCGGCTGGACGGCTGGCGTCACCGCAACTGGTGCGACCTGCACGTCCTTGTTACCCAGATACCAGTCGACGTACTGCGCGACCCCCTCGCGGAACGGAGTCGTCGGCCGCCAGCCGAGCAGCTCGAAGGCCAGTTCGTTCGAGATCTCACGACCCCGGTAGTCGCCGGGCCGGGCCGGCACGTGCTCGATCCGCGTACCCGGGAAGTGGTCCTTGACCGTCTGGGCCATGTCGAGGACGCTGACCCGCTCGCTGCCCTCGAGGGCGATCGTGGCGTTTTCGGCCGCGTCGCCGAGCGCGAGCACGTGGGCCTCGGCCAGGTCCCGGACGAACACGTAGTTCCGGAACTGCTGCCCGTCCCCGGCGACCGTGAGCGCCTCGCCGGCCAACGCCTTCTTCACGAACCGGGCCAGCACCAGTTCGTCCCGCATGCCCGGACCGTACGGGATCCCGTACCGCAGGATCGTGAACGGCACGCCGTAGGTCTCGCGGTAGCTGTGCAGCAGCAGCTCGGCGGCCACCTTCGTCGAGGTGTAGATGTGCCCGGCCTTGGCCAGGTTGACCTGGGCGTCCTCGGTGAGGGCGGGCTGCGAGCCGTCGGCGGCCGGCGCCGGATCGTCGACCGCTCCGTACACCCACACGGTGCTGGCGAAGACGACCCGTCGGAGCTGATGGATCCGGGCCGCCTCGAGGATGTTGCCGGTGCCCTCGACGTTGAGCCGGACCGTCCGGGCCGGATCCTGGAACGCGAAGTCGACATTGGCCATCCCGGCCACGTGGTAGACGACCTCGCGGTCGGCCAGCGCCTCGGTCACCGCCGCCAGGTCGAGCACGTCGAGCACCCGGTAGGACGCCCGCGGGTCGGGCATCCGGGCGTCGACGTCGAGGGACAGCACGTCGTGGCCGGCGTCGAGCAGCTTGTCGACGACATGGGCGCCGATGAAACCGGAGCCGCCTGTCACTGCGATACGCATGGTCACCGGTCCAAGGCCAGCGTCTGATAGGTGGCGGCGAGAGCGGCGATCACGTGGTCCGCTTCCTCGTCGGTCATGTCGGAGTGCACGGGCAGGCAGACGTGCCGCGCGCACAGATCCTCGGCGACCGGCAGGCCGCCCCGCGCGTACGACTCGAAGACCGGCTGCTGGTGCAGCGGGGCCTCGTACACCTCGCCGGACAGCGAGACGCCGTGCCGTTCCTTGAGCTCCTTCTTCAGCCGCGCCCGGTCGATCCCGGGTTGCGGCATCAGCAGGTACTTGTAGTAGTTGCTGACCGAGCCGGCCCCGACCACGTCGAAGCCCTCCGACCCGGCGAGGGCCGCGTCGTAACGGGCGGCCACCCGGCGTCGGACGGCCAGGAACTCGGGCAGGTGACGCAGGTGCACGGTGCCGGTCACAGCGTGCGGCTCACTCATCCGCCACGCGTAGCCCTGCTTGATGTGGACGTTGCCGAGGAAGCCGGCCTTGCCCTGGTCGCGGTAAATGAGCGCCTCGTCCCGGATCCGTTCGTCGGACGTGACGATCATGCCACCCTCACCCGAGGTGATGACCTTGGTCGGGTAGAACGAGAACGCCCCGGCCGCCCCGAACGACCCGGCGTAGCGGCCCTCGTGCTTCGACCCGTGGGCGTGCGCCGCGTCCTCGACGAACACGATGCCCCGCTCGTCGAGCATCGCCGTCAGCTCACCGATGTCGGGCGCGATCAGGCCGCCGATGTGGACCCCGACCACCGCCCTGGTGTTCGGGGTGAGCGCCGCTTCGACCGTCGCCCGGCTCAGCGCGAACGTGTCCGGTTCGACGTCCGCGAAAACCGGGGTGGCGCCGGCCCGCAGCACCGCGTAGCCGGTCGCCGCGAAGGTGTTGGTCGGAACGATGACGTCGCCGCCGGCGACGTCGAGCGTGCGCAGAATGATCTCCAAGGCCGCCGTGCCGCTACTGACCGCAACCGCGTACGGAGCGTCGTGGGCCGCCGCGAAGGCCGCCTCGAACTCCTTGGTGTGCCGCCCCAGTGTCAGGGCGCCCGAAGCGAGGATCTCCGAGACCGCGCCGGCGATCTCCGCGCGATCGTCCGCCGAGAAGACGATCCGTGCCGCTGGAACCTGCACCTGCCCACCCCCTTCGGGACCCGCTCATTCACGGGTCCGCTATAGAGGATTCCGACGCTACCGGTTTGCGCCGCAACCGACCAACGTATCGCCATGTGTCGAGATGGAACTCGGGAAAGCGCCGGAAAGTGTAACCCGGGACACATTGATTCGGGCCGCGCCTCGGCGGGCAACCGGGCTGGACATAGCCGGTGCGCACGGAGCGTACCCAGCCCGCTCGGTCGACTAACAGGTCCCGACGGGTGGGGCGACTCCTGCGTACGGGGGAACGAGGATCGACGCACCCGTCGGGACTTTGGGAAACGTTACCGACGAATACCGGTCGGACCGGCCGAATTCATGAGGACTTTCGGCCCGACCGTGAGATCCCGCGAATTGCGACTCAACGGTCGACCTCGTTGTCAACCTCGCGGAAAGTGATCTCTCCCGGGTCCGTATCGTATATCAACCAGTGTGAGGGCCGGCCGCGGGCCGGCCCCACGTTGACGAGCAGATGGGCGTCGGCCCGGACGGCCACCGGTCGACCGACGGTGATCGGGAGCCGCCGGGTGACCGGCGGCCGTCCGGGCCGGTCCGCGACTTCGAGCAGCAACGTCTGATGGGTGTGTCCGACCACCAGCATCGGCGCCGGGAGGACCGCGTCGAGCTGGGGCTCGAGAACCCCGTCGGCCGCCGGTGACCAACGGATGCGGTCGCCGTGCTCGACCCGCGCGACCCCGATCGCCGCCGCCCGGGGCGCGGCCAGCAGGGGGGCCAGCAACGCCGGAACCTGCTCCGGTCGCAGCAGTTCCCGGATGCGGAGCTCCTGGTTGCCGAGCACGAGTTCGGCGTCGGCGAGCTCGGCCCAGAGCCGCTCGTCCGGGCGGACGACCTCCTCGAGCGACCAGTGGACGCCCGGGTCGTGATGCCGCCGCGGAACCTTCGCCTCGAGGTAGTCGCCGAGCAGGAGGATGCGGTCGACGCGGGCCCGGCCGGTCGCCGCGGCGACCCGCCGCCACGCCCCCCGCCGGCCGTGCAGATCGGCGATGATCGCGTATCGCATGGACCCCCCGAATAGCTGCTCGGCAACTGCCGGCGCGGAGATCCGGTCCGGCCGGACGGCGGCCCGCTATTCATGTATACGACTCAGCGGCGCACCGGCGCGCGGTCACCGGCAATTACCCAACGCCTATTCCCGGATCCGCCGGGCGGGAACGACGCGCCGTGGCGACATTCCGGCCACCGAACACATTCGGGCCGTTGATTCCCGGCCCACCGGCCGGCCGGGTCACCGCGCCGCGCCCGGGGCGACCGGTCCGGCCGCCGGGCCCCACCGGCGGCGGCGACCGACACCGGTGGGCGAGACTCGGACCATGAGGATCGCCCTGCTCACCTACTCGACGCGGCCCCGCGGCGGGGTGGTCGCGACCCTGGCCCTGGCCGAGGCGCTGGCCCGCGCGGGCGCGTCCGTCGACCTCTGGACGCTCGCCCGGGGCGGGGACACCGGCTTCTTCCGACCGGTCGACCCGGCGGTGGGCGTCCACGCCGTGCCGTTCGGGGACCGGGAGGGCGAGAGCCTCGGCCCCCGGGTGCTGCGGTCGATCGCGACCCTGCGCGCGGCGTTCGAGCGGACCCGGGCCGAGCGCGGATACGACATCGTGCACGCCCAGGACTGCATCTCGGCCAACGCCGCCGCGCCGTGCCTGCGGACCGTCCACCACCTCGACACCTTCACCACCCCGGAGCTGGCCGCCTGCCACGAGAAGGCGCTGCGGGAACCGCTCGCCCACCTGTGCGTGTCGGCGGCCGTCGCGGCCGAGCTGCGCGCGGGGTGGGGAATCACCGCCACCGTGATCCCGAACGGGGTGGACGCGGCGCGCTTCCGGGCGGCGGCCGGCCCGGACCAGGAAGCCGCGGGGCGCCGCGCGGCCTGGCGGGCCCGGCTCGGACGGTACGTCCTGGCCGTGGGCGGGATAGAGCCGCGGAAGGGAACGCTCGACCTCGTCGAGGCGTTCGCGCTGCTCCAGCGGGACCCGGGGGCCGCCGACCGGGCGCCGCTCCGGCTGGTCGTGGCGGGTGGGGAAACCCTGTTCGACTACCGCGACTACCGCGCCGCGGTCGACCGCCGGGCGGCCGAGCTGGGCGTCGCGCCGCGGGTGCTCGGTCCGGTCGGCCACGAGGACCTGCCGTCGCTGGTCGCGGCGGCCGCCGCCTTCGCGTTCCCCTCGACCCGGGAGGGCTTCGGGCTGGCCGCGCTGGAGGCGCTCGCGGCCGGCGTCCCGGTGGTGGCCAGCGACCTGCCGGTACTACGCGAGGTGTTCAGCGGATCGGTGCGGTTCGCCGCCGGCCGGCCCGCGCTCGCCACGGCGCTCGCGGACGCCCTCGACCGCGACGACCCCGAGCTGCGGACGGCCGGGCAGGCCCTCGCGGCCGGGCACTCCTGGGACACCGCGGCCGCCGCCCACCTCGCGTTCTACCGGGCGCGGCCGGCCGGCTGAAACGCGGGAACGCGGCGCGCGGCCGCGGCGGGAGCAGGGCCGCCGTCAGTCCGGCGGACGCCGGGCGGGCGGGTCCGGTCGGGGAGCGCGGTTGGCGAGGATCGCGGCGAACGGGGGGATGACCGCCGCGACGGCCATCATGGCCAGCGCCGCGGGCACCGAGAACAGCCGCACGACCAGTGCGGCCAGGACGAACAAGGTGACACAGACCCCCATCGCGATGACGTAGTTGCGGCGGGTGCGAGCGTCCGGCCCGGGCGGGCGACCGCCGGAGCCGGCCGCGCGGCCGCCGGGACCGCCGGGACCGCCGGGACCGGGCGCCGGTCGGCGGCCCGGCGCCGGTCCGCGCGGCGGGTCCGGGGCGCACGGCCGCTCCCGCTCATCCAGCGCGGCGGCCAACTGCAGGTCGTACCGGTGCCGCCGGTCGGGGTCGCCCAGCACCCGGTAGGCCGCCCGGACCAGGCTGAAGGCCGGCTCCGATCCGCCGACGTCGGGATGGACGCGCCGCATCGACGCCCGGTAGGCGGCCCGCACCTCGTCCTCGGACGCGGTCGGCGGCAGACCCAGCACGTCGTACAACGACCTGGGGACCACCTCGCCACCACCTCCCGCGCCCATCCGGGGGTCTCCCCGCCGGACGGCTCCCTGATGCGCGGTTTCGCCGGGGGCCCGCAATCAGCTCTTGCTGAAGTTCAGCAGGAATTCGACCGATCCGTGGTCATCGGTGGTGACCGGTCCGAAGCTCGGGTTCGCGATGTTGTAGTCGGCGAACGTGACCGGGATCGAGCCCGAGACCGCGATGGTGGCGCCCGACCGGCGGGCGGTGAGGGGCACCGTCACCGTGCGCGTCGTGCCGTGCAGCGTCAGGGTGCCGGTTCCGTTGACGGTCTTCGCCACCCCGGCCGCCGGGACGGTGCCGAGATCGATCGGCTTCGTGAGTCGGAAGGTCGCGGTCGGGTAGCTCGAGACATCCATGATCCGGCCCCGGAACTGCTGGTCACGCTCATCACGATCGCTCGTGACGGTGGCCATCTGGACGGTGAAGTCGGCCGTCGACACCGTGGTGCCGCTGATGCTCATCGAACCGCTGACGTCCGCGGTCCGCCCGACCGCGGTCGTCTTCTGGCCGATGAGCACCTCGTGGACGCGGTAGCCGGCGGTCGAGCCCGAGGCCACCTTCCACGACCCGTCGGCCGACACCGTCGAACCGGCCGCCGCCGACGCGGCCGGCTCCGAGGTGAGCTGCAGCTTCTTGGGCGGATCGGACTGGATCACGTGGATGTAGAAGAACGGTCCGCCCACCGCGAGCACGATCACCACCCCGAGCGCGATAGCGAGGTTCCGTTTCCAATGGCCGCGACGAGGCGTCTTTTCAGAGGTCATGGCTGCACAGTGGAGCACGGCCAGGTAAAAATTGCGTGAGCAAGCACCCCGCATCGCTGAAGTCGCGCGCCGACGGGGCCGTCGGTCGCGAAACGGCCCGCCCCGATCGCGGGGTTCGGCTTAGGTTTGAACCATGGTCACGCCCTCCCCCCTGATCGATGCCGACGGCCTGGCCGGCCGGCTGGCCGGCGCCCGGCCCCCCCACCTGCTCGACGTGCGCTGGAGCCTGGGCCGCCCGGACGGGCGCGCCGACTACACCGCCGGGCACCTGCCGGGGGCGGTCTTCGTCAACCTCGAGACCGAGCTGGCCGCGCCGGCCGCACCCGGGCTCGGGCGCCACCCGTTGCCCGAGCCGGCCGTCCTGCAGGCGGCGCTGCGTCGCCACGGGATCCGGGCCGGCGCCCCGGTCGTGGCCTACGACGACTCCGCCGGGCTGGCCGCCGCCCGGGCCTGGTGGCTGCTGCGCTGGGCGGGTCTCCCCGACGTCCGGGTGCTCGACGGCGGGCTGGGAGCCTGGACCGCGACCGGGCGGCCCCTGACCAGCGACGAGCCCGATCCGGCGCCGGGCGACGTGGTGGTCACCCCCGGCGCGCTGCCCGTCCTGGACGCCGACGGCGCCGCCGCGCTGGCCGACCACCCCGGGGATGGTCAGCTGCTCGACGCCCGGGCCGGGGAGCGCTACCGCGGCGCGGTCGAGCCGATCGATCCGGTCGCCGGCCACATCCCCGGGGCGGTCAGCGCGCCCACCACCCTCAACGTCGGACCGGACGGGCGGTTCCTCGACCCGGCCGCCCTCCGGGCCCGGTTCGCGGCCCTCGGAGTGACCCGCTCGGGGCGGGTCGGCGCCTACTGCGGCAGCGGAGTGACGGCCGCCCACACCCTGCTCGCGCTGGCCGCCGCCGACCCGGGGATCGAGGCGGTCCTGTATCCCGGTTCCTGGTCCGGCTGGACGGGCGATCCGACCCGGCCGGTCGCCGTCGGGGACCGCTGACCCGGGGGGGTCAGGCGACCAGCGAAGCGGCCGCGGCGGCCAGGCGGCGGACCGCGAGATCGAGGCGGTCGGGCGGGTGCCCCGCGAACGACAGCCGCAGGGTGGCCGGGTCGGGGCGGTGGACGGCGAACTGCGGTCCACTCACGAAGGAGACCCCGCGCCGCACCGCCGCGTCGAGCAGGTCATCGGCGCCGATCCCGGCGGCCACGACCCGACCCCAGACGAACAGTCCCCCGGCCGGATCGTTGACCTCGAGCACCCCGGCCAGATGGGTGGCCACGGCGGACCGCAACGCCGCGCACCGTTCGCGGTAGAGGCCCGGCAGCCGCGCGAGGTGCGCCTCCCACCAACCGGGCTGGCCGAGCAGCTCGAGCAGGGTGAACTGGACGAAGGTCGAGGTGTGCAGATCGGACCAGCGCTTGGCCCGGGTGATGGCCTCGGCCAGCGCGGGCGGCGCGATCACCCAACCGATCCGCAGGCCCGGGCCCAGGGTTTTGGAGAACGAGCCGAGGGTCAGCACCCGGTCGCTGTAGGCGGACACGGGCGGCACCGGCTCGCCCCGGAAGCGCAGGGCACTGTACGGATCGTCCTCGACGACCGCGAATCCGTACCGTTCGGCCAGGTCGGCGAGGCGCATCCGGCGCGCGGCGGTCAGGGTCGCGCCGGTCGGGTTGTGGAAGGTCGCGACCGTGTAGACGAGCTTCGGTCGGTGGCCGCCCGCGAGGCGTTCGGCCAGCGCGTCGACGTCCATCCCCTCGTCATCGACGTCCACGGCCAGCACTTCGGACTGGTACATCCGCAGGCAGTGCAACGAGGCCGGGAACGCCGGATCGTCGATCGCGACGACGTCCCCCGGGTCGATCAACGCCTTGCTGACGACGTCCAGGGCCTGCAGGGCGCCGGCGGTGACGATCACCTGGTCGGGGTGGACCGGCTGGCCGCGCTGGGCGGTGGCCCGGGTCGCGATCCATTCCCGCAACTCGGGCAGGCCCTGCGCGGCGGAGTACTGCAACGCGGCGGTGGCCCGGGCGGAGCCGAGCACCCGGGCGCCGGCCGCGCCGATCTCGGCGGCCGGCAAGGACTCGGGGGCCGGGAATCCGCCGGCCATCGAGATCACGTCGCTGTCGTCGCCGAGGCGCAGGGGGTCGCGGATCATCCACGATCCGACGCCGCCCATCCGCCGGGCCAGCGCGACCGGACCCGGCAGGATGGCTTCGATCGCCTCGTCGCTCATCGAACCCTCCTCGCGGGTCGGGGAACCGGGCCCCGGCCACCGTGCGTCATGGCGCCGAATCCGGCCGAATCCCGGGCCGTTCCGGCGACGCTACCGGCCGGATGGCCCGATCCGCGAACGGCGACCATCGGCGGCCGGCCGACGTAAATCGAAAGCGTCACCGGCCGGCATCACCCGACGACGGCATCACCCGACGAAAGGAAAGAATGCGCCGCGCTGAACGGATGGGGAACTCCTCGGGCCGCGCGGCCGGCGTTTCCGGGCCGGAACGGTCGGGCCCGCGATTCGTCCCGGTCGGCCCAGGCCCGGGCGGCCACCGTCGGGGCCGACCACCGCGAAACCGGTAAGGTGGGACATGTACCCGCGACCAGACACTGGGGGTGAGGTGGCGCGTACGTCCTACCAACATTTCCCGCCACGGTGCCCGATGAGCCGCCTCCGGACCGGCGTCGGGATTACCGCGACGGTTCTCGGGATGGTCCTCACCGGATGTTCGTCCTCGTCGCCGGCCACTCCCGTCGCGGCGCCGACCGGCACCTCGGTGGCGATCGGCGACGCGGTCGGTACCGTTGACGAACCTGCGCAGCCGCCGGCGGCGGTCTCGTCGTCGGGGCCGGGCAACCCTTTTGCCCGCGCCCGCCTTTACATCGACCCGATGACCGCCGCCGCGACCACGTTGCGCGATACGAAGAATGATCCGGCCACCACCCGGGCCATCGAGCGGATCGCGGGCCAGCCGGTCGCCTACTGGGCCAGCGGCGACGTCTCGCGGGTCCGCGCCCAGGTGGCCGGGGAAACCGCCGCGGCCCGGGCCGCGGGGGCGATGCCGTTGCTGGTCGCGTACAACATCCCGGAACGGGACTGCTCCGGCCCCTCCGGCGGCGGGGCGGTCGATCCCGCTGAATATCGGGCGTGGGTCGCACAGTTCGCCGCCGGGATCGGCGCCGGACCGGCGGTGGTCGTTCTCGAACCCGACGCCCTCGCAAATATCGACTGTCTTTCACCCGCCGACCAACAAACCCGCTACGGACTGCTGGTCGGCGCGGTGAAGACGCTGGCCGCCCGGCACGTGAGCGTTTACCTCGACGGTGGGAACTCCCACTGGCAACCGCCTTCGGTGATGGCCACCCGCCTGCGGGCGGCCGGGGTCGCGCAGGCCCGCGGTTTCGCGCTGAATGTCTCGAACTTTTATCCGACGAACGACGAGGTGCACTATGGCGAGGCCGTCGACAGTGCGATGAAGAGCCTCTCCCACTTCATCGTGGACACCAGCCGGAACGGCGCGGGCGCGGCCCCCGGGCGGGAATGGTGCAATCCGCCGGGCCGGGCGCTGGGCCGGACGGCGACCGTCACCACCGGCAGCCCGCTGGCCGACGCATTCCTGTGGATCAAGCGTCCCGGTGAGTCGGACGGCACCTGTGGCGACGGCCCACCGCCCGGCGAGTGGTGGACGTCGTACGCCGTCGGGCTGGCCGACCGCGCGCCGACCCGTCCCCGGTAGCCCCGGATCGGCCGGGGGCCTCAGTAGCCCCGGATCGGCCAGGGGGCCTCAGCAGTACCGGATCGGCCGGGGGCCTCAGTCGGGAATGATCTCGCGGACCAGGATCAGGGCGCTGTAGAGGAACCGCGGTTCGCCGGGGCTCGACACGATCGACGGGTCCGGCTTGTGGGCCATCGCGTGGGAGACGTGCAGAACCGCGCCCGGCGCGTAGGGCGCGAGGGCCTCACCAATGGCTTGCGTGATGTCCTGCGAGGTCTCGGCCTCGGACCAGATCACGCGGATGGCCTCCTGCGGCACGACCGGCTCCGCCCTTCGTCGAGCTCGACCGGTGGAGATCCACCGGCGGTTGCGGCAACCGTACGATGACTACTCTAGGTGAGCGTTGGCGGACGGGCACCGGCATCCATCGAACCCGTCGGACCAGCGGCGGCCGTCAGGGCCGGTCCCGGGGCGGCCGCTTCCGGACCGGCCGGGGCGTACTCGGTGAGATCGACCGACCGGGTCGCCCGGCGGAAGCGGAACGTCGATCCGGGCCACAGCGCGGCCACCCGGCCGGTCGGGCCGAGGTACCAGCTCTGGCAGCCGCCGGTCGCCCAGACGGTGCCGGCCATCCGGCGATCGAGATCGGCGTTCCAGGCCCGCACCGCCGCCGGGGTCGGTTCGAGGGTGGTACGCGACCCCGGGTCCAGCCGCCGGAGCGCGTCGACCAGGTAGGCGACCTGCGACTCGATCATCTGGATCATGGAGCTGTGCGACAGCCCGGTGTTCGGGCCGATGACGAGGAACATGTTCGGGAAACCGGCGACCGTCGTCCCGCGCAGCGCGAGGGAGCCGTCGGCCGACCACTGATCACCCAACCGGACCCCGCCGCGGCCGTGCACCAGCGCCCCGATCGGGTAGTCCGTCGTGTGGAAACCGGTCCCCAGGATGATGGTGTCGACCTCCCGTTCGGTGCCATCGCTGCTGGTCACCGAGCGGGCGCCGACCCGCGTCACGGCGCTCGGCACGACCTCGACGTTGGGCCGCGACACGGCCGGATAGAAGTCATTGGACAACAGGATGCGCTTGCAGCCCATCTGGTAGTCCGGGGTCAGGATGCGGCGCAGCGCCGGATCGCGAACCTGGACCGCCCGTTGGGCGTGGGCAACGCGCGAGACCAGCGTCAGCAACGCGGGCTGGACGACGAACCCGAGCAGGTCGAGTTCCCGAAGCGACCAGATGCCGCCCCGGGCCGCCCGCTGGACGGCGGGTAACCGCGCGAACAATCCCTGTTCGGCGGGAGTCACCGGCCGGTTGATCCGGGGCATGATCCAGGCCGGGGTGCGCTGGAACAGGTGCAGCCGAGCCACCCGGGGCTGGATCCGGGGGACGAACTGGATCGCCGAGGCGCCGGTGCCGACCACCGCGACCCGCCGGCCGGTCAGGTCGAGGTCGTGCCGCCACTGCGCCGAGTGGAAGACCTCGCCGGTGAAGTTGTCGAGGCCCGGCCAGGCGGGCACCTGGGGGTTGGACAACGGGCCGGTCGCGAGGACGATCGTGTCGGCGGTCAGGTCGCCGCGCGAGGTCCGCACCTGCCACCGCCGGGCCGTTTCGTCCCACCGGGCGCTGGTCAGGTCGGCGCCGAACCGGACGTGACGCCGCAGGTCGAACCGGTCGGTGACGTCCTCGAGGTAGCGCAGGATCTCCGGCTGGGCCGAGAACGACCGCCGCCAACGGGGGTTGGGCGCGAACGAGAACGAGTACAGGTGCGACGGAACATCGCAGGCGCAGCCGGGATAGGTGTTGTCGCGCCAGGTGCCGCCGATACCGTCCGCACGTTCCAGGATGACGAAATCGCCGATGCCCGCGGCGCGCAGGCCGGCCGCCACGCCGAGGCCGCCGAACCCGCTGCCGACGATCGCGACCCGGACGTGGCCGGACAGGGCACCGGCCGGGCCGATGCCCGCCGCGCCGCTCGGTGCGCCGGTGGGGCGAGCGGCGGCCGGTCGGGTGTCCGTCATCGGGCCTCCCTCGCCTCGGAGTCGAGCTTCACCGCCCACTGCGCCGGAAAGCTGGCTGACCAGCCAGTTTAGCGAGCCCGAACCGGATACACCATCTGATGGTGTCACATAAAGACTTCGTTGGGTGACCTTTGCCGGTCGGACTGGGGTGCCTGGACCCGCACCGTTCCAGCGAATCGGCGCCAACCGGCGTGATCGGGTTCAGAGCCGGCCCGGACGACCGGTGGGGGAACGGTCGTCGCAGCGACCACTTGTGCACACGGATGAGGCGCGGCTCGCCGTGCGGGAAGGCGCGGGAAGGTGCGGGTCCGGTTCGCGGAGCGCGCCCGGGATCAACGCCCGGCAGTCTGGTGCCCGGCGGTCCGGCGCGCGGTCCGGGCCTGTTCGGTCAGTTCGGTGAGGGCCCGTTCGACCTCGCCCGCGTCCCGGTCCCGCAGGGCCGCCCGGATATTGCGCCCGGCGGTGTCGAGATGGACGGTGGCCAGCCCCAGCCGGCGTTGCACCGGGCCGTCCGCCCACCGCAGGCTCTGCACCTTCCCGAGCGGAACCCAGGCGGTGGTGCGGGTGACCCGTCCGGTCGTCGTCGCCACGCAGGTCGAGGTATGCCCCCAGGACAGGTTCCGGTACCGCAGCGGGGCCTTCAGTCGGACCCGGTGGGGGGCGCGACCGGCCGGCCGCCGCGCCTCGGCGAGCGCGGGAGCCGCGTCGGGCAGGATCCGCTCGAGCAGCCAGTCGGCATCCGCCCGCGGACCGACCGGCAGCACCGGCCGCAGTGGCCGGCTGGTCGCCGGGTCCTCGCCGCGTCGCTTCTCCTTGCCGGCCACGTCGACTTCCAGCCGGCACCAGCCGAGCGGGCGCCACAGCAGCGGTTCGGTCAGGCGGACCGCCTGGACCCGACCGGCCGGGATCGTCTCGGCCACCGTCTCCAGCAGGCCGGCCCGCAGCCGCAGCCCGTCCGGTGCCTCAGCCACGGTGAGGCGGTAGTCGGCGTTGAACCGACGCCAGCTGATGGCCAGGATCGCGATGATCGGAAAGAAGAACACGCCGATCAGCGGGCGGACCGTGTCGGGCGCGACAAATGCGCCGGCGATGAGTCCGGCCAGCACCATCAGCGAGGCGAGCCCGGACCGGCTCAGCAGGATCGACCAGGCCAGCCGGGCCGGCGGCACCGAGACCAGGACCCGCTCGGGCGGCGGCGGGGCGTCCTCGTCCACGCCGTGGGCGAGCGCCAGCAGCCGGGCCCGCAGGATGTCGGCGTCGTAGACGGTCAGGTAGGCCAACCGGCCGTGTTTGCCGGTCGCGCCGCCCATCCGGACCCGCAGCTCGGCCAGGCCGAACGCCCGGGCCAGGGCCGGCCGCACGGTGTCGATGGCCTGGACCTGGCTCAGGGGGTACCGCTGGGAGCTGCGCCGCAACAGGCCGGTCTCGATCCGCAGGGCGCCGTCCTCGATCCGCCAGCGGGTCACGATCCAGGACACGACGCCCAGCAGGATCACGACGCCGGCCACCCCGAGGTCGATGGCGTGCCCGCTGAGCTGGCTGCCGCTCCCCCCGCCCCCCGCGCCGTGCGGGTGGGTCCCGAACCCGAGCGCGGCCGGGGCCAGCACCAGCGCGAGCGGGATCAGGGAGCGGCCCCCGCGGATCACCGGCGAGAGGGGGTGCAGCCGGTGCCAGTCGCCGGTGGCGACCTCCAGCGGCCCGCCCGTCCGACCGCCGATCCCCACCGCCGCCGGCCGCGCATCCCCGACCGGCTGCGCACTGAGGTTGCTGGTCACCGCGCCCCCGAGCTCGCCGGGGCGGTCGGTGGGCGCGTCCGTCACAGGCCGGCCGCCTGGGCTTCGCCGAGCCGCGCGAGCTGATCGCGCAGGCGGGCCGCGTCCGGACCGGTCAGCCCCGGGATGCGCGCGTCGGTGGCGGCGGCGGCGGTGTGCATCCGGACCGTCGCGAGGCCGAACGGCCGCTCGAAGGGGCCGGCGGTGACGTCGACGAACTGCATCCGCCCGTACGGGACGACCGACAGCCGCCGGACCATGACTCCCCGGCGGACGAGCAGGTCGTCCGCCCGTTCGCGATACGCCCAGGCGCTGACCCGCCGGGCCACGAACCAGTCGAGCACCAGCCCGGCGACGACCGCCAGCGCCGCGGCCAGCAGCGCGAACCCGAGGCCCACGAGCAGCCCGGTCACGACGCCGGCCACGATGACCACCGGCACCGTGGCCGCCGCGACCTCCAGGCGGCGGACCGTGCGCAGCTTCGGCGACGGACGCAGCCACTCGTCGTCGTCCCCCGGCGGTTCGGCCCGCGCCCGTCTCGTCATCCCCTCAAGTATGGGCGATCGCTGCGCACGGCGGGGCGTCCCGGGGCGTCCCGCCCGCGCGCGACCCGCGACCGGTTTCACCGATCCGCTGGCCTTGCGGTGTGGCAGAGGCCACACTGCAGCGATACTCCCCGATGAACGTGCCGGGTCGGTGCGGTTACGCCGAACGGCGAACCCCGCCCGTGGAGGTGGTCGACAGTGAGTCCGGTGGACCCGACGAGCCCGGTGGACCCGACGAGCCCGGTGGACCCGACGAGCCCGGTGGACCCGACCGACGAGCTGCGCGCGGCCCGCCGAGCGTTCGAACAGGCCCGGTCCCACGTCCAGGCGTTGCGGGCCCGGGCCGGCGGCTCACGGGTCGCGGAACGGCTGGAGGTCGACGTCCGGCGGGTCGTCGAAGACCTCGACGACCTCGCGGCCGAAACCGGGCCGGCCGAAACCGGGCCGGCCGCTCCGGGACCCGGGGGGCGGCCCGACCTCGAGCCGATCCCGGTGCCGGCGTCGCGGCGCGACGAGCCGGAGTTCCAGCCCGAGTGCGACGACGAGGGGGTGGGCGGCGGCTGGCACGCCGGTCCCCCGACCAACGAAACGTCCCGGCGACGACGCCGGACGCAGATACGGGGCGGTCCGGGTTTCCGCGGCGCCGGACCGTCCGGCGCCGGCCAGTCCGGTGCCGGGCGGCTCGACGACGGGCAACCGGGCGACGTGGACGAGATCCGGGGCGGGCGATGAACCCGCCGGCCCCGGCCCCCGCCGACGGAGCCACCGGCTTACCCAGCCGCCCGGCTGACACAGGAGGGTCATGACGACCACCGAGACGGACCAGGAACCCTCATCAACGGCCGCTCCGGGGCCACCCCGCCCCCGGGCGGCCATCACGCAGCCCACGTTGAGACAGGACGCCTGGTGGGTCGGGCCGATCATCACCGTGACCGTCCTGGTCGGATTCACCGTTTACGGCATCTGGGCCGCGTTCCGGAACGGGAACTACTTCGCGAAGCCCTATCTGTCACCGTTCTACTCGCCCTGCCTGACCGATAAATGCGTCGACGGCGGGGCGACCCCGCACATTCTGGGCGGCTGGTGGACCTGGTCGCCGGCCATTCTGATCCTGGTGTTCCCGCTCGGGTTCCGGGTCACCTGCTACTACTACCGTCGGGCCTATTACCGCTCGTTCTGGTGGGCCCCGCCGGCCTGCGCCGTCCCCGACGCCCGAAAGGGCTACACCGGTGAGACCCGCATTCCGCTGATCCTGCAGAACATCCACCGGTATTTCTTCTACTTCGCGACGATCTTCGCGGCGCTGCTCACCTATGACGCGGTGCTGGCGTTCATCTTCCCGGGCGGACGGTTCGGTATCGGGGTCGGCACCGGGGTGCTGCTCGTGAACGCGGTGGCGATCTGGCTCTATACGTTGTCGTGCCATTCCTGCCGGCATCTGTGCGGCGGCGGGTTGCGACAGCTGTCCAGAGCCCCGGTCCGGTACCAGGTCTGGCGAAGACTTTCGGTACTCAACCGCAACCACCTGAAGTTCGCCTGGGCGAGCCTGCTGTGGATCATGGTGACCGACTTCTACATCTGGCTGGTCGCCGCCGGGCACCTCCACGACTACCACTGGATCGCGTAGATGACCTCCGTTCACACCCATTCCTACGACGTCGTTGTCGTCGGGGCCGGCGGCGCCGGCCTGCGGGCCGCGTTGGAGGCCCACGAGGCGGGGGCCCGCGTCGCAATCGTCTGCAAGAGCCTGCTCGGCAAGGCCCACACCGTGATGGCCGAGGGCGGGATCGCCGCCTCGATGGGCAATGTCTGGTCGGACGACAACTGGCGGGTGCATTTCCGCGACACCATGCGCGGCGGAAAAATGCTCAACCAGTGGCGGATGGCCCAGCTGCACGCCCAGGAGGCTCCCGACCGGGTCTGGGAACTGGAGGAATGGGGCGCGGTCTTCGACCGCACCCCGGACGGCCGGATCC
>JAMFSN010000019.1 GCA_026225295.1 Frankia alni
CGGAACTTCACCTACGGTCTCGACCTGCCGGCCATGATGGGCGAGATCGGCGGCACCCAGAACGATCCGGACGGTGGCCTGGCCCGGGCCCGCACCCAGTTCCTGGACCGGTTGCGGAAGATGCAGCACTCCCTGGACGCGGTGGCCGCCTGCCGCAAGCCGGTCGCCGCGGCGGTGGCCGGGTGGTGCATCGGCGGGGGCGTCGACCTGCTGGCTGCCTGCGATGTGCGCTACGCGAGCGCCGACGCCCGGTTCTCCGTCCGGGAGGTGAAGGTCGCGATCGTCGCCGACCTCGGCAGCCTCCAGCGGCTGCCGGCCATCATCGGCGACGGGCACCTGCGGGAACTCGCGTTGACCGGTAAGGACATCGACGCGACCCGGGCCGCCGCGATCGGCCTGGTCAACGACGTGCTGCCCGACCCGGCGGCGGCCCTCGCGGCCGCCCACGGCTTCGCCGACGAGGTGGCCGCCAACCCGCCGCTCGTCGTGCAGGGCATCAAGGAGGTCCTCGACGCCGGTCGGGCCGACCAGGTCCGCGCCGGGCTGCGGTACGTCGGCGCGTGGAACGCGGCGTTCCTGCCGTCCCACGATCTCACCGAAGCGGTGACGGCCTTCGTGGAGCGCCGCCCGCCTGAATACCAGGGCCGGTAGGCCGAGCGGCCGGCGCAACCAGCCGGCCGTCGGGCGAGCCGGGCTGGGAACGTACTCATTTCTCCGACGGGAGCAGAAGGTCCGATGACGCACCTGGAGCGGGACGGCGACGTCTTCGTCCTCACGCTCGGCGACAATGAGAATCGGTTCAACCCGCTGATGATCGCGGCGGTCGGCAAGCTGCTCGACGAGGTGGAGGCCGCGCCGGCCCCGCGTGCGCTGGTCACCACGGCGACCGGCAAGTTCTGGTCGAACGGGCTCGATCTTGACTGGATGCGGGCCCACGTGGACGAGACTCCCGCCTTCATGAACGGGGTGCGGGCGTTGTTCGCGCGGGTGCTGGCGCTGCCGCTGCCGACGGTCGCGGCGATCAGCGGGCACGCTTTCGGGGCCGGCGCGGTCCTGGCCCTGGCCCACGACTTCCGGGTGATGCGGCTCGACCGCGGCTTCTTCTGTCTGCCCGAGGTCGACGTCCCGATCGTGTTCACGCCGGGGGTGGCCGCCGTGGTGCAGGCCCGCCTATCGCCCCAGGTCGCCCACGAGGCGATGACGACCGGCCGCCGGTACGGCGGTCCCGACGCGCTGGCCGACGCGCTGGTCGATGCCACGGCGGCGCCGGGCGAGCTGGTCGCGGCGGCCGCTGCCCGCGTCCGGCCACTGGCCGGCAAGGACGGGCCCACCCTGGGGGCCATCAAGTCGGTGATGTACGCGCCGGTGCTCGCGGTGTTGGCCGAACCGCGCGGGTAGCGCCGGTCGTCAGGAAGATTCCGGGTCGCCGGCCAGCCAGACCCGGAGCTGCCCGGCGACCCAGGCCGGGTCCTCGATCTGGGGCACATGCCCGGCGTCTGGATGGACGACCAGCGTCCAGTCGGGCCGGGCCGCCTGGGCGGTGCGGGCCGCCCGGACCGGCACCAGCCGGTCCCGCTCACCGTGCAGCAGCAGGGTCGGCGCGGTCACCGCCGCCATCGTCCGCCGCAGCCGCGCCGGCCGCGCGATCATGAGCGCCAGCAGCGAGCGGGCCGAGGCCAGGAAGGGCCCGTCCACGTCGTCGCGCCGCCGCCGCTCGGTGTTCTGGGCGACGTACGCCGCGACGACCTTCGGGGGCACCCGTTCGGGATGGGCGGTGATCAGGGCCAGCGTCTGCCGGACCATCTCCGGCGGGGACGTGCGCCGGCGCCGGACGGCCAGCAGTTGGCTGGCCCCCACCGGCAGCAGGTACGTCGCGAACGCCCCGGCCACCAGCGGATCGGGAACCTGGGTGCGGGGGACGGGCAGCGCCGGGTCGACCAGCACGAGAGCCGCGACCGACGCCGGCTCCCGCGCGGCCTGCAGGAGGCTGACGACCCCACCCATCGAGTTGCCGACCAGGACGGCCGGTCGGCCCGCGAATTTCCGCAGGAAGGCGGCCAGGTGGACCCGGTGGGATTCCAGATCGGCCGGCCGCCCGGCGCCGGGCGTCCGGCCCGAGCCCGCGAAGTCGAACGCCAGCACGTGGGCCACCGGCGTCAGCAGCGGCGCGAGCGCCGACCAGTCCACCGTCGAGCCGCCCAGCCCGTGGACCAGGACAACCACCGGAGCGTCGGCCCCGGCCACCGGTTCCGGACCGCCGAAGTCCACGTAGTGGGTGCGCCGGTCGACCTCCGGTCCACCGGCTCCCGGCTGTTCGTCGAGCGTCACCCACTGCGACGGGGGCATCCCGGGCAGCGCCTCGACCACCCCGGCGCCGGTCACGGTGGCCACGCTAGACCGTCCCCTTCGGACTGTCGCCCAACTCCAGATCGTCGTAGGCCGTGGTGTCGTCGGGCGGGTCGTAGGCCGCGAGCGGCGGGCAGGTGCACATGAGGTTCCGGTCGCCGTAGGCCTGGTCGATCCGCCGGACCGGCGGCCAGTACTTGCCGTCCCGCAACGATTCGACCGGATAGGCGGCCACCGACCGGGGATACGGATGCTTCCAGTCGTCGGCGGTCAGCATGTCCGCGGTGTGCGGCGCACCCCGCAGCGGGTTGTCGTCGACCGGCCAGGTTCCGTCGCCGACCCGGTCGGCTTCGGCGCGGATCGCGATCATCGCGTCGCAGAACCGGTCGATCTCGGCCAGGTCCTCGCTCTCGGTCGGCTCGACCATCAGGGTCCCGGCGACCGGGAACGACATCGTCGGGGCGTGGAACCCGTAGTCGACCAGCCGCTTCGCGACGTCGTCGACGGTCACGCCGGTCTGCCTGGTCAGGGGGCGCAGGTCGAGGATGCACTCGTGGCCGACCAGCCCACCCCGCCCGCTGTAGAGCACCGGGTAGGACGCCCCGAGCCGGCGGGCGATGTGGTTCGCCGACAGGACGGCGACGCCGGTGGCCTCGCGCAACCCGCCGGCCCCCATCAGCCGGATGTAGGCCCACGGGATCATGAGGATGCCGGCCGACCCCCAGGGCGCCCCGGAGACCGGGCCGATTCCGGTGGCCGGCCCGGCCTCCGGCCGCAGCGGGTGATTCGGCAGGTACGGCACCAGCCGTTCGACGACCGCCACCGGGCCGACGCCCGGCCCGCCGCCCCCGTGCGGGATGCAGAACGTCTTGTGCAGGTTCAGGTGGCTGACGTCCGCGCCGAACCGGCCCGGCTTGGCCAGCCCGACCAGCGCGTTCAGGTTCGCGCCGTCGACATACACCAGGCCGCCGGCGTCGTGGACGAGCCGGCCGGCGTCGCGGATGCCTTCCTCGTAGACGCCGTGGGTGGACGGGTAGGTCACCATCAGCGCGGCCAACCGGTCGCGGTGCGCGGTGGCCTTCGCCTCGAGATCGGCCAGATCGACGTTGCCGTCGTCGTCGCAGGCCACGACGACGACCCGCATCCCCGCCATCGCGGCGCTGGCCGCGTTCGTGCCGTGCGCGGACGACGGGATGAGGCAGACGTCCCGGGGCGCGCCCGACCCGGAGTGGTCCCGGTGGTACGCGGTGATCGCCAGCAGGCCGGCCAGCTCGCCCTGGCTGCCCGCGTTGGGCTGGACCGAGACGGCGGCGTAGCCGGTCACCTCGGCCAGCCAACCTTCCAGGTCGCGGATCAGGGACAGGTAACCGGCGGCCTGGTCGAGCGGGGCGAACGGGTGGATGTCGGCGAACTCGGGCCAGGTGACGGCGGCCATCTCGGTGGTCGCGTTGAGCTTCATGGTGCAGGAGCCCAGCGGGATCATTCCGCGGTCCAACGCGATGTCTTTGTCGGCCAGCCGGCGCAGGTAACGCAGCATTGCCGTTTCCGAGCGGTGCGCGTGGAAGACCGGGTGCTCGAGGTAGGGCGAGGTGCGGGCCAGGCCGATCGGCAGCGGGTCCGGCGCCTCCCCGTCGCGGTCGGGCGGCGGGGGAGCGGTGACCCCGAACGCCGCCCACACGGCGCGCAGGTGTGCCTCTGTGGTGGTCTCGTTGGCGGCGATCGCGACCTGATCGGCACCGACCGTCCGGAGGTTCACGCCCCCGACGAGCGCGGCGGCGACCACGGCGGCGGCGCGCCCCGGGACGGTGGCCAGGACGGTGTCGAAGATCGGACCCGGGGCGACCGGGACGCCGCCCGCGCGCAGCCCGTCGGCCAGCCGGACCGCCTGGCCACGGATCCGCCCGGCGATCGCGGCCAGGCCGTCGGGCCCGTGGTAGACCGCGAACATCGAGGCCAGCACGGCCGGCAGCACCTGCGCGGTGCAGATGTTGCTGGTCGCCTTCTCCCGCCGGATGTGCTGCTCGCGGGTCTGGAGGGTCAGGCGGTAGGCGGGGCGGCCGTCGGCGTCGAGGGACACCCCGACGAGCCGGCCGGGCAGGGCGCGCTCGAGCCCGGCGCGCACGGCGATGTAGCCGGCGTGCGGACCACCGAACGACAGCGGCAGCCCGAACCGCTGGGTGCTGCCCACCGCGATGTCGGCGCCGAGCTCGCCCGGCGACACCAGCAGCGTCAGCGCCAGCGGGTCGGCGGCGACGGTCACGACGAGCCCGGCCGCCTTCGCCTCGGCGATCACCGGGGCCAGGTCCCGGACCTCCCCGTTCACGCCCGGGTACGCCAACAGCAGACCGAAGGCCTCGCCCGTCCGGGCCGGTAGCCCGGCGTCGGTGTCGGCGACGACCACCTCGATGTCCAGCGCCCAGGCCCGGGTGCGCAGAACCGCCACCGTCTGGGGCAGGGTCTGGGCGTCGACCAGGAAGACCTGCCCCTTGGCCCGGGACGTCCGGCGGGCCAGCTGCATCGCCTCGGCCGCGGCGGTCGACTCGTCGAGCAGCGATGCGCCGGCGGTCGGCAGGCCGGTGAGATCCGAGATCATCGTCTGGAAGTTGATCAGCGCTTCCAGCCGCCCCTGGGAGATCTCCGGCTGGTACGGCGTGTAGGCCGTGTACCAGGCCGGGCTCTCCAGCACGTTGCGCTGGATCACGCCGGGCATCACCGACGGGTGGTAGCCCAGGCCGATCATGGACGGCACGGCCCGGTTGCGGGCCGCCAGCGCGCGCAGCTCGGCGAGGATCTCCGGCTCGCTGCCGGCCGGCGGCAGGACGAGGTCGGTGTCCCGGATGCCGGCCGGTACGGCCGCCGTGGTCAGGGCGTCGAGGTCGGCGTAACCGAGGGCTTGGAGCATCGCCCGGCGGGCGGGCCGATCCGGACCGATGTGCCGGTCGACGAAGGCGACCGGAGCGGTGGCCGGCGGGCCGCCGACCGCGCGCCCGTCGGTCGCGGCGGCGCTCGTGACGTCGGAATGCGCCGCCGGCGCTCCGGTGCCGTCCTCAATGATCGTGTGCACGTCTGGTCGCTCCCGAGGTCGAGGGACGGCGTAGGGGTCGTCCCGGCGGACCTCCCCCTCTGTCATGGGCCTGAGAGATTCACCCCTCGCGGGCCCGAGAGCGGGCCGGACGAGGAATTTTCACCGTCGGCGGGACGCCGCTTCGCGTCCGCTTTCCAGAGTTGCCTGACCCGGCGGTCGGGGACCTGAGAGTTTATGGGGAGATCTTGCTCCGTCGGTGCCACAGGCCGGCTTGCCCGGGACTCTCCCGCGCGGGGTGAGCAGCGTGTGCAGTTGTATGGGCTGGGATCCGGTGCGGTCCCTATCGTATCGAGCCGACCCGCGCCCCGCGCGAAAGCTGTGGATAAGTCCGTATCCTGCCTATCCGGAGGACCCGCGGGGCGGCGGGCCGGCGGGGCCTTCACATACTTTTCAGTATCGGCCGGTAGATCTGCGCCGGAGGCAACACGCGTTGAAGGGGAGCCGGTGGGCACTGGCAACAAGAGCGGCAGCGGGAACCCGGCCGACGGGGGGAAGAACCCGGGTGGGGCGGGCCAGAACCCGACCCCGGGCGGGAAGAACCCGGCCGGGGGCGGCAAGGGCTCCGGCGGGGGAGCCAGGGCGGGCGGGTCGAACGCCCGGGCGGCCCGGATGTCCGAGCGCCGCGCGCAGGTCGAGGCGATGCGCCGGGCCCAGGCCCGCCGCGACCGGATCCGGGTGTCGGCCCTGATCAGCGGGACCGCCCTGGCCGTGGTGGCGGTCATCGTGCTGGCCATCGTGTTCGCCGGCGGCTCCGGCTCGAGCGGCTCGACCGACTCGGGCAACAACGCGGCGATCGACCACAACGCCAACCTGCTGGCCTCCACGGCCGGACAGGTCTCCGGGCAGAAGGTCGGCGACATCACCTGCGGGACCGAGGCGGTCGTCACCCACATCCACGCCCACCTGGCCGTCTACGTCAACGGTAAGTCCAAGGTGATCCCGTACGGCATCGGCATCGTGCCGCCCTACACCCTGGACACCTCGGCCGGCGCCGGAAACCCGTTCGTGACCAACGGGACCTGCTTCTACTGGCTGCACACCCACGACGAGACCGGGGTCGTGCACATCGAGGCCCCGGTCAAGGAGGCGACGCTGACCCTCGGGCAGATCTTCGACGAGTGGAAGCAGCCGTTGTCGGCCACCCAGGTCGGCCCGGCCACCGGCCCGGTCACCACGGTGGTGAACGGGACGACCTACACCAAGGATCCGCGCACCGTGCCGCTCACCGCGCACGCCGTCATCCAGCTCAGCGTGGGCACGGTCGTGCCGTTCAAGAACTACACCTTCGCCGACGGGCTGTAGGCGCGCGTCGGGTGGCCTGTCACCGGCCGCCGCGGCGGCGCAGCCTCAGAGGGCGCCTTGCCGGCGCAGTCTCACAGGGCGCCGCGGCGGCGCAGCGCGACGAACAGGGCGCAGCCCGGCAGCACCGGGAGCCAGGTGGTGATCAGCCGGAACACCGCCACCGCGGCGATGCTGTCCTGGGCCGGCTGGCCCGCCGCGACCAGCCCCGCGACCAACGCCGCCTCGATCGTCCCGACCCCACCAGGGGTCGGGACGGCAGCGGCGATCGAGGAACCGGCCAGGTAGATCGCGGCAACTGTCAAGATGTCCGCGTGCAGGCCGAAAGCGGCCAACGTGGTGGCCAGGGCCAGGATGTGGGTGACCTTCCCGCCGATGGTCGCGACCAGCAGGGTGCCGGCCGCGCGGGGTCGGGTGCCCAGCAGGGCCAGCTGGCGGACGGCGAGCATCGCCCGGGGCAGCACCTGGCGGCGGAACGGGCCCCGCAGCGCCACCGCGGTGGCCGCCACCCCGGCGACGACCGCGGCGAACAGGGCCGTGGTGAGCCGGTCCGGGGTGAACAGGCGGGTCTCGACCCCGGCGGTGGCGCCGAGGGCGACCGCCAGGGCCAGGAAGCCGGTATGGATCACCCCGCCCACGATCTTGGTCACCGCGACGCTGGTGATCGCCGACGTCCGCGGCAGCCCGGCCCGTTCCAGGAACCGCAGGTTCAGGCCGACCGCGCCGAGCCCGGCCGGCAGGATCCGGTTGCCGAACGCGGCGGCCAGCTGGCCGGCGAACCCGCGCGACAGCGGGTAGGCGAGCCCGGCGGCGGCCCGTAGCTCGACCGCGCCCGCGAAGTAGGTGAGGTAGCTGAATCCGGCCGTGGCGATGAGCCACAGCTGGGTCCCGGGCGGGGCCGCGGCGAGGGCCGGCACGGCCCGCGCGACCTCGATCCCGGCCAGCATCACGACCAGCCCGACGACGCTCGCGGTGAGGGCGGTCAGCGCGATCCGGCGCGCCCGCCACCGGACCTGGGCCGGAACCTCGAGATGCGGCAGCTCCAGATGCGGAACCTCGAGATGCGGCAGGGCCAGGTGCGGCAGTTCGAGGCGCGGTCGTTCGGCCGCCCCGGACGGAACCGGAACCGGGCCGTCCGCCGGGACGGGCAGGAGTGGAATGACGCTCACGCTGCTGAGGATGAACCCTCGGGACGGCGAGCGCCCGACGATCGGATGACCGGTGGATGGATTATGGCTATCCCGTCCGTTGGCGCGCGTCGAAGACAAATGTCCGCTTTCCGACCTGGACGCGGGTGCCGGAGACCAACGGGCTCGGCTGGTGCGGAGTCAACGGCGACCAGGTCGTGGCCTCCGGCGGCGCGATGTAGGTGCCGTTCGCCGAGCCGTGGTCGACGATCGTGATGTCCCAGTCCTCCAGGTGGATGGAGGCGTGGACCCGCGAGACGGCGCTCTCGCCGTCCTCGACCACGAGCGGGCGGGCCCGGCCGGCGCGGACCGCCTCGTCGCGTTCCGGCTGCCGTCCGATCACGATGTCGGTGTCGACCGGTACCGTCGAGCCGTCGTCGAAGACCAGCACCCCCAGCGCGGGGCGGGGCCCCCAGACGGTCTGCTGGTGGGACAGCGGACTGTCGCACTGGGCGCAGTAGAGCAGGCCCGGGTTGTTGAAGTGCCCGTTCGGGCACACGACCCCCTGGACCTGAGGTTGGGCCGGCGCGCCGGGACCGCCGCCGCGCGCGGCGGCCGGAACCGGATTGTCACCGGCCAGTTCCGTGACCGGGTCGACGTAGGAGTCACCACCGAGCTCCGTCGGCCCGTCGGCGTCGTCGGCCCCCTGGCCGTCCCGCCAGCCGGGCGCGGCGGCGCCCCCGTCGCGGGGCCAGGAGCTGTCCGGCAGCGGCGGAGCGATCGGCCCGGCCGGCGGGGTGTTCAGGTGCGGCGGCCCGGACCAGTTGGAGCCGCTGTCGGTGCCCGGGACCTCATGCGCCGCCGGGGCCCGGTCCGCCCGGGGCCCGGCGCTGAAGGCGTCCGCCACGACCGGCGCCTTCTCGGCGCCGGCAACGGGAACCGGGGCGCCGGCCGGCGCGGCCACGTTCGCGCCGGCCTTGCTCAACCCGGCGTCCATCCCGACCGGCCGGTCGGACAGCGGTCGTCCGGCCGCGGCCACCCCGGACAGGGCCGGTCCGACCGCCCGGCCCCCGAAGGTGCCGCCGCCGGCCAACAGGACGGCTCCGGTCCCGGCGACCACGCCGGACCGCAGGTCGAGCGGAAACGGGACGTCCGGCCACGCGTTGGCGGGGGCCGGGACGACTCCGGTCGGGCCGATCTCTATCCGGTCGAGGCCCGGGGGCAGCAGCCGGTCGAGCCAGGTCGCCGATTCGGCGCCCGACAGCCGGATCTCGCCCGGCTCCCCGGAGGCGATGAGGTCGGTGGCGCCGTGGACGAGGGCGGCGAGCCGCTCGCCGGACGACACGAGCAGGGCGAAGTCGGGCACGTCGTCCGGCTCGGCGCTGGCCAGCACCCCGGCGACCCGGCGGACCAGCGCGCGGGCGGCGGCTTCGGGGGCCTGGCCGGGGTCGGCCGCCTCACCGCACAGCGCGAGCAGTTGGGCCATCACCTTCTGGGTCCCCGGACGCGTCGGGCGGGCGACGAGCACCGCTCCCGGGCAGCGGATCACGACGCCCTTCGCGTCGCCGGCCGCGACCACCAGCCGGTACTCGTCCAGATCCACCATGCCGCCCATCTTGACATGCGCTCCGGGTGCGGGCGCCGGGATGTGTCGGCTGGCTCTCCCGGCCGGCGGGGCGGGAATCACCGACCGGTCACCCCAGCGCCGCGTAACGCCCGGGTGGCGCGCCGGAAAAAAGCGGTTACGTACAGATATATCGACGCGGGCCGCGATGAGACGCGGCCCCGGTCCTACGATCGCTGCATGCCCGGGTACCGGCCGCCATGGGACGACGGGCATGGCGGCCTGACGATGTTTGCGCAGGGTGATCGGGTGTTTCCGCTCGATGATCTCGGTGGCGGGGTCTGGTCCCGGGTCGGCACGGTCGTCGCGGTGGGTTACCTACCACCCCGACCGGCAGCCAACGGGGACGGGGATGTCCGGGTCACCGGCGTGCGTCCGGACAGCAACGGCTGGTCGCCGGCGTCCGCGCTGGCCACCGTGCTGTGGGACGACGGTCAGCACGAGACCCTCGGGGAGGACCGGCTGTGCCTGGTCTACGAGGCCGCCGAACCGGTCGGGATCCAGGTCACGACGGTGCCCATGGTCGAGCCGTTCGACGTCGTGCAGCGGGCCGGCCACGTGATCCTGCTCGTCCGGGAGGGCCTGCTCGACCCACGTGAACTGGCCGGGCTGCGCGAGAAGCTGCGGCGGGTGCGGGCCCGGGTGGAAAACGCGCCCGAGTCGTTGAGCCCCGCCGAGCGGCGGGTCCGGGAATTGGGAATGCTGCGGGCCCTCATCGCGCAACTCACCGCTGAGGTCTGAACCCCGCTGGACCCCACTGACCATCCGACCCCGCCGACGTTGCGGGGTCGCCTCCGGTCGGGCCGGTCAGTCAGGAGGAGCCGTACGGGCCGGGCCGCACGCCCGGGGCGCCGTAAGCGCCGTTGAGGTTGCCCCGCTCGGTCATGGCCTGACTGACCTTCGAGGCGATCGCCTCGGTCAGGCGGATCGCCTGGGTCAGCGAAAGGTTGAGCACGATCTCGCTGTCGTCGGTCATCGCGAACCGCACCGAGACATCCGCCATGGCTGTTCCCTTCCGAGAGTGGGCCGCGCGACCGCGGCGGTCCGGTACACCGCCACGATCCCATCATCCCGTCGGAGCCGAGGCGGCCACCCACCCCCGGACCGGACCGCGACGACCGGAGCATTGTCCCGGTATTGATCCTTCGTCGCTTTACCGGAGCGGTCAGATCCAGCCGGGGAACCACATCCGCGCCCGCCAGGCGGCGGTCGAGATCTGTTCAGAGGCCAGGATCGGATAGAAGTACACGAACAACAGCACGACGATGATCGCGTACACGCCGACGACCAGCGAGCCGCTCAGCCGGCGCAGGTCGCCGGCCGTCACCGGGCCGAGGATCAGGCCGGCCATGGACGTCAGGGCCAGGATCATGAACGGCAGCAGCGGCAGCGCGTAGAAGATGAACATCGTGCGGCTCGGGAACAGCAGCCACGGCAGGAAGCCGGTCAGGAAGCCGACCAGGGCCAGCGCGGCCCGCCAGTCCCGCCGGGCCGCCCACAGGCCGAGCGCACCGACCAGGGCGGCCGTACCGACCCACCAGATCGCCGGGTTCCCGAGGGCCAGCACCTCGCGCGAGCAGCCGGCGGCCGCCGAACAGCCGTTCTGACCGAACTTCGACGACGTGTAGTAGTACGAGACCGGCCGGCCCAGCACCAGCCAGCTGAACGGCTTCGAGGCGTACGGGTGCCCGGCGGTCAGGTGGTCGTGGAACTCCCAGATCGCGTGCTGGTAGGTGTACCAGCCGTGGATCATGGCGAAGAAGCCGTCGCCGTACAGGTGCCGGTCGTAGCCGCCGCCGGTGACGAAGTACCCGGTCCAGGTGGCCGAGTAGGCCAGCACCGGCACCAGCAGGAACGCCGGCCCCCACAGGGCCAGGTCCCGGCGGAAGAAGGCGCGGACCGGGGCCGGGACCCCGGCGGTGCGGCGGGCGCCGATGTCCCAGGCCACCGAGATCGCGGCGAAGCCGATGATCGTGTAGAGCGCGCTCCATTTCACGCCCATCGACAGGCCCAGGAACACCCCGCAGGCCAGCCGCCAGGGCCGGATGCCGAGCCAGGGGCCGGGCCCGGCCGCCACCCCGCCGTCGCCGGCGTGCTGGTCGGCCCGTTCCAGCCGGTCGGCCAGCCGCCTTCGGCCGTCGTCGCGGTCGAGCACCAGGCAGGCCAGCGCGAGCAGGAGCCCGAACATCAGGAAGATGTCGAGGATTCCGATCCGGCTCTGCACGAACTCGAGGCCGTCGAACGAGAGCAGCAGCCCGGCGAAGCAGCCCAGCAGCGTGGACCGGAACACCCGGCGGGCCAGCCGGGCCATGACCAGCACGGCGAGCGTGCCGGCCACCGCCGAGGACACCCGCCAGCCCAGCTCCGGATCGCCGACCCGGATCCCCGAGCAGGTGGTGTGGCCGAAGATCTCCTCGGAGATCGCCATCAGCCACTTGCCCATCGGCGGATGGGCCACGAAACCGGGGCCGGTGCAGTTGGAATCCAGCTCGTAGCCGTGGGTGGCGAGGCTCCACGCGTCCTTCGTGTAATAGACCTCGTCGAAATAGATCCCGCGCGGCTGGGACACGTGCCACAGGCGGATGAAGCCGGACACGAGGGTGAGCGCGATCGGGGCCAGCCAACCGATCAGGCGGTCGCCGGGCATCGGCGTCACCAGGCGGTCGCGGATCGATCCGGGCGGCTGCTCGGCCGCCGCGCCGGCCCGGTGGGCCCCCGATCGTCCCGGTGGGGTCGCTTGGATCGTGGCCGTCACGGGGCCCAGCGTAAGGCGGCTGGGAGACTAGGTGCTGTGACGGGTGGCGCGGACGGTCCAGAGCCGGCGGGAAGCGGGGGGCTGGTGCTGTGCGGCGCCCCGATCGGGGACGCCACCGATGCGAGCCCCCGCCTGGCCGCGACCCTTCGGATGGCCGACGTCGTGGCCGCCGAGGACACCCGGCGGGTCCGGCGGCTCGCGGTGCGCCTCGGGGTCGAGATCGGTGGCCGGGTCGTCTCCTACTGGGACGGCAACGAGGTGGCCCGGGCCGCCGAGCTGGTGGCCCGGATGCGGGCCGGAGCGCGGGTGGCGCTGGTCACCGACGCCGGCATGCCGGCTGTTTCCGACCCGGGTTACCGGGTGGTCGCGGCGGCGGTGGCCGCCGGGCTGCCGGTGACGGTCGTGCCCGGTCCCTCGGCGGTGACGGCGGCGCTCGCGGTGTCCGGCCTGCCCACCGACCGGTGGGTGTTCGAGGGATTCCTGCCGCGCAAGGCCGGCGAACGGGGGACCCGGGTCGCGGAACTCGCCACCGAACGGCGCACGGTCGTGCTGCTGGAGTCGCCCCGGCGGATCGCCGCCACCTTGGACGGGCTGGCGACGGCGTTCGGCGCCGACCGACCGGCCGTCCTGTGCCGGGAACTGACCAAGCCGTGGGAAGAGGTCGTCCGTCCGGATCTGGGTGCGCTGGTCGCCTGGGCGGCCGGCCCCCGCGAGATCCGGGGCGAGATCACGCTGGTGGTGGGCGGCTCGGCGGCCCGACCCGGCTGGGCGACGGCTCCGGGCGCCAGCGCGGCCGGGAGCACCGAACTGGCGGCCGCGCTGGCCACGGCCGTCGCCCAGCGCGAGAGCGGCGGCCTGAGCCGCAAGGAGGCCATCCGGGCGGTGGCCGGGGAATCCGGGGTCCGTCGGTCGGCCGTCTTCGACGCCGTCGCGGCAGCCAAGCACGCGTCCGGACCCCAGCCGTCGTCGTAGGTTCGCCCGCAGTGGAGGTCGGGTCCGTGGCGGCTTCCCCACCTGGCCCGGCCGGGCGCAACGCACCGCGACCGGATCGATTCGCGCCGCCGTCACCGCCCGCGACCAGCTGTGCACCCCTCCCCAGCTGTGACCGGCCAGCCAGCTGGATGTGGGGCCGATCGTGTCGCGGGAGGAATGGGGACGGCTGTGTGGCCTGTTCGGCTCCCGGCGCCGGGGCCGGCCGGCGGGCCGGACGCATTTGTTGACGTCGTTGATCTGGTGTGGGGGGTGCGGGAAGCTGCTGACGGGGCGTCCGTTGCGGGCCCTGACGCCGTATCCGGACGGGAAACCCCGGCGGGAGTGCCGGTGTGTCCGGGAACCGGACCGGCCCGGCTGCGGCCGGAGCCACCTTGGTGCGGCGACCATCGAGGCGGCGGTCGGAGCGGCGGTGAGGACCCGGCTGGGTGACCCGTCCCCACGCCCGTGGGGGTGATCCGGCTTTCGCCGCCTATGACGCAGGGCAGGGTGCCCGTCCCCGCACCGGGGGTGGGGTCCGGGGGACGTCGGACGGTGGTCCCGTTTCCCCGGGCTCAACGTGGCGCGTGGCGTGTGGGGTAGGTCGGCCAACGTGAGCAGGACCTGGGTGGCGGTGTAGGGTTCGGCCCCGATCTGGGGGACCCCGAGTAGATCCAGGTAGGGGCTTTCTTCGTCGTCGGTCTCCAGACCGGTCCACAGGCTGGTCCCCGACTTCGGGGACGGTCGTGCGTTGCGGTCGGCGTCCACGGTGGGCGAGCGTTGCCGACAGCAGCAGCCCCGCCGGCCCCGAGCGCACCGGAACATCGGACCCGCGGAGCAGCACGCTGCTGGCATAGCCGTCGCGGGCCAATGTCACTCCGGCGATATCGGCGAGCTGGTGGAGGTGGAGGCGGACGGGGATCTCCCGGCCCCACTGGTCCCGGACCGGTCCCCGGTGGCCTTCGCGGAGAGCGTCGGCGATGAGGGGGTGCTGCGCCGGATCGAGACCCAGGCCGCCTCGCAGCTGAGACCGGACGGCCTCGTCGAGCCCCAGGCTGGTCAGGATCCCCATTCCGATCGGGACGGGGGCGGGTCAGGGCACCAGCATGATCCGGCCGTCTGGTTCGATCTGGGCCAGGAGCCGGCCGATCGCGAGTAGCTGCCATCCTGGTTGGCGGGCCAGCCGCAGACCGGCCGGGCCGGTCAGTCCGGCTGGTCCGATTACGACGACGGCGTGTCCGTCGTGGACGGCGGCGGCGCCCCGGACCGTGACCCACCCGGTGGCGGCGAGGCGGCGGCGGGTGATTTCCCGGACCAGGCGGGTCGCTGCGACCGTGACCCGTGCCTCGAGCAGCGGTGTTCCGGCGATGACCGCATCGGCCGGATCGGTCCGCAGCAGCCCCTCGGTCACATAGTCGGCCTGCCGGGCGTCGACATCCGGGACCACTCTCTGCCCGGCCTGCGCACCATCCGCGACCTGCTCGATCATCTCGGCGCGCCGCAGGGGGAGGCACCGCTTCTGCCCGCGGGCGCCGCCGAACGACCGGGCCCGACCGGACCGCCGCAACCACAGCTGCACGGCCGCGGTACCCGGCTATGGGACCAAGCGCAGATAGCGTCCGGAGCCAACGCACGCCCTGGCGGCCATCGGCGCGGTCGTAGTCCGCGACGTCCCGGCCTACGCCTTGGTAGCTGGAAACCCGGCCCGACTCTGCGGCTGGGTCTGCGTCTGCGGCGAGACCCTTGATGACAATCACCGCTGTGCCTGCTGCAACCGGACGTACCTACTCGACCAAAATGTGCTGCGCCCGGCTCGCCCCGAGCAGACATCATGACGGACACGCGGCCAACCGGGCACGTCCGGCCAGCAGCCCCGGCGCGGGTGGCTACCCTCACGGCTCATGCCAGCGCAGTTGCCACCCGCCGAGTACTACGCGTCGCTACCCAAGGCCCTCGCGGGCGCGGGCGTGCTCTTCCACGACCGGCGCGGCCGGGTACTGCTCGTACAACCCACATATCGGACCGACACGTGGGAGATCCCCGGCGGTGCGCTGGAAGCCGGCGAGTACCCCTGGGAGACCGCACACCGCGAGATCAAAGAGGAACTCGGAATCGACCTGCGACCAGGGCGTCTGCTGGCTGTCGATTGGGTACCAAACTCCGCTCCATAGGTGCCGCGATCGAAGCTAGCTCAACGGACTTCACCTCGACGCATTGAGGGACGCCGGTCTTAGCGGGTGACGGAAGGAGGCGGGAGGCGAGCCGGAGACTACGCAGTCTTCGCCGACCGCCCCGCGATCCGCGACGGCCTTGACGGGGCGGTTACCGCGTGTCGGACGGTTCCCGGGCCCCGATTGACGAGCGGGCCGCCAACTCGTCGCGGAGTTTCGTCAGGTGGGCGATCTCGATGTTCAGGGCGGCGAGGCGGCGCTCGACGACGCCGCTCGTCGAGCTGCACGCGCCGCCGGGGTCGCCG
>JAMFSN010000195.1 GCA_026225295.1 Frankia alni
CAACGCCCGCTGATCATGCCGACCGCCGTCCGGCCCGCAACTGGCATCGTCCCCGAACGGTGGATCTTCGTTGGCGCTGACACCTCCCGCGCCGAGGTGGCCGCAGGCCGGCGACTGTCATAGTCCCCGGACGGTGGATCTTCGTTGACCCTGCCAGTCGCGGCTCGGGCGGTGGTCGCCGGCTGGGTGTCGTTGTCTGTGTGTTCTATGGCCGCCGCTGACGGTGCCAACCCGCGGCCCACCCTGACCCGACTGGGCTGGCCCCGGCTGCCAGGGCAGGTGGCATCGTCGCCGCAGCGCCCAGCGCCGGCTGACCCTGCCACGTGCCGGTCCGGCCCCGAACCAGGCCCAGCCGTCGTCGCGACCAGGCGCTCTGACGTCCGCTGATGATGCCGACCGCTGTCCGGTCGGGGACTGTCATCGTCCCCGGCCGGTGGATCTTCGTTGGCGCTGACACCTCCCGCGCCGAGGTGGTCGTCGGCCGGGTGTCATCGTCCGTGCGCTCTATGACCGCCGCTGACGGTGCCAACCCGCGGCCCACCGGGCCAGCCCCGGCCGCCACCGCAACAGGCAGCGTCACCGCAGCGCCCAGCGCCGGCTGACCCCGCCACCTACCGATCCCGCCCCGGACCAGGCCCAGCTGTCGGTCCCGCCGGGCGCTCTGACGCCCGCTGATGATGCCGACCGTCGTCCGGCCCGCAACTGGCATCGTCCCCGAACGGTGGATCTTCGTTGGGGCTGCCAGCCGAGGGCCCCATCCGGCAAGATCCGGGCTTTTGTCTTTATAGGTTGATAATTAATATGCAGCGCGTAGACGGCGTGCAAACAATGCACGGAATATCAAAACAATCAGACCTGTTGTGGGCCGGACCACATTTTCGCGGTGCGGGCGGTCGGGGTGCGGCGGAGATCACTCCCACGGGTGGGCATAAGCGTGCGATAGCTGAGTTAAATTAACTGTGTCGGCCCACCCACAGCCGCCACTCTTCACCGCCAGCCATGGCTGTTTACCGCAGCCCATGACGAACGAACAGTCAGGAGTTTCGGATGAGCACCCGCACCCCAACCCAGAGGCTGCGTGGCAGCCTGGCCAAGCGTCGGAACGTACGACGTGGCCGGTATCACCTGGAGCGGCAGTTGGCCGCCTATACGACCCCGGCCGGCCGGTCGGAGATCGAGACCATTCTTGCCCGGCACACCGCCGAGGAGAGTGCTCCGGTGGCCCGGATCCTGCTGCGCCAGGCGCCGTCATTCCACCGTCCCTAATTCACCGATAATGCGGCTCGAAACCCGGGCCAAATTTACTGGCTGATGAAAATGCAATGGCGTTCTCGTAATCGCGGGACTGGTGGCGTGGACCACTACCGGTGAAATGCCGCACACCTTACGCGCGCCGTCGGCGCGACCGTCCCATCGGGCGGCCGCATCGGCGGCGCCGTCGTCGTACCCCACTTTTCGACAGCCGGGTGTGGCTCTCGGTTGCGGGGGCCGTATCGTTCCTCGAAGTTGGTTCGGGGGCAGCGGTTGAAAGGTTGTGGCGGCCACGGACACCACCTCGAGCAGACGACCCGGGTCGCACCGGGGACGTAAGCAAGACGAGGGCCGCCTGCCCCGGTCCCGCTCGCGCGGGCTGCTGCGCCTGATGACGGTCGCCGTCACCGCCCTCGGGACGGCCATCGCGGTGTCCGCCGCCGGGGTCATCCACGTGCCGGGCACCTCTCCGACGGTCCGGCGGACCATCGAGGCCCAGCAGCTCGCCGCGGCCTCGGCCGGCGCTTCGGTGGCCGGCGCGCAGCGCCGCCCGAAGGCCGCCCCGGCGTCGGTCCGGGCCGCGGTCCGGACGCCCGCTCCGGCGGTGGCCGCGGCCCCGCCCGGGGTCGGGGTGGCGATGGCCCGCCAGATCCCGAAGAACGCCACCCAGATGATCGTGGTCCGGGGCGTGGGGGTCAACGCGGTCACGAACACCGTGGCCCGCTGGGAGCGGACCGGCCCCGGAGCGCCCTGGCACCCGGTCGGGGCGGCCGTTCCGGGTCGCAACGGCGCGGACGGCTGGTCCGCCGACCACCATGAGGGAGATCTCCGCTCGCCGGTCGGGGTGTACACGCTGACCAACACCGCCGGCCGCCTCCCGGACCCGGGTTCCAGGCTGCCGTACGACTACCAGCCCGACCACTACGTCACCACCGGGACATTCCTGGGCCACCCGCTGGCCGGGTCGTTCGACTACCTCGTGGACATCAACTACAACCACATCCCGGGCACGCCGCCGTCCAACCTCACCCGTCCGTTCGGGGAAGCGGCCGGCGGCGACATCTTCCTGCACGTCGATCACGGGGCCCCGACCCACGGATGCGTCAGCATCGCGCGCGAGCAGGTCGTGTCCATCATCAGGTGGCTCAACCCGGCCGCCCATCCGATCATCGTCATGGGCGACGCGGCGTCCCTCGCGGCGGTCTGACGCCCGGTCGTCCGGGAGTCCCGTGGACGACCCGGCCGGCTGGTGCAACGATGTAATCATGGAGACTCTCTACGGGCCCGCGGGCGGTGAAGATGGCCTGCACCGCTTCTCCCGGGAGCTGGGCGGTTTCCTGGGGCTGATCGGCGACCAGTTGCACCCGCTGCGGGAGGTTCCGATCTGGACCTGGCCGAACGGCCACCGGGAAGCCTGATGGAGACCCTGGGGGACCGGCCGGCCGGAAGCTTCAGCGGGTGGCTGTGGGCGGCCGCCGACGGGGTCTACGCGCAGATCCTCGGCCATCCCTTCCTGCGGGGCCTGACCGACGGGACGTTGCCGCGGGCGGCGTTCCGCCACTTCCTGATCCAGGACGCGCACTACCTGACCGACTACGCCCGGGCGCTCGCGGTCTGCGCGGCCCGGGCCCCGTCGTCGGCCGACCTCCAGGCGTTCGCCGGGGACGCGGTCGGCGCGATCGCCGCCGAGCAGGCCCTGCACGCCGACCTGCTGGCCCAGCTCGGGCCGGCTGGGCTGGTTGAACTGGGCGGGTCGGCCGAGGTGGGCGGGCCGGCGGAACCGGTCGCCCCCACGACGCTGGCCTACACCAGCTACCTGCTGGCCACGGTGTACGGCGGTTCGTTCACCGACGGGCTGGCCGCGGTGCTGCCCTGCTACTGGATCTACGCGCGGGTCGGCGAGACCCTGCTCGCGGCCTCCTCGCCCGATCCGCTGTACGCCCGCTGGATCGAGACCTACGGCGGGGACTCCTACCAGGACGTCGTGCACCGGATCCTGGCGCTCACCGACCGGGTCGGCGCCGACCTCACCGACGACGGGCGCCGGGCGGCCCGGAGCCACTTCCTGACCACCAGCCGGTACGAATACATGTTCTGGGACGCCGCCTGGCGCCGCGAACACTGGCCCGTCTGACCCCGCCCGGCTACGGCGTGACCGGCGTGACCGGCGTGACCGGCGTGACCGGCGTGACCGGCGTGACCGCCGCGGTCAGGATTTCTGTTCGGCGTGACCGCCGAATTGCTTCCGCATCGCCGAGAGCAGCTTGTCGGCGAACAGGCCCTCGCCCCGTGAGCTGAACCGCTCGTACAAGGCGGTGGTCAGCACGTTGGCCGGGACGCCGGTCTCGACGGCGGCCTGCACGGTCCACCGGCCCTCGCCGGAGTCCGACACCCGGCCGCCGAAGGACTCCAGCCCGGGCTCGTCCACCAGCGCGGTGGCGGTGAGGTCGAGCAGCCAGGACGCCACCACCGAACCCCGGCGCCACACCTCGGCGACGGCGGTCGTGTCCAGCTCGTACTCGTAGTTCTCCGGGTCACTGAGCGGCGCGGTCTCCGCGTTGTGCTCCTGGGAGCGCTTGCCGATGTCGGCCTTGTCGAGAATGGCCAGGCCCTCGGCGTACGCGGCCATCATTCCGTACTCGATGCCGTTGTGGACCATCTTGACGAAGTGCCCCGCCCCGGACGGCCCGCAGTGCAGGTAGCCGTTCTCCTCCTGGGCCAGCTCGCCGGTGCGGCCCGGGGTGCGCTCGATGTCGCCGGCCCCGGGGGCGATCGTCGCGAACAGCGGCTCGACCCGGGCGAACGCCTCGTCCGGACCACCGATCATCAGACAGAAGCCGCGCTCCAGACCGAACACCCCGCCGGACGTGCCGACGTCGAGGTAGGAGATCCCGCGCTCGGCCAGTGCCTTGGAGCGCTTGATGTCGTCGCGGTAGTAGGAGTTGCCGCCGTCGATGATCGTGTCACCGGACTCGAAGACGTCGGCCAGTTCGAAGACGGTCTGGCCGGTCAGCCCGGCCGGCACCATCACCCAGGCCGCGCGGGGCACGGTGAGCTTCGCGGCGAAATCGGCCAGCGACGTCGAGCCGACCGCCCCTTCGGCCTCCAGCGCCTTCACCGCGTCCGAATTCACGTCGAACACCACGCAGGTGTGTCCGTCCCGCATGAGCCGCCGGACGAGGTTCGCGCCCATCCGGCCAAGTCCGATCATCCCGAGCTGCATGGACCCTCCCGTCGTGGGGTACCGGAACCGGCACCGGTCCTCATCCTCCCCCGGCCCGGGGCGGGGCACCCTACCGGGCGGCGGCGTTAAGGTTAAAAATGTGATCAACGTGACGGGACGGAGCACGGGCATGGTGCGGGACGCGGTCATCTGTGAGCCGGTGCGGACCGCGGTCGGCCGCTTCGGCGGGATGTTCCGCGATGTCGCGGCCACCGACCTGGCCGCGACGGTCATCCGCGGGCTGCTGGAACGCACCGGTGTGCCGGCCGAACAGGTCGACGACGTCGTGCTCGGCCAGTGCTACCCCAACGGTGAGGCGCCGGCCATTGGTCGGGTCGCGGCGCTGGATGCCGGTCTGCCCGTCGACGTGCCCGGCTTCCAGCTCGACCGCCGCTGCGGCTCGGGCCTGCAGGCCACCATCTACGCGGCCATGAGCGTCGCGACCGGCGGGGCCGACCTGGTGCTGTCCGGCGGGGTCGAAAGCATGAGCCAGGCCGAGTTCTACGCGACCGGGATCCGCTGGGGCATCAAGGGCGACGGCGTCGGGCTCAACGACCGGCTGGCCCGCGGCCGGATCACCGCCGGCGGGAAGTTCCACCCGGTGCCCGGCGGCATGCTGGAAACCGCCGAGAACCTGCGGCGTGAGTATGCGATCGGCCGCGCGGAGCAGGACGCCCTGGCCCTGCGGTCCCACCAACGGGCCGTCGCCGCCCAGGCGGCCGGCTGGTTCGCCGAGGAGATCATCCCGGTCGCGGTGACCGACCGGAAGGGCGATGTCACCATGATCGACACCGATGAGCACCCCCGGGCCGACAGCTCGATGGAGTCGCTGGGCCGGCTGCGGCCGGTGATGGGCAAGGCCGACCCGGAGGCGACCGTCACGGCCGGCAACGCCAGCGGTCAGAACGACGGTGCGTCGCTGTGCATCGTGACCACTCCCGAGAAGGCCGCGCAGCTGGGTCTGCGCCCGCTGGCCCGGCTCGTGTCCTGGGCGGTGGCCGGCGTGCCGCCCCGCACGATGGGCATCGGCCCGGTGCCGGCCACCGCCCAGGCCCTCGACCGGGCCGGGCTCAAGCTGTCCGACCTCGACCTCATCGAGCTCAACGAGGCGTTCGCCGCCCAGGTGCTGGCGGTCACGCGGGAATGGGGCTTCACCGACGCCGACTGGGACCGGACCAACGTCAACGGCTCGGGGATCTCGCTCGGGCATCCGGTCGGCGCCACCGGCGGACGGATCCTCGCCACGCTCCTGCGGGAGCTGGACCGGCGTGACGCCCGGTACGGCCTGGAGACGATGTGCATCGGCGGCGGCCAGGGCCTGGCCGCGGTTTTCGAGGCGGTCGCGGCGGGCTGACCGGAGGCGCTTCCCCCGCGGGTACCGACCGGTGCCGGAACCGTCCGTCTCGGTTGCATGGTCCAACGGATGGCACTACTTTGCCCGATGGGACGGTCAGGTGAATAGTGTCTGTCCGGCCCGGGTTTGTCGTCCACCACGGCTCCGTCCGTGCGCGTCCCCCGTCCATCTACGCCGGCCGTAGGAGTTCCCGCATGGATCTGCGCTACACCGCCGAGGAAGAGCAGTTCCGGACGGAGCTGCGGTCCTGGCTCGCGGACAGCATTCCGGCGCGGTGGCGCGACCCGGGCTTCTGGTCGGTGCTGCCCGACAACGAAGCCTTCGAGCTGCGCCGCGACTGGGAACGGCGCAAGGCCGAGGCCGGTTTCGCCGGGATCGCCTGGCCGACCGAGTTCGGAGGGCGGGGCGGCACCCCGGGGATGAAGGCCATCTACGACGTAGAGATGGCGCTCGCCGACGCCCCGATGACCGTCAATCCGCTGGGGCTGACCTTCCTGGCGCCGACGGTCATGGCGATCGGCACCGAGCAGCAGAAGCGCGAGATCATCGGGCCGATGCTGCGCAACGAGGTGATCTGGTGCCAGGGCTTCTCGGAGCCCGGGGCCGGCTCGGACCTGGCCGCCCTGCGCACCAGCGGCCGGCTGGAGGGCGACGAGTTCGTCGTCAACGGCCAGAAGGTCTGGACGACCAACGCGTTGCACGGTGACAAGATCTTCGCGATGGTCCGCACCGAGCCAGGCTCGCAGAAGCACCGCGGCGTCTCGATGCTGCTCATCGACATGAACCAGCCCGGCGTCGAGGTCCGCCCGCTCAAGCAGATGAGCGGCGCGAGCGAATTCGGCGAGGTCTTCTTCACCGACGCCCGGGTCAGCGTCGAGGACAACCTGGGCGGCCTCGGCAACGGCTGGGGCACCGCGATGCTGCTGCTGTCGTTCGAGCGTGGCGCGTCCGGCATCGGGCAGTACACGGTGTTCCGCCGCCAGTACGACGACATCGTCGCCACCGCCCGCACGTTCGGCCGGTCGGACGACCCGGTGGTCCGCCAGGAGCTGGCCAAGCGACTGGTCGAACTGGAATGCCTGCGCTACCACGCGATGCACGTGCTCACCGAGGTCGAGCAGGGCCACGACCTGGGCTCGGAGTCCTCGATGACGAAGCTGCAGTGGTCCGAGGCCTCCCAGGACCTGTGGGAAACCTTCGACGACCTGCTGGGCCCGGAGGCGACCCTGGGTCACCCGCGCCCCGGTCTGGATCTCGAGTCGATGCAGCAGGAAGCCATGTGGTCGCGATCGGTGACCATCTGGGGCGGATCGTCGCAGGTCCAGCGCAACATCGTGGCCGAGCGGGTGCTCGGCCTCCCGCGCTGACCCAGCCGGCACAGAGACTCAGTGGCGCCCGGGCCCACCCGGCAGACGGAATCTAAGGAGCAGGTCCGTGTATTTCGCGCTCACCGACGAACAGCGGGCTCTCGGCGACTCGGTCCGCGAGTACCTGGCCGACCGGTTCGACCTGACCGCGGTGCGGGGCGTCTTCGAGGACCCGCGCGGCGACGGCCACCCCCGGGAACTGTGGAAGGCGGTCGGCGAGCAGGGCTGGCTGGCCGTCTGCGTCCCCGAGGACTACGACGGGCTGGGTCTCGGGGTCCTCGACGCCCAGGTCGTGGCGCGGGCGTTCGGCGCGGGCGTCGTGCCCGGCCCGTGGCTCACGACGGTGCTGGCCGGCGAGGCGGTCCGGTTGGCCGGGTCGGACGATCAGCAGGCCCGGCTGTTGGGCCCGGTGGCGACCGGCGACACCGTGGCCACGGTCGCGGTGCGGGGCGAGGGCGGGCGTTTCGACGCGTCGGGCGTCCGGGTCAGGGCGGCCGCCGACGGGACCCTGACCGGGACGGCGTCGCCGGTCGAGTACGTCGGGGTCGCCGACACGGTCGTGGTGGCCGCCACCGAGCCCGGCGGAGCGATCGGGCTCTACCTGGTCGACCCGCACGCGGCCGGGGTGACGGTGACCGGGCTGGACTCCTACGACGGGACCACCCGGCTGTTCGCGGTCGGCCTTGAGGGCGTCGCCGGTGAGCGGTTGGCCGGTTCCTCGGCGGAGGTGCTGACCGCCCTGCTCGACCGGGGCGCGGTGCTGACCGCCGCCGACCTGGTCGGCGTGGCCCGGGAGGCGCTGACCCGCACGGTGTCCTACGACATCGACCGGGTCCAGTTCGGTAAGCCGGTCGGGTCCTTCCAGGCCCTCAAGCACCACCTGGCCGACCTGCACATCGGGGTGACCATGGCCGAGCACGCGGTGCTGTACGCGGCCTTCGCGCTCGACAGCGGGTCCGGGGACGCGCCGCTGGCCGTCTCGGTGGCCAAGAGCAAGGCTGCCGACGTGGCCCGCGAGGTGACCGCGACGATGATCCAGTACCACGGCGGGATCGGCTACACCTGGGAACACGAGGCCCACTTCTTCTACAAGCGGGCCAAGCGGGAGGCGTACGCCTACGGCAGCGCGGTCGAGCACCGGGACCGCATCGCCGCCCTGACCATCGACGGCTGATACCGGGTCGCTTCCGGGTCCGAACCGCCGGTTCCCACCCGCTGGTCCCACGCAAGGAGTGATGAGTGCAGCTGTCCGTGGCCACCGTGTTGTCCGAGGCGGCGCGGTTCCACCCCGATTCGGTCGCCGTCGTCGACCGCCCGTTGCGGCTGACCTACCGCGAGGTGTGGGCCCGGGTCGCCGCGGCCGCCGGCGCCCTGACGGCCCGCGGGATCGGGCCCGGTGACCACGTCGCGATCCTCGGCCCGAACGTCACCGACTTCGTGGTCGCCTACTACGCGACGCTGGCGGTCGGCGGGGTGGTCGTCCCGGTGCCGCCGATGCTGGTGCCGGAGGAGATCGCCTACCTGCTCGCCGAGAGCGGCGCCAAGCTGGTCCTCGCCCACCCGCTGTTCCTGGAGAACGCGGTGAAGGGGGTCGGCGCGGGGTCGGCCGAGGTGTTGGCGACCAGTCCGGTCGGCGGGCCCGGGGTGGGCGGGCCCGGGGTGGGCGGGCCCGGCGACGGGGCCGCCGGCGAGGTGGTCGAGGACCTGGCCACGTTGGCCGCCACCGCCACCCCGATCGACCTGGTGTTCGCGCGGTCGTCCGAGGACCCGGCGGTGCTCTTTTACACCAGCGGCACCACCGGACGCCCGAAGGGCGCCGTCCTCACCCACGGCAACCTGGTGATGAACGCCATCGGCAGCGCGTTCCTGGCCAACGGCTGGCGGGCCGAGGACACCGTGCTGGTATCGCTGCCGCTGTTCCACACCTACGGCCAGTCGGTCGCGATGAACGCGATGTTCCTGGTCGGCGCGCGGCTCGTGCTGCAACCGATCTTCAAGGCCGACGAGGCGCTCGACCTGATGATCGTCGAGCACGTGACGGTCTTCCTCGGCGTTCCCACGATGTACATCGGCCTGGTCGAGGCGGCCCGGGGCCGGGACCGGCTGCCGATCCTGCGCCGGACGGTGTCAGGCGGCGCACCGCTGCCGGCGGTGGTCGGGGAGCGGTTCAAGGCGCTGTTCGGCACCGACATCCTGGAGGGCTACGGCCTGTCGGAGACGTCCCCGGTGGCCCTGTCGAACCAGGTGCGCTTCGGCAACAAGCCCGGGACCGTCGGCCATCCCCTCTGGGGGGTGGACGTCCGGATCGCCCGCCCGGAGCTCGAGGACCGGATCGAGCTGCTCCCCACGGGTGACCTCGGTGAAATCGTGATCCGCGGCCACAACATCTTCGCCGGCTACCACAACGACCCCGAGGCGACCCGGGCCGCGCTGGTCGACGGCTGGTTCCGGACCGGCGATCTCGGTCGGCGCGACCCGGACGGCCGCATCACGGTCGTCGACCGGAAGAAGGACCTGATCATCCGGGGTGGGTACAACGTCTACCCCCGCGAGGTCGAGGAGGCGCTGGCCCACGTGCCCGGCGTCGCCGAGGTGGCCGTCATCGGCGTGCCGGACGACCTGCGTGGCGAGGAGATCGTCGCGGTGGTGGTGCCGACCGACCCGGCGTCCCCGCCGGATCCCGAGGCGTTGATCGCCTACGGCCGGGAGCACCTGGCCAAGCACAAGTACCCGCGGCGGGTCGAGTTCGTCGACAGGCTGCCGCTCGGTCCGAGCCGCAAGGTCCTCAAGCGCGAACTGCGCCGCCAGTTCGGCGGCGGCTGAACCCGCCCGGTTCACCCGGCCGCCCGGTTCACCCGGCCGGGCGGTTCAGGCCCGCAGCGGGGCGGTCGCGAAGCGCGCACTGATCGCGCGGGCGGCGGGCTCCGCGGCGGCCCGCCCGGCCGGCACCAGACCGAGCCGGGTCCGCCGGTCGAGCAGGTCGTCGATCCCGAACGCGGCTTCGTGGCGGATCGCGAACAGCAACTCGGCCCCGGTCACCTCGACTCCGTCGGCCACCGGCGCCAGCAGGCGCGGATCGCCCACCGCGCGCGCCTCGGCGAGGACCGCCGCGGCTTCGGTGCCGTAGCGGGCGACGAGGCGGGCCGGTGCGTCCAGGCGGTCGAGTTCCGCGCGGGGCGCCGCCCCGACCAGGGGCAGCCGGCGGGTCCGGCACCGGCCGGCGCGCAGGTCGCGGGCCGCCACCGCGGTGTCGAGGGCGTCCTGGGCCATCCGCCGGTAGGTGGTCAGCTTTCCGCCCACCACCGTGATCACCCCGGACGGTGAGGTCAGTACGGCGTGCCGCCGGGACAGGTCGGCGGTCGGTCCGTCCGCGCCGGCCAGCAACGGCCGCAGGCCGGCGTAGGTGCCGAGCACGTCGTCGCGGCCCAGCGGGGTGGTCAGGACGGAGGAGGCGGCCTGCAGCAGGAAGTCGACCTCGGCGGCGGTCGGGGTGGGCACGTCCTCGACGTGGTCGACGGCTTCGTCGGTGAGGCCGACGTAGACCAGCCCGTCGGCCTGGGGCAGGACGATGACGTACCGGTTGTGCTCGCCCGGCACCGGGATCGTGATCCCGGCCCGGGGCAGCCCGAAGGCGGCGCCCGCCACCACCAGGTGGCTCCCGCGCGACGGTCGCAGCTCGACCCCGTCGGCCAGGGTGTCGGCCCAGACTCCGGTCGCGTTGATGACGGCCCGGGACCGCAGCAGGGCCCGGCCGCCGATCCGGGCTGCGCCGCCGGCCGGACCGCCGGCCGGACCACCGTGGGGTCGGTCGCCGGTCGCGAGCAGGTCGGTGACGATCGCGCCGTCGGCGGACAGTTCCTCGGCCCGCACCCGGGTCAGGATGCGCGCGCCGTGGGCGGCCGCCGTCCGGGCCAGAGCGACGACCAACCGGGCGTCGTCGACCAGTTGACCGTCCCAGCCCAGCAGCGAGCCCCGCAGCCCGTCGCCGCGCAGGGCCGGAACCAGGGCCCGGGTCTCGACGGTGCCCAGGTGGCGGGGGCCGGGCAGCACCGACCGGGGCGTGCGGGCCAGGGCCCGCAGGCCGTCCGCGGCGACCAGCGCGCCCCGCGCGGCGGCCGCCCGACCGGTCGAGATGCCCGGCAGCAGCGGCATCAGCATCGGCAGGGCCCGGACCAGGTGCGGCGCGGTGTGGACCATCAGCGTCCCGCGTTCGACCGCGCTTTCGTGCGCCAGGGCCAGGTCGCCCGACGCGAGGTACCGCAGCCCGCCGTGCACCAGTTTGGAGCTCCACCGGCTGGTGCCGGACGCGAGGTCGGACGCCTCGATGAGGGCCACCGACAGGCCGCGCGACGCCGCGTCGAGCGCCACCCCGGTGCCCGTCACGCCCCCGCCGATGACCAGCAGGTCGACGACGCCCCCCTCGGCCAGCTCGGCGAACTCCCGGTCGCGCCGTTCGCGGGTCAGCGACGAGGGGTCCAGCGGGTGACGGGCGGTCTCGGTCGCGGTGCTCACGGTGTGACCTGGTTCGCGGCTCTGGGAGCCACCGCACCCCATCCATCGCTGCGCGAGGCGCGGGGACCCCGGCTGCTCCAGCGCCGGCCTCGTTCCTCGGTCGACACTTCCGCTCGTTCTCCCAGCCCGCTCACGGTGTCTCCGTCTCCCGCACCCGGCCGGGCGCGAGGTAGGTGTCGATCAGGACGCGCAGTTCGTCGGCCAGCCGGTCGGCCGGTACCCCGGCGCCGGCCGCGTCCGCCGACAGGACGAACGACTGGACGGTCATCAGGAGCATCCGGGCCTGGACGGCGGTGTCGCCGGGCCGGACCGACCCGTCGGCGTGCCCGTCGTCCACCAGGCGGGTGATCAGGTCGAGGATGACGTCCTGGGTGGTGCCCCGCCGGTCCAGGACGTAGGGCAGGAGCAGTTCCGGGTCGAGTTCGACGATCCGGCGGAACAGCGCGTTCCCCCGGAAACCGAGGGTGGTGCCGGCCACCGTCGCGGCCAGGTAGGTGCGACCGGACGTGGTGGCCGGGTCGCGGGGCGGCATCGTCGCGGCGACCACCCGCAGCCACTCGCGGGTCATGACGTCCCGGACGAGCGTGCGCAGGTCCGGCCAGCGGCGGTAGAGCGTCATCCGGCTCACCCCGGCCCGGCGGGCCACGTCGGACAGGGTCGTGCGGCGCAGGCCCACTGCCAGCAGCGATTCGTGGGCCGCGTCGAGCACCCGCTCCTCGTCCACGACCCGCCCGGCCGGGCGGGGGCGCTCACCCGCCGCCGGCGGGACCGTCGAGCCGGGCGCGCCGACGACCCTGTTCATGTGACGAGTGGACGTCATGTGTCACAGTGTATCGGGTGAGCGCGGATCCGAACTCCGAACCGACGCCGACCGACCCCGTCTGGTGGGGCTGGGGGCGCGCGGACCGTCACCACGCCCTGCCGGCCGCGACCCGGACCCTGCTGACCGGGCTGTTCGGGGTGTCCGGGGAGCCGACCCCGCCGGTCGCGCCCGGTGACATCCGGCTACCGCCGGTCCGGTCGTCGGCCGCGGCGCGGGCGGATCTGGTCGCCGCCGTGGGGGCTGATTTCGTCCGGGACGACGCCCGTTCGCGGATCGCCCACTGCCGGGGACGGTCGACCCCGGACCTGCTGCGGATCCGGGCCGGCGACGCCTCCGACGCGCCCGACCTGGTGGTTCGGCCGGCCGACCACGACGAGGTGCTGGCCGTGCTGGCGGTGTGCGCGACCCGTCGGCTGGCGGCCGTGCCGTTCGGCGGCGGGACGTCGGTGGTCGGTGGCCTCGTGCCCGAGCCGGCCGGGTTCGACGGGGTGGTCGCCATCGACCTGGCCCGGCTCGACCGGCTGCTCGCGGTCGACCCGACGTCGGCGACGGCCACCTTCGAACCGGGCGTGCGCGGGCCCCGCGCCGAGGAGCTGCTGGCCGGACCGGGGTTCACCCTCGGTCACGTGCCCCAGTCGTTCGAGCAGGCCAGCATCGGCGGGTTCGCCGCGACCCGGTCGTCCGGGCAGGCCTCGGCCGGCTACGGCCGGTTCGACGCGATGGTCGTCGCGCTGCGGGTGGCCACCCCCGCCGGAACCTGGGAACTCGGCCGGGCCCCGGCGTCCGCGGCCGGGCCGGACCTGCGGCAACTCGTACTCGGCTCGGAGGGCGCGTTCGGCGTCATCACGGCGGTCACGGTGCGGGTCCACACCCGGCCGGCGGTGACGATCTACGAGGGGTGGCGGGCCCCGGACTTCCTGACCGGCGCGGCCGCGCTGCGGACGCTGGCCCAGGACGGTCCGTTGCCGACCGTGGCCCGGATCTCCGACGAGACCGAGACCGCGGTCGGCCTGGCCACCGCGACCGACCCGGTCCCGGACGTCGCCGGGGGGTGCCTGGTGGTGACCGGGTACGCCGGGTCGCCGTCCGACGTGGAGTACCGGCAGGCGGCGGTGGGCCGGAGCCTGACCGCCGCCGGTCTGACCCCGCTGGGCTCCGCGGCCGGTGACGCGTGGGCCCGGGGCCGGTTCGAGGGCCCCTACCTGCGGGACGCCCTGCTCGACGTCGGGGTGGTGGCCGAAACCCTGGAGACGGCCGGCTTCTGGTCGACCCTGCCCGCCCTCTACGCGGGCGTCCGCGATGCCCTGACCGCGGCGCTCGCGGGCGACGGTTCGGTCGCCCCGCTGGTGCTGGCCCACGTCTCCCACGTCTACCCGACCGGGGCCTCCCTGTACTTCACGGCCGTCTTCCCGGCCGGCCCCGATCCGGTCGGCACCTGGCGCGCGGCCAAGAACGCGGCGTCCGCCGCGATCGTCGCCGCCGGCGGCACGATCACCCACCACCACGCGGTCGGTACCGATCACCGGCCCTGGCTCGACGCCGAGCTCGGGCCGATCGGCCTGGCCGTCCTGCGGGCGGTGAAGGACGCCATCGACCCGGACGGCCTCTGCAACCCCGGGGTCCTCGTCCCGGCCCGGCCGGGCGCGCGCCCGGCTCGCTGACCCGGGCGCGCGCCGGACCGCCCCGGGCACGGGGGCGCCACCGGCCGTCGATACCGTCTTCTGCGCATGCGACGCCGGCCGGGCGCCGCACCGCTCAGAGGGCCCAAGGCGGCGCGACTATGGTTCTTGCGCCGCCGGAGGCCGTGCCCCGGGTCACCGACGGGGTCGACGAAGGGGGCCGGCGTGGTCGAGGTGGCGGTCGGGGCGTACGCGCGGGCCGGGACCGCGGCCCGTCGGGCCGCGGCCCTGATCGCGGTGCTGCGACCGGAGCACCCCGCCGAGCGGGTCGACCCGGCGCTCGTGCTGCGAACGCTGCGCGACCACCACGAACCCGAGCCGATCGTGCTCACCGACGCGGATGTCGCCGGCCTGCGGTCGGTTGCGGCGGCCCTGCGCGCGGTGCTGGGCGCACCTGACGCCCCGCGGGCCGCTGAGCAGCTCAACGTGATCCTGGTCGGCGCGCCCGGCTCGCCCCGGCTGTCCTACGAGCCGGCCGCCGGCTGGCGGATGGACCCCGGTGCCGGCGACCCCGGTGCCGGCGCGCCGGTCGGGCGCTCCCCGTGGGTGGAGTGGTTCGCGACCGGTTCGGCGTTGGCCTTCGCCCGCCTGATGGTCGACCGGCAGGTGAAGCCGGGCGGACTGTGCGCGGCGGCCGGGTGCGGCACGCCGTTCGCCGACCTCGGGCGGGGCGACCCGCGGCGGTACTGCTCGCCCCGGTGCGCGACCCGGGAACGGGTCGCCGCCCACCGGCGGCGCCAGGCGGCCGACGCCCGCTGAACCGCCCGTCGGGCCGTCAACCGCGGCCACCGACCGCCGGTCCGGGGCACCGGGTGCGCGCGGAGGCGGTCGCGCGCGAACCGCTTTAGGTTGGCGGAGCCGCATCCGGCGGCCGGAACGCCGACTCGACGGGTGGGACCGCGCCGTGATTCTGGTCGCCGCCGGGCTCGCGCTGCTGGCCGCGTTCGCCTTCGCCGTGTCGGCGGTCGCCGAGCAGAGCGCCAGCGCGCAGCTGTCCGATCCGGAGGCCCAGGGTTTCGGGCTGGTCGTCAACCTGCTGCGCAGCCGGGTCTGGTGGGCCGGTTTCCTCGGCGACCTGGGCGGGTTCGGCGCGCAGGCGGCGGCGCTCGCGTTCGGCGCGTTGCTGCTGGTCCAACCGTTGCTGGTCACGTCGTTGCTGTTCGCGCTGCCGCTCGGCGCGCGCCACCACGGCCGGCGGATGCGGCGCTCGGAGCTGGCCTGGGCCGGGGTCCTGACCGTCGCGCTGGCGGTGTTCGTCCTGGCCGGGAACCCGGCCCGGGGGGTCGCGCGGACCTCGTTCGCCGCCTGGCTACCCCTGCTGATCGCGGTCGGCGCGGTGGTCGGCGGCTGTTTCGGCGCGTCCCGGCTCGCCCGCGGCACGCTCCGCGCGGTGCTGCTGGCCGTCGCGGCCGGGGCGCTGTTCGGGGTGGCCGCCGCCCTCACCAAATCGGCCGTCGACCTGCTCGGACGCGGTTTCGTACCGTTCGCGACCAGTTGGGAGGTGTATGCGCTCGCCGTCGTGTCGCTGACCGGAACGGTGCTCCAGCAGGCCGCGTACCACGCCGGCGACCTCCAGGTTTCGCTGCCGACCACCACCGTGCTGGAACCGCTGGTGGCCGGCGTCATCGGGGTCACGCTGCTGCACGAGCGGGTCCGCGCCGACGGCGCGGAGTGGGTGCTCATCGGGCTGGCGCTGGTCGCGATGACCGTCGCCACCGTCGTGCTGGCCCGCGACTCCTCCCGCGAGGCAACCGGTGACCAGAAAGGGGCCGCCGGCCCCTGAACGGTTCCGTCTTGCCGGCCGGCGGCCGCCGTGGAGTGATGGGGGCATGGTTATCGCGGCCGTCGTGATCGTCCTGCTGCTGCTCGCGCTGCCCGCCATCCCGGTCGGGATCGGCCTGGGCTACGCCTGGGTCAAATCCCGCCACTCGCGGATCGAGAATGCCGGCCCGCACCGCCCGGCGATCGGTGGCGGGACCTCCGCCTGACCTTCGGCCCGCGCGTCGAACAGGTGTGCTGTTCGGACCATTGCCGGATCAGGGAAGATATCCGGCATGGACGATGTGGGACCGGCCGGGCGGGGGATCGTCCTGATTGGCCCGGGCGCCGCGTTCGGCACCCAGCTGCTGCGGCGGTTCGCGGCCGAAGGCTTCGCGCTGGGGGTCGTCGCCCGGTCCGACGACACCGTCGCCCGGGTCGGTGACGAGCTGGGCGCGGCCGGGATCAAGGTCCTCGGCGAGGTCGCCGACGTCACCGATGCCGCCGCGACCGCCCGGGCCCTCGACCGGCTCGCCGTCGGGCTCGGCGGCCTGACCTGCGTCGTCTACAACGCGAAGCTGTCGATCCGGGGCGCCGCGCTCGGCACGTCGCCCGACACGCTGGCGGCCACCCTCGCGGTCAACGTGACCGGGGCGTTCGCCGCCGTCACCGCCGCGACCGCCCTGCTCGAGGGACGTCCCGACGCCACGATCCTGGTCACCGGGGGCGGTCCGCGGGGTCCGGGCCTGGGCGACGGTGGCCGGTTCGCCCTGTCGGTCGGAAAGGCCGCGCTCGCGGCGATGACCGACTCGTTGGCCCCGCCCCTGCGGCGGCGCGGAATCCGGCTGCGGACGGTGGAACTGGCCGCCGCGGTCGGCCCGGACGGTCCGCTGCGGCCCGACGCGGTGGCTGAGTTCTTCTGGCAGGCGTTCGCGGCCCCGCAGGGCGCCCGGTTCCGGCTCACGCCCCCGCGCCGCCGCGCCCAACTGTCCTTCGACGAAAGCGCGGAGGCGGCGGACGCCTGACGGCCGCGGGGCGCGGCGGCATCGGTGGGCCGGCCGTCAGGGTCGCCGCGCCTTGGGTGGCCCGCTGGTACCGCCGCTCCGCTGCTGATGGGCGGCTGCGGAGACCGACGGGGGTGCGTCATTGTTCGGGGACGCCCGCGCTGGTGTAGGCGTCGTCGGGCGGCACCGAGCGGGCGGCCGGATGGGCCGACCCGGCCGGTCCGACCGCGAAGGCCCGCAGCATCGTGGTGGTCACGGTCGTCACGAAGGACCGCAGGGCCGGACCGGTCGCGCCCGGCCCGCACACGTCGTTGATCGCGCAGATCCAGGCGCTCGTCCCGGCGTCGAAGACGCCCGCGCCGGACGGGGCCGTGTAGTAGCTGACGTCCGAGTGGTCGGCCCGCCCGTGGCAGGTCACCGGCGAGTGGGTGAGCACCTCGATGTCGCGGGGCGTCGGGTAGGCGAGATCCACCCGGTCGTACTCGGAACCGATCATCCCCGGCAGGACGGTGCCGACCGCCGTGCCCGTCCCGCGCAGCAGCCAGTGGTCGGGCAGCCGGACGATCAGGTCGTCGTGCACCGGGTTGCACTGGTACATGTCGCCGGTCAGGGAACTCTCCGGTTCGGCCCGGGGCGGGGACGGCCAGTTGGCGGTGATCTGGGCGTTGTCCACGCCGTCGAGCGGGTCCTCGCCCGGGTTCTTGTAGGCGGTCTCCAGCCGGTCCGGGCCGACCGGGCTCGACCCGAGCCGGATCCGCCGGTACACCGCGTTCGCGCCCAGGAAGGCCAGGTTCGTCCCGGCGTCGCGGGCCTTCTCCAGCGCCCGGCGCATGGCGACCGAGTAGTACTCGTCGTGACCGAGGGAGATGACCGCGCGGGCCCCGTCGAGCAGGGTCGGGTCGGCGTGCAGATCGACGTCGGTCACGTAGTCGAGGTCGAGCCCGAGCCGCTCGGCCAACGTCACCAGCGGTGCCTCGTTGCCGGTGAAGTCGGCGGCCCCGTCGCCGTAGTCGTAGGGCCGGTCGAACGAGACGATCCGGGCCCGGTCGGAGTACCCCGACAAGCCGTGATACAGGCTGTATCCGCCCCACGCGTTGTAGGCCTGCCAGGTGGTGACCGCGTTCAGGATGACGATCTTTCCGCGGGCGTCCGGGCCGCGCACGGTCAGCGGGACGTAGGACTGGAAGCCGTCCGAGTCGTCGAGCCGGAACAGGTAGTCGCCGGGCGGCCAGGCCGACGTGTCCAACGTCGTCGTCGGCCGCCAGGACGCGGCGGCGCCACTTCCGGTACCGCTGTCGGTGAGTGCGGTGGCGGCGCCGGCGGTGCTGGCGGCGCTCGGGGTGATGGTGCTGACGGTGTTGACCGTGCCGCCCGTCGGACCGGCGTGGACGCGGGTCGCGCTCGGCTGCGCGACCCCCGGCAGGGGCCCCCGCCGGGTGATCAGGCGGCAGCCGTGACCGCCGTACCAGCCGACCCGGAACACCGACACGGTCAGCCGGCGGGCGGTCGTCGACGCGTACAGGGTGACCGGCTGACCGGGGTTCAGGCTCGCCCGGCTCAGCCACCCCTCGACGGCGTGGTCGTAGCCGAGCCGCTCAAGTCCGCAGTTCGCGCCGGGCCGGGCGTTCTCGGCGCGGACATCGAAGGCCGCGGGCGACGCGCTGGCGGTCGGCGACGGGTGGGGCGCGGTCGGGCTCGCACCGGCCGTCGGCAGCCCGATCGCGCCCCCCGAACCGGAGGTCGATCCGACCGTGCAGCCGGCGGCCGCGCCGATCCCGCCCAGCGACACGACCACGCCCAGCGACGCGGACACGATTCGGACCCTGGACCACACGGCGGTTATCCTGCCCCATCGGCCGGGGCGCGGGCCGGTCGCTCACCGCGCGGGATGCGGCCCGGTCGCTCGCCGCACGGGACGCGCGCCGGTCGCTCACCGCGTGGGACGCGCCTCGGCTCACCGCCCGGGCGCGTCGACCGCCGCGCTGATGCGGGCCAGCCGGGCATGCAGCTCGTCGCTGGTCCGCGCGGCGCCGGCCCGGTCGGTCAGGCCGTCGCGGTCGGCCGCGAGCACCCCACCGACGTACACCCCCACCAGGTTGCGCAGTCCGCAGGCCAGCACGTAGGTCCCGACCGGATCCCAGACCGGCCCGGTGTCGGGCGACCGCGGGTCGACGACCAGGAAGTCGGCGTACCGCCCGACGGCCAGGCTGCCCACGTCGGCGCCGAGCCCGAGCACCTCCGCCGAACCCCGGGTGTGCAGTTCGAGCATGTCCCCGACGGCCATCGCGGCCGGGTCGCGGTGGTGGGCCCGCTGGGAGTAGATACCGAACCGCAGGTTCGAGAACGGATCCGAGGTGTCGGTGCACGACTGGTCGTCGAGCCCCACCCCGACCCGCATGCCCAGCTCCCGGCACCGGCCCACGGCGGCGAACCCGGAGCCGAGCCGGCCGTTGGACGTCGGTTGCCAGACCATCCCGCAGCCGGCCCGGGCCGCCTCAGCGATGATCTCCTCGGTCGTCTGGATGAAGTGCCCGAAGACCAGGTCCGGGCCGAGCGCCCCGGCGGCCCGGTACCAGCCGAACTTCGACCGTTGCAGCTCCAGGTCGGACGGGGTCTCCAGGAAATGGGGTTGGTTGATCAGGCCGTGCCGGCGCATGGCCGCGACCTCCTGGCCGGCCACCGCCGGCTCGTCGGCCCACTGGACCGTGCCGCTGATGGCCAGGCGCAGGTGGCCGGGATGGTCGGCCACGGCCGCGGCCCGCGCGACGACCTCGTCAAGGTGGGCGATGACGGTCTCGTCGTCGGTGTTCTGGCCGAGCATGACGCTGTGCACCGACCGGATCCCGGCGTCCAGTTTGGCCACCAGCTGGGCGTGCTGGTGGTCGACCGACGGCGCCCCGGGCTGGTAGCGCCCGGTCCCGGCGGTGAAGCCCAGACCCGGGTCGGTGAAGTCGTAGGCGGTGGTGATGCCGTTGGCGAGGAAGTCCCCGGCGCCGTGGCGGGCGAACCAGTAGACGTCCTCGGCATCCCCGTGCCGGGTGTAGCGGGTCATCGCCTCGATCCACGGATACAGCGACTGGTCGGCCGCCATCCCGCGCGAGCCGGAGGTGAACAGGTGGCTGTGGGCCGACACGAAGCCGGGGGCCACGATCTTGCCGCCCACGTCGAGGACCCGGGCGGCAGCGGAGCGCCGGGCCGGCCCGGGGTCACCCGGGCCGAGCGCGGCGATCCGACCGTCGTCGCCGACCGCCAGCCAGCCGGTGAACGGCGCCCAGCCGAGGGCGTCCACGGTCAGCAGCAGCGCGTCGGTGACGAGCAGGGTCACGGGCCCGGCCGGGTCGGCGGGCGCCGGGTCGGCGGGTGGGTTGGGGCTGGTCGGGTGAGTGGTCACGGGGCGAGTCCGGCCAGCAGATCGGCGGCCCGGCGCAGCCCGTCGCGGGCCCGGATCCGGGCCCCCTCGGTGGCCGGCCAGGTCGGCTGGATGAAGGTGGCCAGCGCGTCGATGGTCGGCTCGCGGAACTCCGGTGCCGGGTCGCGGATGAAGTCGATCCAGAACCGGCCGGCGGCCGGCGCGCCCGACCCGGCCGCGGCCGGGGCCGGACCGGGGGCCGGTTCGGGTGGGGCGAGGTCGATGCGGTTGTTCGTCGGCCCGTGGGCGCTCTCCGGCATGAACAGGAAGGTCCGGCGCTCCGTCACGACACAGCATGCAACCAGCGCGGTGTGTCGGCGGTGGTCCCGGCGCCCAATGTGCACCCATCGTCGCGACATGGCGCCGACAACCGACCCGCACCATCCGGGGGGTTTTGTCGTGCTTGTACCGCGCTGTGAGATCATTAGCGTCCCCCCGCCCCCACGGAGGTCGCGATGCCCGCCGTCCGGTGGCCCCCCGCGCGTCAACCCGTAACCTGCTGGTTCCGGCGCGCCTCCGTCCGGCTGTCGATCATGGGTCTGATGGCGCTGTTGGCCCTGCTGGCCGGCTGTGGCAGCAACGGTTCGAAGATCGACACCAGTGCGTCCGGGGCCACCTCGGCCAGCCCCCCGCCCGGCTCGCCCACTCCGACGGCGACCGCGCCGTCCTCGGCGACGCCCGCGCCGCTGACTCCGATCCGGCTGCCGTCGGGAGCCTCGGTGAGCCTGGCCCGCAACCTGGGCGCGTTCGACCAGAGCCCGGCGGTGGTCGCGTTCCGGGCCCGGACGGACGCCTTCACCAACGCCACCGTTACGCGCAACCCGCTCTTCGGCCCCCTGGCCGCGACCGAGTCCGGGCCGTTGCTGCTGAGCGACCGCCAGTGGGTCACCTGGATGCTGAGCAGGAACGTCCGGCTGCACGGTCGCGGCCGCAATTCCATCGTGAAGATCACCCGGGAGTCGCCCACCGACGTGCAGCTCCAGAACTGCAACAAGGACGACGCGGGCTGGTACGTCTACCCGAACGGCCAGATCGTGCAGGGGGTGGTGACCAAAAACTGGCACCCGTACCTGGTCGACGTGAGCTTCGTCGGTGGCCGGTGGGTGACCACCGGATACACGGCCGCGACCTTCAGCTGCGCGGCGGCCGTATGAGATTCCGCCGGCGCCGCGTGGCGCTGGTCGCGGTGGCGGCGACCCTCGCCCTCGGCGGGCTGGCCGGGAGCGCCCGCGCCGACACCGGGTGGACCCCGGGCGGGGGCGGCGGCTTCGGCGGCCAGGGCGGCGGGACCGGCGGCCAGACGCCCACCGGCCCGCAGGACCCGGTGACCGGCGGCCGCAACGGCTCGCAGTCGATCGGCGACTGCGACATCTACGCCAACCAGGCCCGGTTCGGCAGCTTGTGCGGCACCGGGTCGACCGCGACCCGGACCTGGCTCCAGATCCTGGCCGGCGAGCCGTTCCCCCGCTGCCACTGGACCGAGCTGCCGCCCGGCTTCCCGCCGCCACGGGCCCCCAAAGGCGAAAACGGCCGGTGGGTGGTCCAGACCTGCCTGACCAATGCCGACCTGGACGCGCTGAAGCCGGCCGACGCGGCCCGGGTCAGCCAGCTGCGGTTCCTTGCCCTCGGGAAGGCCGTCCCGCAGCTCTCGGCCCGCCAGCTGATTGTCTGGAACGGGCTGGCCAGCACGTATCCGACGCCCATCCTGCTGACCGGGCCGGTCGACCCGCCCCGGGTCAACGTCGCGACGACGTTCTGGCTCGGGGTGACCGACGACGACGCCGCGCGAGCCAAGCGGGCCACCGTCACCGACGGCGGGGTCACCTTCTCGACCCTGCTCATGACGGCGGTCGCCGGAAATGGCGTTCCGATGCGGGCCTTCGTCACCCGGACCTTGATCTGGCCCGGGGTGGCGGCGGCCGAGAGTCCGGTCCAGTGCCGGGGGGCCGGCGTGCCCCGGGACGCCGGCACCGGGCCCGTCACCCCGGCGGAGTGCTCCTACCGGTATGCGCAGTCCTCGGCCCACCTCGACGGGGACCAATACCAGATGACGGTCGAAGCCGACTGGATCGTCCAGGACATGCCGCCCGGCCAGGCCGCCTGGCACCAGCTCGCGGTCATCCCGATCACGACCACCTACCGGACCAAGGTCGACGAGGTGCAGACCCTCAACCAGTAACCGGTCGCCCGGCGCGGGGCCGGCCCGGCTGATGCCGGAAAAGAATCATGGTCGCTCCACCAACGCCATTGTCGCCGGCCGGCGCGACCCCCAGAGTGGAAGCCATGATGCTGCGGCGGGCCAGCCAGGATCCCAGTCAGCTCGGCGCGGCCGCCGCGCGGCGCATGCTCGACGTGGCCGTCGAGGAAGCCCGGGCCGGGCTGGCCGAGGGCGGCATCCCGATCGGCGCCGCGCTGTTCGACCCGGCCGGCGCATTACTCGGACGGGGCCACAACCGCCGGGTCCAGGACGACGATCCCTCCGTGCACGCCGAGACGGCCGCCTTCCGGGCCGCCGGGCGCCAGCGCACCTACCGGGGCGCGACCATGGTGACGACGCTGGCGCCCTGCTGGTACTGCAGCGGGCTTGTCCGTCAGTTCGGGATCAGCCGGCTGGTGGTCGGCGAGGCACGGACGTTCTCCGGTGGGCAGAAGTGGCTCGCGACCGAGGCCGGGGTGGAGGTGGCCGTCCTGGACGACCCGACCTGCGCGTCGCTGATGGTCGACTTCATCGCCGCCCGGCCCGACCTGTGGGCGGAGGACATCGGCGCGGACCCGGCCTCAACGTGAGGTCCGGCCCGGCCGGCCCGGCGCGGCCGGAATGACCGGGGCGGGCTGGTCGAGGTCGAACAGGCCGGTGGTCTTCGTCGGCGCGGTCGGCGCGAGCAGCGCGGGGGAGTTGTTCCGGACGTTGCCGACGTCCGGGCCGACCCGGTAGGCGGCCACCGACCCGGGCGGGGCCGGGACCAGCAGGCCGCAGGCCGCCCGCGGATCGCGGCGGGACGGGTCGAGCCACTGTTCCCAGGCCGCGGGGGACAGCGGGACCGGCGCCCGGTCGTGGATGTGGGCGATGGCCGCCGGCGCCGGCGCGGTGACGATCGTGCAGGTTGCCAGGGGCTGGCCGGCCGCGTCGCGCCACACCTCGTAGAGCCCGGCGAAGGCCAGGGGCTGGCCGTCGTCCCGGTGAATGAACCACGGTTGCCGGCGGCGCCCGTCGGCCAGTTTTTCCCACTCGTACCAGCCCTCGGCCGGCACCAGGCACCGCCGGGCGGCCAGCGCGGCCCGGAACGCGGGCTTCCCGGCCACCGTCTCGGCCCGGGCGTTGATCATTTTCGCGGCGCCGGCCGGGTTCTTGGACCAGTGCGGGACCAGACCCCACCGCACCATCCGGAGCCGTCGGGCCAGCTCCCCGTCGCCGCCCGGCCGGACCACGACGACCGGCACGTCCTTGGTCGGCGCGACGTTGTAGTCCGCGCTCAGCACGTCCCCGGCTTCGTTGGTCGCCCCGAACAGCTGCGACAGGTCACCCGCGGACGCCGTGCTCGCGTACCGACCGCACATGGGCCCTATTCTGCCGGTCCGGCCGGGCCCGGGGGCCGCGCCCGGCGCGGCGGGTGCCAGTCGGTGGTTTCGACGATCGCGTCGGCGCGGTGGGCGGTTCCGTCCGCCAGGCGGCCGTTGACCAGGTCGTTGGCTTCCACCCACCGGCGCGCGGCCACCGGGTCGCGGCCCCCGGCCCGGGCCCGGGACAGCAGCCGGCGGCGGGCCGCGGTCCGGGAAACGGGCACGAACCAGATCCGCGCGCAGAGATCCCGCAGGCTGTTCCACGGCGGCGTGTCGAGGAGAAGATAGTTGCCCTCGGTGACGACCAGCCGGACTTCGGGCCCCACCCGGTGGGCCCGGGGGACGGTCCGTTCCCGCGACCGGTCGAAGCCGGGCGCCCACCATTCGACGGCCGGCTCGCGCACCACCCGGGTCAGCAGCGCGACGAAGCCGCCCGCGTCGAACGTGCGCGGAGACCCCTTGCGACGGCTCAACCCGAGCCGGGCCAGGTCCTCGTCCGACCGGTGGAACCCGTCCATCGGCAGGTAGGCGACCTGTCCGGGGGTGGCGCGGCCGAGTTCGGCGACCAGCCACCGGGCGAGGGCACTCTTGCCGGCCCCGGGGGGTCCGGCGATTCCGAGCACCGCCCGGCGCCGCGACGCCAGCAGGTCGGCGGCCTGCACCCGGGCCTCACCCACCGTTAACGCGGGTGGGTGAGGTTCGGTCACACGGGAGAAGGTACGCGCCGGAAGCTCCAGCACCGGGCCAGGACCGCCTCCGGGACGGGTCGACCAGCCGGGTCAAGGGTTACGGCCCCCAGCGCGAGCAGGACGGCCCGGGTCGGGTCGCCGTCCGCGGACCGGGACGGCTCCAGCGGCAACGGGTCCGTCGGGTGGGGGCGGCCGCCGACGATCGCGTCGAAGGCGGCCGAGACGACCGGGTCGCGGGTGATTCCCACCGCGTCGACCAGGTCGGCCGCGCCGTCGGCGGTCACCAGGTGGCGGCGGAGCCGTTCGAGGGCCCCTTCGTCGCCGGCCCGCCCGGCGAACCCGCCGGCCCGTTCGACGAGCACCGGCCAGCCGCCGGTCAGGGCGAGCAGCGCCGCCCGCGGTTCGGGGGAGTCGAAGTAGCCGCGCTGGGCGGTCCAGGCGGCCAGGCTCGCGGCGTCGTACCGCTTGGGGGCGACCAGGCCGGCCGCGGCGGACCGCCCGGCCACCTCGATGGCCGCCCGCCAGAAGTCGAACCGGTCCGGGCCGGCCACGAACACCACCGCGCGGCTGCGCCCCGGGCGGGCGGGTCGGCGGCGCAGTGCCGCGGCGAGCAACCGGGCGGCGGTTTCCTCGCTGACCGGGGTGCGGGTGAAATCCACCAGGATGATCCGGTGGTTCCCCGGCCGGCCGGCGACGAGGTCGTCGTCGAAGCCGGCGCCGGTCGAGACGACCAGCTCATGCCCGGCGGTGGTCACGCCGGCCCGGACGGCCACGGCGACGTCGGCGATCCCGGTCGCGGTCGAGCCCAGGACGACCCGCACCTGGTTGGCCTGGCTACCGAGCAGATCGGCGACCTGCCCGGCGGTGAGCGGGGAACCCCCGCCCGAGGGAAGCCGGTCGCGGCGGACCCGGTCCAGCTGCGCCGGGTCGCGCTGAGTGGGGTCGTTCCCGCCGAGCCCCCCGTCCGGATCGCCGGCGGAGGCCTCGAGGACGGTCCCCCGGTGGTCGGGGTTCTCGCCGGCCGGGTCCCGGGGGCCGGGTCGCGGCCCGGTTTCCAGGGCCTTCCGGACCCACGGACCGAGCAGATGCCAACCCCGCCCGTCGTCGTTCGGGGCGACGACCCGGAGCCGTTCACCGGTCCGCAGTAACGCCCGCAGGTCTTCGGCGTCCAGGCCGGCGAACCCGACCGGCCACCGGTTCCGGCAGCGGTCGAGCAGCTCGCGGGCGCCGTACCGGTCGTCGAACCGGCCCTCCCGCGCGGCGCCGGCCAGGACATCGGCCAGGACGGCCGCGCGGGGGTCGGTGAGGCGTCCGCGGAGATCGGCGCCCACGGCGCCGGTCACCACCGGGTCGGTGGCGACCGCCCGGACGTCGGCGACGGTCACCGGCCACGGGGGCCCGTCGCCGCGACGGTCGGCCCGGCGTCCCTCGAGGACCCGGTCGACCAGAGCGGCGGCCCCGAACGAGGTCCACGCCCGCTCGTACCCGCCCAGCGCGAGCAGCTCGCCGGCCGCGCCGTCCTCCTCGGCGATGACCAGCCCGAGCGACCGCAGGGCGTCGAGGCCGGCGACCGCCTCGTCGGCGGACAGTGGCCCGTGAGCGTCGGCTCCCGCCGGGCCGGGCGGTGGGCCGACGAGCAGCCGGGCGATGGCCCCGTCGACGGCGCCGGTCGCGGGGCGGAACGGATTCACGGCGCTGAACGGCAGCAGCACCGCCAGGGCTTCGGCCGGGCCGGCCGCCGGTGGGATGGTGTGGTGGCCTGGGCCGGCGCGGGTGGCCAGATAGGCGAGGGCGGCGTCGTCCAGAACGAGCACCGGCGCCCCGGACCGGGCCGCGGCGATCGCCAGGCTCCGCCGGGTCGCCGCGGCCATCGTGCCGAAGTGCAGCACGAACGGGTGGGCACCGGGCCCGGTCAGGTCCGCGGCCCGGGGCTGGCCCCAGACCAGCGCGGGACCGTCCCGGTCACCGTCGCCCGCCGCCCGGGCCAGGTCGGCCAGACCGGCGAGGCGCAGGGCCGGGGCCAGCCGGTCCCGAACGGCCGGGAACGTGGCGGGCCGCTGGTCCGGCGCCGCCTGAGCGACCGACCGCCAGCCGGCCAGGGCCCGGGCGACCGGGTCGGCATCCTCGCCGGCCAGTCCCTGGAAGTCGAGGGCGGCGAGCCCCCGGTACCGCTCCCGGTGCGCCGCGGCGTCGATCAGCTCGGGGGTGATCCCGCCCGGCAGCCGCAGTGGCACGGCCGGGAAGAAGGCGTCGAACGTCTCGCCGGGGCGCCGGGCGGCGGCGGGCCCGCTGACCGGGCCCGGTCCCCGGATCAGCCGGCATTCGGTGCGGTAGCGCGGCAGGAGCGCGGCGACCCAGGTCAGGCGCGCGCGGGTGGCCGCCAGATCGAGCCGGGCGGCGGCCGCCGGCCCGGCCAGGTCGGCTTCGACGTCGGCCAGCAGGCCGGACAACGCGCCGTCGCGGACCGGCCGGATCTCCGCCCGGACCCGGGACCGGGCGACCCGCGCCGCCAGCTCCGCGTGCAGGGCCAGCAGGTCCGCGTGGGCGGCGGCTTCGGCCTCGGCCAGCCGGGCCGGCGGGGAGGGATCAAGGGCGGCCGGGACGCCGGGCGTGCGCGGGTCGTCGAGCAGGCCGGCGGCGGCCAGCTCGACGATGAGGCGGCCGGCCGGCAGGTTCCCGGCGGTCACGTGCATCGCCAACGCGTCGTCCCAACCGCGCCCGGCGGCTTCCAGGATGGCACCGACCGTAACGCCCGTGGGCGTGCCCACCAGCACGGTGCGCAGGTCCGACCCGTCGATCGGGCGGGCGACGGGGGTGGGTGAGGTCCGGCTCGCGGTCGTGGCCCCCGCGACCTTCAGCAGTTCGGCGGTCAATACGACCCCGACCGGACGTTCCGGGCCGGTCGGGGACGTGCTGCCGCCGAACGGCGCGAACGCCGGTCCGGACTCTGATCCGGGCGTTGCTGATCCGGGCGTTGATCCAGGTGGGTCGGGGTCGGTGCCACCCGGCCCGGGGGACGGCCCGCCTTCCGCGCGCAGGCCGGCGAAGGCCGCCGAGACCGTGCCGTCACCGGTGACCGCCGCCGCCCGGCCCAGGGCCGCGGCGGCCAGCGGGAAGACCCCCGGGTCGGACCGCACGGCCCGCAGATCGAGGAGACGGGCCTCCTCGCGGAGCCGCGCCGCGTTGCTGCCGTCGACCGTGCGGACCTCGCCGGCCAGCGCCGCGATCCTCAGGACGGCGCACCGGTGGGCCGGCCATCCGGCGGCCGCCGCGGCGGCGGCGGCGAGCCCGTAACGGCCCTCGTTGGCCAACGTCGTGACGGCCGGGCTGACGTCGACCGGCACCGGCACGGCGATCGGGGCCGCCGGGGCCGCCGGGGGCGCCGCGGCCGGCGGGGCCGGGTCGTCCGGGCCGGGGTTCACGTCGGTGTCCGCGAGCGATCCGGTCTGGTCACGGGCGCCGAACCGGCCGGGGAAATACCGGCTCGGTTCGGGCGTCCCCACCGGGGAGGTCACGGTCGGCCCGGCGTAGCGCGGCGCGGGCTCCGGTTCGGCCGGATCGTCCGGCGCGGTCGAGAGCCAGGACGGGCCGGGGGTGACCGGGTGGGGTTCATCCGGCCCCGGGCCGCCGGCCCCGGGCCCGCCGCCCCCGGGTCCGTCGTGAGGTCCCTCGTCCGGCTCGTCACCGGAGTCGTCCCGGCCGGGATCTTCGTCCGAAACCTGATCGGCCACCTCGGCGGGTGCGTCGGTCACCGGGTCACCGGTGGCCGAAAAGACCTCGGCGTCGTCGGTGCCCGGGTCGCCGCCGGCGTCGTCGGTGTTCGGGTAGTGGTGGAAGCCGTTGCCGACCTCACCGTCGGACGGCCCGTCCGGGGTGAACGCGCCGATCACCGCGTCGTCGCCGGTCTCGACGGCGGACGGCTCCGCTCTGGAGAACGGTGCGGCTTCCACCGGGTCGAGGGTCGGAGCGTCCGCGGGCGGGACGCTGAGGTTCACCGGGCCGGTGGTCAGCGACGCGGCCTCCGCCGGTTCGGCGGCGAGCGGTTCGGTCCCAGCATCCGCGGGGTCGGCCGGCGGGGTCGGCGCGGTCAGCGATCCAGCGGGAACCTCGACGACATCGACCTCATCGGTGTCGAGCGGGTCGCCGACCTCGGTGTCCGGCGCGACTTCTACGAGTGCCGCGTCTTCGGGTGCCACGTTGGCCAGGGCGGCGCTGGGCGGCGTGACGTCCTCGGGGGCCGGCTGTCCGGTGTCCGGATCTCCGGTGTCCGGATCTCCGGCGTCGGAGTCAGCGAGGGGGTCAGCGACGGCCGGCCCCGAGACGGTAACGCCCGGGCCGTACTCCTCGTCCGTCTCCTCCGGTCCCGGTTCGACCTCGTCGACGGTGATCAGCGGCCCGTCGTCGGTGGCCGGGCGGGCCGGCTCGGACTCCGGGACCTCGACCAGGGCCGCTTCGTCCGCCCCGGGCGCGAGAGCGGTCGTCCCCGCTCCGCCCGGCTCGGCGGCGGTCTCGGTCCCGGGCTCGGCGACCGGCGGCCCGGCGAGGAGGTTGGCGCTGACGACCAGCAGACCGACGTCCGGCCGGGCCGTCAGGACGCGACTTTGCAGCGCGAAGATCTCGGCCGGGTTGCTGGTCGGCGCGCCGGCCAACGCGACCAGGGTGGTGAGGGCGACGAGTCCTTCGGCCTCCGTGCGGTCGGCGGCTGACCACCGCGGGGCGTCGGCGAGCGTCAGCGCGCGGGCCTGGACGGCGCCCAGCTGCCCGGCCAGAGCCGAGGCGTCGCCGGGGACCTGCAACGTCGCCAGACCGCCGAGGGCGTCCCGGGCCGGCGCGTCGATCTCACGCGACTCCGCACCGGCCAGCGCGTCGTCCACGGCGGTCGCGGTCGCCGCCCCGATCGGCGAACCGCTGCCGGCGAACGTGCCGCGCGCCGCGTCGAACTCCGCGCGGACCCGCCACAGCGTGTTGAGGTCGCGTACGTCCGGCGCCTCGCCCGCGTCCAGGCCGGCGGCGACCCGGGACACCGCGACCCGGGCGGCGTCGAGCGCGGCCCGGACCTGGTCCCGCGCCGCCCGCAGGCCGACCAGCCGCGGCGCCGGCTCGGTGGCGGCGGCCTCGGGACCAGCGGTTCCGGCGCCCGGGGCCGGGTCGGGCAGCGGGGCCGGGTCGGTCAGCGGGGCCGGGCCGGGCCCGGAGGATTCGGCGAACGGGGTCGCCGCGAGTGAGACGTCGGTGGTCACGATGGTTTCCTCCGGGTCGAGGGGGGCGGCGGAAGCGTACGGGGTGACACCTTCGGGGGGTCGGCCGACCTCCGGTGGGGGGTCGGGCCGGTCGGGTAACCCGGGGCTCCAGACCGCGCGGGGCGGCCTCCCGGTCCGGTCCTGGTCGGGCGGCCGGCGCCGCACCGGGTC
>JAMFSN010000020.1 GCA_026225295.1 Frankia alni
ACCGGGGCGCAGGTCGTCGCCATCGCCGGGAACCACGACCACGGCCCCACGTTCGACGCCTACCGGCCGCTGATGGCGGCGGCCGGCATCCACCTGGTCGGTACGCCGCGCCGGCCCGGCGACGGGGGCGTGGTCGCGTTCGACGCCCGCTCGACCGGCGAAGCGGTCCGGGTCGCCGCGCTGCCGTTCGTGTCCCAGCACCACGCGCTGCGGGCCGCCGACCTGGTGGGGGCCGTGCCGGTCAGCCACACCGCCGGTTACGTCGGGCACGTCCGGGCGCTGGTCGGGGCGCTCGAGGACGGCTTCGCCGACGGGGCGGTGAATGTGCTGACCACCCACCTGACGGTCGCGGGCGCGGTGCTCGGCGGCGGGGAGCGGCCGGCCCAGTCGGTGACCGAGTACCACGTGCCGGCCGCGATCCTGTCGGCCCGGGCCGACTACGTCGCGCTCGGGCACATGCACCGGGCCCAGAACCTGCGCGCGGCGGGTCGGGCGGCCGGACCGGTGCGGTACTGCGGTTCGCCGCTGGCCGTCGACTTCGGGGAAGAGGACGCGGAGCCGTCCGTCACGGTCGTCGACGTCGCCCCGGGCGGGTCGGCCCGGCTGCGGACCGTCCCGCTCCGCGCCCCCCGGCGGTTGCGGACCGCGCGCGGCAGCGTCGCGGTGCTGCGCCGGCTGGCCGCCGAGGGTGCGCTCGATTCGGCCGCCGCGCTCCGGGTCTACGTGCAGGAGCCGGTCCGGGCCGGGCTGCGTGAGGATGTCGCCGCCATCCTGCCGAACGCGGTCGAGATCCGGATCGACCCGGCGTTCGCCCCGGCCGCCGCGTCCCGCCGACCGGTGGACGCCGCCCCGCGCACGCCGCTGGAGCTGTTCCGGGAGTACTGCGCGGGGGTGGGCGTCGTCGACGACCGGCTCGGCGCGCTGTTCACCCGGCTGCACGACGAGGTGACGTCCACCGACCCGCCGGGGCGCTGAATGCGGCCGGTGCTGCTGGAATTCGCCGGCTTCGGGTCGTTCCGGGAGGCGGCCCGGGTCGACTTCGCCGACGCCGACTACTTCGCCGTGGTCGGCCCGACCGGGGCCGGCAAGTCGACCGTCATCGACGCCCTCACGTTCGCCCTCTACGGCACGGTCGCCCGGTGGGACGACCGCCGGACGGTCACCTTCGCGTTGCCGCCGGGCGGCGCGCGGGCCACCGTCCGGCTCGTGTTCGACCTGGGCGGGCGCCGGTATTCGGTCGTCCGGGAGCTGCGCCGGGCGCCGGGCGGGGCGGTCGGGGCCCGCGGGGCCCGCCTCGAACGGTGGCTCGACCCGGGTGCCGCGCCGGCGGACGGGCCCGCCGCGGTCGAGTTGCTGGCCGCCGATTCGCGGGTGACGCCCGCTGTCGAGCGGCTGCTGGGCCTGCCGTTCGAGCATTTCCGGGTCTGTGTCGTGCTGCCGCAGGGCCAGTTCGCGCAGTTCCTGCACGCCCGGCCGGGCGACCGGCAACGGATCCTGGTGAAGCTGCTCGGGCTGGACGTCTACGAGGCGGTCGGCCGGGCGGCCGGGGCCGAGGCGACCGCCGCCGGCCAACGGGCCGAGCTGCTCGGTGAGCAGGTCGGCGAGCTCGCCGACGCCACCGCGGAGGCCGGCCGGGCCGCCGGGCTCCGGTTGGCCGAGGTGGCCGGCCTGGTCACCACCGTGCAGGCCGAGCTGCCCCGCCTGCGGGCCGCGGCCGAGACGGCGGTCCGGGCGCAGGACGGGGCGGCCCGCCTGATCGCGGAACGCGACGCGCTCGGCTGGCTCACCATCCCCGAAGAAACCGCCGCTCTCGCCGCGCGGGCGACCCGCGCGGCGGCCCAGGTGACCCCCGCGGCCGCCGCTCTCGCGCTCGCCGAACAAGCCGACTCGGCCGCCCGGGAGGCGCTGGCGACGGGTGGTGACCGGTCGACGTTGGAGAAGGCGCGGGCCGGTTACGACGAGCTGGCCGACCTGGCCGCCGCCATCCCGACGGCCCGCGGGCAGGTCGCCGACGCCGCGGCCGGGCTGGCCCGGGCCCGGTCGGCGGCGACCCGGACCGTCCGGGTCGCGCGGGACGCCCGGCACCGCTGGGAGGCGGCCGTGCGGGTCGCGCTGGCCGCCGGACTGCGGCCGCACCTGGCCGTCGGCCAGCCCTGCCCGGTCTGTGAGCAGGAGGTCGGGCATCCGCCCCCGCCGTTGGAGGTACCGGCCGTCGCCGCCGCCGAGGCGGCCCTCGAGCAGTCCGAGCACTCGGCCGACGCCGCCCGCCAGGCGCGCGACGAGGCCGCCGGGGCCCACCGGGCGGCGACCGCCGCGCTGACCGCGCTGGCCGACCGGAACGCCGCCCGGCGGTCCGCGCTCGCCGCCGCCGGGACGCCGCCCGCCGAGGTGGTGGCCGGCCGGCTCGCCGAGGCCGGCCGGCGGGCGCTCGCCGCCCGGACCGCCGACGCGGCCCTGCGGGCGGCCCGGGCGACCCGGGACCGCGCGGACCGGGAGCGGCAGCGCGTCGCGGGTCGACTCGGCCGGGCCTGGGCCATCCTCGACGCGGCCCGCGATCCGCTGGTCGTGCTGGGCGCTCCGCCGCTGCCCCGCGACGACCTCGCGGCGGCCTGGCGGCGGTTGACCGACTGGTCGGGCGCGCAGGCCGCCAGCCGGGAGCGCGACCTCGTCGACGCGGGCGCCGCCGCCCGGGCGGCCCGGGCGGCGCTGGCCGGCGAGGAGGACCGGGTGATCAAACTGCTGGCCGGGGCGGGGGTCGAGCTGCCGGACGACCGTCCGGTCGGGCTGGCCGCGGAGCCGGCCGTGGTGGCCGCCCTCGGGCAGGCCCGCGCGGTGGTGGACCGGCTCGCCGAACGCCGGGCGCTGGCCGAACGACTCACCGCCGCGCGGGACGAGGCCGGCCGGGACCGGACCGTCGCCCACGGCCTGGCCGGGCTGCTACGGGCCGACGGGTTCCCGCGCTGGCTGGTCGGTGCGGCCCTCGATCTGCTGGTCACGGATGCTTCGGCGATCCTCGCGGAACTGTCCGGGGGGCGGTTCGATCTTGCCCACGAGGCCGGGTCGTTCGAGGTGATCGACCACCACGACGCCGACGCCCGCCGACCGGTCAAGACGTTGTCGGGCGGCGAGACGTTCCAGGCCAGCCTGGCGCTGGCGCTGGCCCTGTCGGCCCAGCTGGCCACGATGGCGGCGACCGGAGCGGCCACCCCCGAATCGCTCATTCTGGACGAGGGGTTCGGCACCCTCGACGACGTGACGTTGGAGACGGTGGCCGGGACGCTGGAGAACCTGGCCGCCGCCCAGGGCCGGATGGTCGGCCTGGTCACCCACCATCCGGCGCTGGCCGCGCGGGTGCCGGTCCGCTACCGGGTCTCCCGCGACCACCACACGTCCCGCGTCGCCCGCGAGGATCCCGGAGCGTAGTGCAGCGCCCGCGATTCCGCGCCGGTTGCCTGGTCGGCTCCGGTTCGGTCGGGTCAGCGTCCGCTATCTGACGCCGGGACGATGACACTTGCCAAGGGCATCGGGACTGTCGTCGTCGGCGGCGGCCGGGACGCGCGAGGACACTGCCGATCGAGTGCTTCCAGCGACCGTCATGGTCAACGCAGGCTCAGCGCGCGTTGACCATGACGACTTTGATCCGCTGGCACTGCCGGTCCGGCCGCGCGCCGCCGGGTCCGGGCCGGCTGGGTCCGGGCCGCCGGGACCGGGCCGCCGGGTCCGCTGACCATGTCGACCACCGGCCGGTCCGCGAGCGATGCTCCTTTGGTCCGTCAGTGCCCGCGTGCGGCGTGGCCGACGCTTGATCGGGTGGTACGGGGGAACGGCAGCGCCAGCGGGGTTTTGGTGACAGCGTCAACGTGCGTCCGGTGTGCGCTGGCGGTGCCAGTTGCGGGGAAACCTGTGACTGGCAGCATCCGCCCACGTGCCCACGCCCGCCGCCGACGACAGTCCGCGCGCCCTTGGCAGGCGTCATCGTCCCGGCGCGCTATGACCGTCGCTGGGCCTGCCAACCCGGGCCGGCGCATCGAACTCGACCCAAGCTTCCGCTGACCACCAGAGCAGTGCGCCGTCCTCGGCGACCGACTCTTCCACAATCATGATCAGAGGGCATGATTCAGAGGGCATGATTCAGAGGGCCTGATCACAGGGTGCCGGCCCGGTCCGGGCTCAGGCCCGCGGCGGGCTCGCGGAGGGGCTTGTCCACGGGCAGGGAGAGCACCATGGTCAGGCCGCCGCCCGGGGTGTGCTCGGGGGTGAGCGTGCCGCCCATCGCCTCGGCCAGCCCCCGCGACAGGGCCAGGCCCAGCCCGACCCCGGTCGTGTTGTCGCGGTCGTACAGCCGTTGGAAAGGGACGAAGATCTGGTCCCAGTCCTCCTCCCGGACGCCCGGGCCCCGGTCGATGACGCGCAGCTCGACCCGGTCGGCGAGGTGGCTGACCGACACCAGCGGCGGTTGCCCGGGCGGGGCGAACCGCAGCGCGTTGGCGACCAGGTTGCCCACGATCCGTTCCAGCAGGCCCGGGTCGGCGTGGACCTCGGGCAGGTCGGCCGCGAAGGCCACCGTCACCTCGTGGGTCCCGATCGCGGCCAGGGCCGCGGCGACGACGTCGTCCACCCCGACCGGTCGGGCCAGTACCGACAGGGCCCCGGCCCGCAGTCGGGTCATGTCGAGCAGATTCTCCACCAGCCGGGTCAGGACGTCGAGCGACTCGTCGGCGGTCGCGAGCAGCTCGGCGCTCTCCTCCGGGGTCCAGTCCACCTCGCCGCCGCACAGGCTCGAGATCGACGCCCGGGCCGACGCGAGCGGCCCCCGCAGGTCGTGACTGACCGCCGTGAGCAGGGCGGTCCGGGCCCGGTCGGCTTCGGCGAGCGGCGCCGCCCGGGCCGCCTCCTCGGCCAGCCGGCGCTGGTTGAGCGCCACCGCGGCCTGGGCGGCAAAGGCGTCGAGCACCCGGCGGTCCTCGGCCCGGGGCAGGCGGCCGCGCAGCGCGAGGGTCAGATCGGCCCGGACCGGCACCGTGGCGTCGGCGTCGTCCGGGCGTTCCGGGGCCCGCTCGCCGACGGCCGCCACCGGCGCCCAGCCGGTCGCCTCGTCCCCGCGCTCGAGCAGGGCGACCGCGGTGAATCCGAACGCCTCCCGGACCCGTTCCAGCAGGGCCGGCAACGCCTCCCCGCCCCGTAGCACACTGCCGGCCACCGTCGAGAGCAGCTCCGCCTCGGCGCTGGCCCGCGCCGCCTGTCCGGTCCGCCGGGCGGCCAGATCGACGACGCTGCTCACCATCACCGCGACCGCCACGAACGCGACCAGCGCAATCACGTTTTCGCGGCCGGCGACCGTGAACCGGTGCAGCGGCGGGACGAAGTAGACGTTGAGCAGCATCGAGCCCAGCACGGCTGCCACCACGGCCGGGCCGATGCCGCCGACCAGCGCCACGACCACCACCGCCAGCAGGAAGACCAGCAGGTCGTCGGCGACGTTGATGGTGCCCCGGACCCCGCTCAGCGTCGCCGTCAGGGCGACCGGGAGCGCCACGGCCAGCACCGCGCCCCCCACCCGGCGGCGCACGGCGAGCCCCCGGGCGACCCGCGGCAGCCGTCGCCGGCCGGCCGCCTGCGCGTGGGTGACCAGGTGGACGTCGATCGAACCGGACGACCGGACGGTGCTGGCCCCGATCCCCGGGGTCAGCGCCTGGGCCAGTCGCCCCCGCCGGCTCGCGCCCAGCACCAGCTGGGTGGCGTTCTCGGCCCGGGCGAAATCGAGCAGCGCGGCGGGCACGTCCTCGCCGACCGCCTGGTGGTAGGTCCCGCCCAGTTCCTCGACGAGGGTCCGCTGGGCCTCCAGCCGGGACGGGTCGGCCCCCGAGAGTCCGTCGGACCGCGCGACGTGCAGGGCCAACAGGTCGGCCCCGCTGGTGCGGGCGGCGATCCGGGCCGCCCGCCGGATCAAGGTCTCGCCCTCCGGGCCACCGGTGACCGCGACCACCACCCGTTCCCGCGTCTCCCAGGTGCCGGTGATGTCGTGCGCGGCGCGGTAGCGGTCGAGCTGCTCTTCCACGGTGCCGGCCACCCACAGCAGGGCCAGTTCCCGCAGGGCGGTGAGGTTGCCGGGTCGGAAGTAGTTCGACAGGGCGGCGTCGACCCGGTCCGGCGCGTAAATGTTGCCGTGGGCCATCCGGCGGCGCAGCGCTTCGGGGGCCAGATCGATGACCTCGATCTGCTCGGCGGCCCGTACCACCGCATCAGGCACGGTCTCGCGCTGCCGGACCCCGGTGATCTTTTCGACGACGTCGTTGAGCGATTCCAGGTGCTGGACGTTGACGGTCGTGATGACATCGATGCCCGCGTCCAGCAGCACCGCCACGTCCTGCCAGCGCTTCGGGCGGTCCGGACCGGGCGGGTTGCTGTGGGCGAATTCGTCCACCAGCGCGACCGCCGGCGCCCGGGCCAGCACGGCGTCCACGTCCAGTTCGCTCAGCGTCGCGCCCCGGTAGGAGACCGCACGGCGGGGCACCACCTCCAGCCCGTCGAGCAGAGCGGCGGTGCGGGGCCGGCCGTGGGTCTCGACGAAGGCGACCACCAGGTCGGTGCCGCGCCCGACCCGCCGGTGGGCCTCGTCCAACATCGCATAGGTCTTGCCGACGCCGGGGGCCGCGCCGAAGTAGATCCGAAGCTTACCGCGGGCCACCCCCCGTGCTTACACCCGCCGGAGCCCAGGGGCGCGCCGGGCCGGGAATTGCCCCGCTCGGCGGCGGCGGCGCGGGCCGCTTTCCGGCCGACCCGGTCGGGTTTTCCGGCGACGCGGTCGGGCAACCCCCCGAAAGGTTCCAACCCCTCCCCGCGATCACGTAACGTGCGTTCGAGATCACGCGTGCGGGGAGGTCGAGTGGCGGATCGCGACCGCCGGCCGGGGCACGGACCCGGCCGGGCTCGATGAGCAAGGGCAAGAGCAAGACGTCGGGAGTGGTCGTCGTCGGCGTACTGATCGCGGCGGCGGCGCTCGGGGCCAAATCGCCGCCGGCCAAGGCCGACGTCTCGGTCTGGGGCGACAGCCTGACCGTCCAGGCCCAGTCGGATCTCGAAGCCGGCGGGGCGAAGGTCCACGCCTTCGGCGGTACCTCTCCGTGCGACTGGGCCAACGGCTTCGAGTCCGAACTGGTCGCCGACCATCCGTCGCACATCATGCTGGCGTTCGTCGGGAACTACGGGACGGCCTGCATGACCGGCCCGACGACCGACGCCGGGCGGGCCGCCCGGTACCGGGTGGAACTGTCCAAGATGGCCGCCATCGCGATCCAGCATCAGGTCACGGTGACCTTCGTCGTGCCGCCCTACATGGCCCCCAACCGGCCGTACTACCTGGAGCCGTTCGGTTCGCCGGACATCGGGCAGATGGAGTGCGCGCTCGCCGCGACCCAGCCGCGGTGGCTGACCTGCGACACGCACGCCCGCGACGCGGTGGCCGTGGACGGTAGGTACGCGGCCAGCCGGGGCGACACCCCGCTGCGCACCGCGGACGGCATCCACCTGACGCCGTACGGGGCCCGGCTCTACGCGCGGGGCATCCTCGCCGCGCCCCCGGCGGCCGGCGCCCAGACCTGAACCGTCCACGGTCGGCGGCGGGGCTCCTTCCCGCGCCGTGCTGACCCGCGCCGTGCTGAACCACCTCGCAGGTCGGTCAGCGCGCCCGTCGCCGACCCGTTCCAGCTCTACCCGCACCGGGTGTCCGCGACCTCGGCGGCGAACGTCCGCTCGGTGCACGTCGACGGGCCGCCGCTCAGTCCGTTGGTGGGCCGTCCGTCGGGACCCCGGGTACGGGTCCGTAGCGGCGCGCGGCGGCGTTCGCGGCCGGGCAGTGACCGTCGGACCGGCCGCACGCGGTCAGGTCGCACAGCCGGCAGATCCACGGGCCGCCGTCCTTGGCTGCCACCACGTTGGCCATCACCCGGCCCAGCAGGGCGTGCAGCGTGGTCCGCTCGTTGCCGGACAGGCCGTCCAACAGTCCCTCGAGGGTGCGGGCCCGGGTGGCGGCCAGGTCGGCCGCGACCCGCCGGCCCTCGTCGGTCAGTTCGATGGCCCGGGACCGGCGGTCGGCCCCGGGACCGCGGGTCACCAGTCCGGCGTCCGCGAGCCGGTCGACCAGCCGGACCGCCCCCGACGGTGTCAGCCCGAGGACCCGGCGCAGCTGGTCGAGGGTCGGCCGGTCGAGAAATTCGTGCAGCGCGCACAGCGCCGCCACGGCGGACGGGGAGTGCCCGCCGGTCGCCGCGACGGTCCGCTCACTGTGATCGGCCACCGCCTGCGCGAGTGCCCCGAGCACGTTCGCTTCGGGACCCGGTTGGCTCACCCGAGGTCGAAGCGCAGCGTGAACGGCATGAAGGGGTAGTCCGCGTGGGTGGAGACGCTCTGGGCGGAGCCGGTGATCCCGGCCAGGCCGCCGGTGCCCGAGCCGGTCACCACCGTGGACTCGCCCCGGGCGGCCGTGCCGTCGAACGTGCCGTCGCCGCGCAGGACGAAGCTGCCCGAACGCCCGGCCAGTTCGCCGACGATCCGGGTCAGAGTCGTGTAGCTGCTGGTCCCGTCGGGCCGGTAGTACATCAGCGCCTCGAACGTGGCCGCATCCAGGCCGTCACCGGTGCCGGTCAGGACCACGTCGGCGCGGGTGAACTTGCTGCCGTCGGGCAGTTCCCGGTAGGGCTGCTCGTCCCATGACGTGATCGTGAACTTGGTCTCCAGAGTCGTCGTCATAGGGGAGAACCTATGTGTGACTCACTCACAGGTCTACCCCGAACCTCACCGGTCTGCCGCGGGCCGGTCAGGATGGGCGGGTGGAACCGTTGCCGGACGATGAGGTCGAGGCTTATCTGGCCCGTATCGAGGTGGCCGCCCGTCCCGCGCCGACCCTGGCCACGTTGCGCGACCTGCACCGGCGTCACCTGCTTGCGGTGCCGTTCGAGAATCTCAGCATCCACCGGGGGGAGCCGATCTCGCTGGCTCCAGCCGATCTCTTTGACAAGATCGTGGCGCGTGGCCTGGGCGGCTTCTGTTACGAGCTCAACGGGCTGTTCGCGGCCTTGCTGACCACTCTGGGTTTCGAGGTCTCGCTGCTCGCCGGCCGGGTTTTCGGATCGGGCGGGCTGGGACCGCCGTTCGACCACCTGGCCCTGCTGGTCACTGGGGAGGGCATCGGGCCGCAGGTGGGCGAGCCCCAGTACCGGCTCGAAACGCGACCCCGGGACCTGCCCGACTTCGGGCCGACCTGCTGGTGGCAGCAGACGTCCCCGGGTTCGCACTTCCGGGCCGGGCCGGTCTGCTCCCGCCTGACCGCGACCGGCGGGCACGTCACCCTGGCCGGCCGGCGGCTGACCGTCACCGAGGGCGGGCAGCGGGACGAAACCGTGCTCGGATCGGACGTCGAGGTCCTGGCCGCCTACCGGGAGCGCTTCGGGATCGTCCTCGACCGCATGCCGACCACCGTCGGATCCTGATCCCGCCGCCGCGCTTTCCGCGTGGACCGGGACACGCCCGCGCCGACCTTCCGGGCCGGTTTGTGGAGGCTCGTTAAGATCGTGATCGACCCGCCGATCGGCTGCTGTGCCGGGGCGGGGACGAACCGCGAGACGCCAGGAACGACCGCGGCGGTTCGGATCGCGACCCGCGATGGTGCTCGGACGTAGCTCGATCTTGTGAATTAACGTGCCGACAGCGGGCAGCCGACCGACGACCCGGCACAGCGTCCGGTCTCCCGCAGGACGACCCTGTCGCTGCCCTTCGGCTGGGCCCGGAGCCCTGCTGCTGTGCGGTACCTGCCCCGCTACCGAAACGAGGTCCTCGTCGTGTCCGATGAGATCGCCCGCCCCGCCCGGGCCACGAGCGGCTAGAGTGAAACCACTCCTCCCCGTCGTCGCGCCCAGCGTGACTGGCGGGGTTTGTTCATTGATGAGGCGCCCGGCCCCGACCGGGTAGTTGTCTTCATCGACTGGCAGAACGTCTATCGCGGAGCGCGTCGCGCGTTCCATCCGTCGGGGGCTCCTGGTCGGTACGGCCAGATCGACCCGCTTGCGCTTGCCGAGCGGCTCGGCGGTGAGCAGCTCGACGCTCGTCGTCGCCTGCCCGAGGTTGCGCAGGGAGCTGGCCAGTTGGATCACTGCCCGGCGCCGGCGCACGCCGGTCAGCCCGGCCGCGAGCGCCTCCCGGTAGAGCGGCACCGCGCGATCGGAGTGGCCGGTGGAGTCGAACGCGCAGGCCCGCTCGAAGTCTCCGATGCCGGAACCGGGGTCGGCCTCGTCGGCCAGGGCCGCGATGCGGGCCCGGAACGTTTCCTCGTCGAGGTCGTCGAGCGAGGCCCAGGCGGCGGCCAGCCGCAGTTCCCAGTCCGTGGTGTCCATCGCGTCAGCGTCACACATCCGGCGGGCCGGTCCGGGTACCGACGGACAATGACGGGGTGAGCAACCCCGCGGACCGCCCCACGCCTTACCTGGTCGTTGACCGGGACGTTCTGGACCGGAACGTGGCCGCGATGGCCGCCCGCGCGCGGGCCGGGGGACTGGCCCTGCGGCCCCACGCCAAGACCCACAAGTGCGGCGAGATCGCCCGCCGGCAGTTGGCCGCCGGCGCGGTCGGCCTCACGGTGGCCACGGTCGCCGAGGCGGAGGTGTTCGCGGACGCCGGGTGCGCCGACCTTTTCATCGCCTATCCGCTGTGGGTCGACCGGGCCCGGGGGTCGCGCCTGCGGGCGCTGGCCGAGCGGTGCGCGGTCCGGGTCGGCGTCGATTCGGTGGAGGGTGTCGACCAGCTGGCCCGGCACGCCGGGCCGGCCCCGGTCGAGGTGCTCGTCGAGATCGACAGCGGCCAGCACCGGACCGGGGTCGCGCCCGCGACCGCCGGCCAGGTCGCGGTGGCCGCCGCCCGGGCCGGGCTGCGGGTCCGGGGCGTGTTCACCTTCCCCGGGCACAGCTACGGCCCGGGGCTCGCCGCCGGCGCCGCGCGCGACGAGGAACAGGCGCTCGGTCGGGCCGCCGCGGCCGTCCGGTCGGCGGGCATCCCGATCGACGTGGTCAGCGGCGGCTCCACCCCGACCGCCGCCCTGACGACGGGGGCGGCCACCGTCGTAACCGAGCTGCGGCCGGGCGTCTACGTCTTCGGGGACGCTCAGCAGTGGGAGCTGGGCACCTGTCCGGCCGCGGACGTCGCGTTGACGGTGGCGGCAACCGTCGTCAGCCGCCCGGCGCCCGGCCGGATCGTGCTGGACGCCGGGAGCAAGGTCCTCGGCGCCGACCGGCCGTCGTGGACGTCCGGGTTCGGGCGACTACCCGACCAGCCGGCGGCCCGGATCACCGCGTTGTCGGAGCATCACGCGACGGTGGACTGGCCCGGGTCGGCGAACCGGCTGGTGCTGGGCGACGTACTGCGGGTGATGCCCAACCACGTCTGCACCGCGGTGAACCTCGCCGACGAGCTCACGGTCGTCGCCGCGGGAACGGTCGTGGACCGCTGGCCGGTGATCGCCCGGGGGGCGAACACCTGACCGTGGCCCGTCGCTCAGACGACCTGGAACGACCGCTTGGACAGCCCGAACCGGTAGCCCTCGACGGTCGTCTCGACGGACGCGTCCGGCGCGGTGGCCGCGCCGAGCGTGACGAACAGCGGGATGTAGTGCTCGACGGTCGGGTGCGCGTAGGGCAGGCCGGGGGCCTGGGCCTGGTAGTCCGCGAGCCGGTCGACGGCCCCGGCGGCGAGGGCCTCGGCCGCCCACCGGTCGAAGTCCGACGACCAGGACGGTACGACGTTGCCGGTGAACATCGCGGGGGTCAGGTACGGCAGTCCGTGGGTCATGAAGCCCGACCCGATGATCAGCACCCCCTGCTCGCGCAGCGATCGCAGGTGCCCGCCCAGGGCCAGCAGGCGGGCCGGGTCGTGGGTGGGCAGGCTCAGCTGCAGGACCGGAACGTCGCCGTAGGGGTACATGATCTTCAGCGGGACCCAGGCGCCGTGGTCGAGTCCCCGTCGGGTGTGCTGGTGCAGGGTCTCGCCGGCCGGCAGCGCGGCGGCGACCTGCGCCGCCAGGGCGCTCGCGGCGGGCGTGGGGTAGGTCATCTGGAAGTAGCGGGGCGCGAAGCCGCCGAAGTCGTAGACCAGCGGGGTGCCCGCGTCCGGGGCCGACAGCGACAGCGGCGCCGCCTCCCAGTGGGCGCTCACGATGAGGATCGCTTTCGGCTGCGGCAGCCGCTGCGACCAGGCGAACAGCTCACTGATCCACAGCGGGTCGTCGAACAGCGGCGGCGCGCCGTGGCTCACGTAGAGCGCCGGCATCGCCCCGTCGGCCGGAGTCCACGGGCGCCGGTTCCGGGCGGCCGGCGCGACCTCGCGCAGGAACGTGTCGAAAGCGGCGCCCGGGGCGACCGGGTCGGAGGTGGCACTCATGACGGGGCCTTTCGGGTGACCGAAGACTTGAACCTTCAAGTCAATACGGTACGGGCAGTGACGTGAATCGTCAAGTCATCTAGACTCCCGGTCGTGGCAGCACCAGCGGCGTCCGCCGCGAGCGACCCGCCGCCGCGCTGGCTGACGCCTGACGAGCGGGCCGCCTGGCTGAGCCTGAGCCGGATCATGGTGAAGTTGCCGTCCGCGCTGGACGCCCAGCTGGAGCGGGACGCGGGTCTGAACTATTTCGAGTACATCGTGCTGGCCATGCTCTCCGAACAGGCCGACCGGACCCTGCGCATGAGTGAGCTCGCGGCCGTCACCAATGCCTCGCTCTCGCGTTTGTCACACGCCGCCAAACGGTTGGAGCGGCACGGTTTCCTGCGCCGCGAACCCGACGCCGAGGACGGTCGCTACACCCGGGCCCGGCTCACCGACGAGGGGATGGCCACGGTGGTCGGCGCCGCCCCCGGCCACGTCGCCACGGTCCGGGCGTTGGTCATCGACGCGCTGAGCCCGGCCGCGCTGCGCGACCTGCGCGCGGCCAACGAGCGCATCCTGGCCCGGGTCGACCCGGATGCGACCACCCGGCCCCGGGAGCCCTCGGCCTCCTCCGGTCCAGCTCTACCAGGCTCGATCCGAGCGAGTAGGTTGGAAAGTCCAACCTAGGAGGACGGCCATGCAGATCGAGGGAGGTACGGCTCTGGTCACCGGGGCCAACCGGGGGCTCGGGCGCCGGTTCGCCGCCGAACTGCTGGCCCGGGGGGCCACCGTGTACGCCGCGGCCCGCAATCCCGACTCGGTTGACCAGCCCGGGGTGACGCCGATCGCGCTGGACGTGACCGACCCGTCGTCGGTGGCCCGGGCGGCCGAGATCACCGGCGACGTGACGCTGCTGGTCAACAACGCCGGCTCGTCGACCGGCGCCTCGCTGCTCACCGGTTCCCTGGCCGACATCCAGCTGGAGATGAACACCCACTTCTTCGGGACGCTGGCCGTCACGCGGGCCTTCGCTCCGCAGCTGGCCGCGGGCGGCGGGGGCGCGATCCTCAACGTCCTGTCCGCCCTGTCCTGGGTGAACTTCCCGGCTTCGGGGGCCTACTGCGCCGCCAAGTCGGCGGAATGGTCCCTGACCAACGCGGTCCGGCAGGAACTGGCCGCCCAGGGCACGCAGGTCAGCGCGCTGCACGTCGGCTACATGGATACCGACATGGTCCGCCACGTCGACGCCCCGAAGAGCGATCCGGCGGTGGTGGCCAAGCTCGCTCTGGACGAACTGGTCGCGGGCAACGTCGAGATCCTCGCCGACGATGTCAGCCGGCAGGTGCGATCCGGCCTGTCCGGTGGAGTGGCCGCGCTCTACCCGCGGTTCGCGTAGACCCGGGGACATGAGCCCCGTCCGTCGTCGTTGTCAGCGTGCGGTGGGACGTGCGTTGGCGTGGTCGGTCTGCGTGTCGGGCGGGGCTGGTCGGGCGGGGCTGGTCGGTCGGGGGTGGGGTTCGGTGCCGGTGGGCGCGGGTTGGCTGGGTCAGCGTTGGTTAGGTAGCGCTGGGACGATGACGGTTGCCGGGGGCGTCGGGATTGTCGTCGTTGGCGGGCCGGTGGAGGTGCGGGGGCGCT
>JAMFSN010000021.1 GCA_026225295.1 Frankia alni
CACATCCTGGGCGGCTGCCCGATCGGGTCGACCCCCGCCGACGGGGTGGTCGACCCCTACCAGCGCGTCTACGGGTACGACGGGCTGCACGTGAGCGACGGCTCGGCGGTGACCGCGAACCTCGGCGTCAACCCGTCGCTGACCATCACCGCCCAGGCCGAACGGGCCATGGCCTACTGGCCGAACAAGGGCGAGCCGGACCCCCGGCCGCCGCTCGGCGCGGCCTACGAGCGGATCGGCCCGGTCGGCCCGACGGCGCCGGCGGTGCCGGACGACGCGCCGGCCGCCTACCGGATCGGGCCGGTGCCGGTCACGATCCGGACCACGCGACCCGACTAACGGGCGCAGGTTGGTACCGCACGCGCGGCACCGGTGCCGCGCGTGCGGTACCAACCTGGATCACCTTCCAGCTGGGCTACAGCCCCGCGACGTCGGGTGTGGCCGGCGACGTCTGGGCGGGCTTCGAGGGCGGGAAGACCTCGTCGGGAGTCGGCTGGCTGCCGGCCCGCGACTTGGCGGCCACCGCGGCGGCCACCCCGGCCCCCGTGATCAGGACGAACAGCACCCCGCGGCGACGCCGGCGGGACGCCTTGGCCAGCTTCTTCTCGGCCTTGCCGAGCCGCTTCTCGAGCGCCAGCTGGGCCTTCTCGGCCTGCTCGCGGGCCTTGGCCTCGTTCTTGGTGGCCCGCTTGGACTTCGACCTGGTCAGCTTGAGCTCGCCCGCGTGCCGGGCCTTCTCGGCCGACAGTTCGGCGGCGGCCCGGGTCGCGTCGAGCTTGCGCCCGGCCCGCCCGGACAACTTGGCCTGCTTGGCGGCCAGGTTGAAGTCCGGCGTCGGGATGCTCGGCAGCGACGGGGTCGGCAGCGAGACGTCCGACACCTTGGCGGCGACGGTCGAGCCGGCGCCCTTGGCGGCGCCGAACGCGGAACCGGCCGCGTCGGTGGCCTTACCGGTCGCCTTGCCGACCGCCTTCTCGGTCTGGTGGGTGGCGGTGGACAGCTTGTCCTGCAGCTTGCTTGCCATCGGCTTTCCTTTCATCACGGACGACGTCGGCCTTGAGCGGTAAGGATCACCGGTTGACCTACCCCTGGCAGGCGGCGGTCAAGCAACCGCCCGCGAGACCCGCATACGATCGCACGAGAGACAGGCCCGGGCGGCGCAAGGGCGGCCCGGCACAGCCGAGTTCAGAAGGAGGGTCATGGCCGAGGAGCTGTACGCGACGCTGCGGACCAGCGAGGGCGACATCGAAGTGCGCCTGTTCCCGAACCACGCACCCAAGACGGTCGCGAACTTCGTCGGTCTGGCCGACGGCAGCCGCGAGTGGACCGACCCGAAGACCGGGAAGAAGAACGCCGGCCAGCCGCTCTACAGCGGGACGATCTTCCACCGGGTGATCCCGGACTTCATGCTCCAGGGCGGCGACCCGCTCGGCAGCGGCCGGGGCGGCCCGGGGTACCAGTTCGCCGACGAGTTCCACCCGGACCTCAGCTTCGACCGGCCGTACCTGCTGGCCATGGCGAACGCCGGGCCGGGCACGAACGGTTCCCAGTTCTTCATCACGGTTGCGGCGACGCCGTGGCTGAACCGGAAGCACTCGATCTTCGGTGAGGTGACCCGGGGCAGCGAACTGGTCGACGCGATCAGCAAGGCGCCGACCGGGGCCCAGGACCGGCCCCGGACCGATGTCGTCGTCAACGAGATCGTGATCGAGAAGCGCCCCTAGCTTTTCGCGCGGCGGACGGGGTTCCGTCGGCGGGCGGGGTCGGCTGGTGGCCGGTCCCGCCCGTTGCGCGGTGAGACCGGCCCGGGACGAATATGGGAGCGTGCGGCACCACCTGGATCGTTGGAGCGGATGTAGGTGCTGAGAGCGGTATGGAGCGAGGACCCGTGGACGCGACACAGACGGCACGTTCGTGACGGCCCCCGCGCCGCCGCCGTCCGATCCGGCTGACTCGTCCGACGCGGCGCCGGTCCCGCCGCACTGCTACCGCCACCCCGACCGGGAGACCTATGTTTCCTGCGTCCGGTGCGGGCGGCCGATCTGCCCGGACTGCATGAACCAGGCGTCGGTCGGCTTCCAGTGCCCGGAGGAACTGCGGGACGGCGGGTCGGCCGGGTCCGGCCGCTCGTCCGGGTCGGGGTCCGGCGACCGGGCGGACCGGCCCAGCCGGACCTGGGCCCGCAGCGGCGGCGGGGCGGCCCGGCAGGCCTCGAACCCGGCCCGCCGGGTGCACACCCGGTTCGGTGGCGATCCCGCGCACGCCGGGCGCCCGGTTGTCACCCAGGTCCTGGTCGCGGTGTGCGTACTGGCCTACCTGCTCCAGGGGGCGCCCGGGCTGGGGCTGGACGCGTCCGGGCGTTCGAACGAGTTCACCGACCGGTTCTTCCTGAACGGCTACGCGATCGCCGAGCAGCACCAGTACTACCGGCTCCTGACCGCCGCGTTCCTGCACGTCAGCCTGCTGCACATCCTGTTCAACATGTACGCGCTGTACCTGCTGGGCTTCCAGCTCGAGGCGGCGCTCGGCCGGGTGCGGTTCCTGGCCCTGTTCCTCGTGTCGTCGGTCGGCGGCAGCACGCTGAGCTTCCTGGTCCACGGCCTGCAGGCGTCCTCGCTGGGCGCGTCGACCGGCATCTTCGGCATGTTCGCCGCCTACTACCTGGTTGCCCGGCGGATGCAGGTCAACACCGGGCCGATCCTGATCGTCGTCGGGATCAACCTGGCGCTGACCTTCTTCGTCGCCGGCATCGACAAGTTCGGCCACGTCGGCGGGCTGATCACCGGCGCGGTGATCGGCCTGATCCTGACGACCGTCCCGCCTCGACAGCGGGTGCTGCAGGGTGCCCTGGTCGGGGCCGTGTTCGTGGCGCTGATCGTGGCGGTCGCCATCAAGGTGGAGTCGCTTCCGTCGCTCTTCCCGTCCGTCCCGGGCGGCAGCAACATCTGAGTCGCCCCGTCCCCGGGCGGCCTGGTCAGAAGCTGGTCAGGCGGAGCTGCTCGAGTTCGGCGGCGACATCGGCCGGCGGCGAGCCGAGCTGGCGGCGGCTCAGGACGAACAAGCCGTCGATCGTGTCCACTTCCAAGGTGTCGAGCACGACCATCCGCCGCCGCCGACGGACCGTCTCGACCTGCACCGACAGCACGGCCACCCAGGGCAGGCGGTGCAGGCCCAGCCCGTCGCGGATCTCGACGCCGCCGACGTCGGCGCGAACCGTCGGGCGGGCCACGGTGTCGCGGAGGGCGAGCCCGGCCAGGATGACCGCCGCCACCCCGACGAGCAGCCGACCGCCCTGGTCGAGGCCCACTCCGACCAGCGCGCACACCACCAGCACCGCGCTGGTCGCGCCGTACGCCGCCACCCGCGCGAACGGTGGCGACCACGAATGTTCCTGCCGCATGGACCCCCCTGATCCGTCGCGGACCCCTGGGCCCACCCGCGGGGCGGGTGGGCGGCCCGGCGAAGCGGGACCGCGGCCCTGGGTCATCCCCAGAGTAGGCCCGGAACAAAGCGGGCGTCGAAGCTTCTTATACCTCTGCGCGGCGCCACGGACGGTACCGCTGGACGGCCGAACGCGGCGCGATCCTAGTTTTTTGTGCGCCGCCGGAAGCCAGAGTCCACTGGAGGGTGATGAGCCATGCGTGATGCGGTAGTCGTCGAGGCGGTCCGGACGCCCATCGGCAAGCGCAACGGTGCGCTGCGGGACTGGCACCCGGCCGACCTGTCCGCCCACGTCCTGGCCGCGCTGGTCGACCGGACCGGGATCGATCCGGCCCTGGTGGACGACGTGGTCTGGGGTTGTGTCAGCCAGGTCGGCGAGCAGACCAACAACATCGGGCGGACGGCGGTGCTGGCGGCCGGCTGGCCGGAGTCGGTGCCCGGGACGACGGTCGACCGGCAGTGCGGGTCGAGCCAGCAGGCTCTCCATTTCGCGGCGGCGGGCGTCGTCTCGGGTCAGTACGACCTGGCCGTGGCCGGGGGTGTCGAGTCGATGACGCGGGTCCCGATGGGGTCGAGCGTCGGCAGCGGGGTCGGGATCCCGGGCGGCGAGAAGCTCGCCGCGCGGTACGACGGCGTGCCGTTCAACCAGGGCATCGGCGCGGAGCTGATCGCCGAGCGGTGGGGCCTGTCCCGGGCCCGGCTCGACGAGTTCGCGCTGCTGTCGCACGAGCGGGCGGCGGCCGCCATCGACGCCGGAGCCTTCGTCGAGCAGATCGTCGGGGTCCCGGCCCGGGCCGAGGACGGCTCGTCGTTCCTGTTCGACGGCGACCAGGGCGTCCGGCGCGGGGGCACTCTGGAGTCGCTGGCCAAGCTCAAGCCGGCCTTCAAGCCGGACGGGGTCATTCACGCCGGCAACGCCTCGCAGATCTCGGACGGTTCGGCGGCCCTGCTGGTGACCACCAGCGAGCGCGCCGCCCAGCTCGGCCTCCGGCCGCTGGTCCGGGTGCACACCGCGGTGCTGGCCGGCGACGACCCGATCGCGATGCTGACCGCGCCCATCCCGGCCACCGCCAAGGCGCTGGCGAAGTCCGGGCTGAAGATCGACGAGATCGGCGCGTTCGAGGTGAACGAGGCGTTCGCGTCGGTTCCGCTGGCCTGGCTGGCCGAGACCGGGGCCGACCCGGCGGCGCTGAACCCGCTGGGCGGCGCGATCGCGCTGGGCCACCCGCTCGGTGGTTCCGGGGCCCAACTGTCGACCCGACTCATCCACCACCTGGTGGCCAACCGGATCCGCTACGGCCTGCAGACCATGTGCGAGGGCGGCGGGACCGCGAACGCCACCATCTTCGAGCTCATCTGAGCGTTCGGCGGGTGCTCGGCCGTCCTTCGGCGACGGCCCCTCCGGCGATGCGGCCCGGAGGGGTTCTGTTGTGGCGGCTACGGGCGCGGCGGCCGGAAAAGTCCGTTTCGTGCGCTGGGTGCCCGTTCTTCCACACTGTGGACAACGGTTGGGGATGAACTACAGAGGTGGAACTACGCCGCTGGTGCTCGATCGTAGTCGTTTACCTCCACTGAGTAGCGACACCTAGTCCGACCACGACAAACGCGAAGCCCACGAAGACGTTCCAGGCGCCCAGCAGGCCCATGCCGGGGAACCCGCCGCTGGAGAAGTAGTAAAGCAACAGCCATGCGACCCCGATGATGAAGCAGGCCAGCATCAGGGCCGGTACCCACGGGCGGGACGGCGGCTTGCGCCGCTGCACCCGGGCCGCGCCGGCCAGCGCGGGGGTCGGGGCCTTCTTGGGCTTGCGGCGACGCGACTCGGGCATCGGTGGACCTTTCTGTCGATCGTCGGTGTTCATTCTGGTCGGCGAACGGTACGGGTCTGGCGGACGGGGCCGATCTGGCTATGGAACACTGCGCCCAGGTTGGAGAGCAAAGAGCATCAGCTGATCACCGCCGTAGCCGGGCCGTTGATCACGACCGGGAGCCGACCGCTGATGATCGCTTGAGATCCGGCCACAAGGTACCGGAGGCGGACACGATGGCGATGCTGGTTGGAGCGCCGCGCCGCTGGCTGGGGCGTCTTCGTGACCGGCTTCCCGGCCCGCTTCCCGAGGCCGCGCCGCCACCGCCCGACGCGCCGCCGACCGCTGATACCGCGCCGACCGCTGATACCGCGCCGACTGCTGACGGGCCGCCGGAAGGCCGTCGGTGGCGGGTCGCGGTCCCGGCGGTCGGGGTCCTCGCGGGCCTGCTGTTCGCGATCAGTGCGGTCTCGCTCGACGGCGGCGACCGACCCGGAACGGCGCTGTCGGGTCGCCGGGACACGTTGCCCGAACTGGTCACCGCCGAGCAGAACCGGGTGGCGGCCCTGGACCGCACCGTCGCCGGCCTCCGCGCCAAGGTCGACGCGGGAACCGGGAGCCACGCCACCGACCCCCGGATCGCCGCGGCCCGGGCGCAGATCGCCCGGCTGTCCGGCCCGGTCGGCCTGTCGCCGGCCACCGGGCGGGCGGTGACGGTCGTGCTCGACGACGCGCCCCGGGGCGCCGCGGCCGGCCCGTTTCCGCCCGGGGTTCCTACTCCCACCGCCGATGACCTGGTCGTTCACCAGCAGGACGTGCAGGGCGTGGTGAACGCGCTGTGGGCCGGCGGGGCCAGCGCGATGACCATCATGGGGCAGCGGGTGATCGCGCTGACGGCGGTCCGCTGCGTCGGCAACACGCTGCTGCTGGGCGGCCAGGTCTACTCGCCGCCGTTCACCGTGACCGCGATCGGGGACCAGACGCGCCTGCGGACCGCGCTGGGCTCCTCGAAGGATGTCACGATCTACCAGCAGTACGTCGCGGCCTACGGCCTCGGGTACGACGTGACCGACGTGGCGACCGCCCGGCTGCCCGCGTACACGGGCAGCGTGAACGTGCCGCTGGCCCGGCCCCTGCACTGACCGGCCGATCAGGATGCCGGGGCGCCGTGCCCGTCGAGAATGACCTCGGCGTTGGCCGCGATCCACCGCAGGAGCGGGTGCAGCAGGGCAACGAGCTCGTCGCCGCGCGGGGTCAGGCTGTACTCGACGTGGGGTGGGATGACCGGCCGGGCGTCCCGCCGGACCAGGCCGTCCTTCTCGAGGATCTTCAGGGTCTGGGCGAGCATCTTCTCGCTGATCCCCTCGACGCAGCGGCGCAGTTCGCCCCAGCGCATCGTGCGGTCGGTGAGGGCGGCGAGGACGAGGACCCCCCACTTGCCGGTCACGTGGTCCATCACGGTCCGAGTGGGGCAGGCCGGGGAGAACGAGCCGACCGGAAAAAGCTCATCGAACACGCTGACCTGGGAACTAACCGACACGCCAGTACCTTACCTCAAAGTGGGTACCGCGAATAAGGAAGCACACCGGTCGCGGGCCGGTTGAGCCTGTCGTCAACCCCACCGACCGAAAGGCCCGCCATGTCGATCGTCGTTACCGGAGCCACCGGCCACCTCGGCCGGGCCACCGTCGAATCCCTCCTGGCCCGGGGGGTCCCGGCCGGCGAGATCGTGGCCGGCGGCCGCGCCACGGAGAAGATCAAGGATCTGGCCGACCGGGGCGTCCGGGTCGTGACGATCAACTACTCGGACCCGGCGGGTTTGCGGGCCGCGCTGGACGGAGCCCGCCAGGTCCTGCTGATCTCCGGCAGCGAGGTCGGCCAGCGGGTGCCCCAACACACGAACGTCATCGAGGCCGCGACCGACGCCGGCGTCGAGCTGCTCGCCTACACCAGCGCACCGTATGCGGCCACGACGTCGATGCTGCTCGCGGCCGAGCACAAGGCGACCGAGGACGTGATCCGGGCTTCCGGCCTGCCGTTCGCCCTCCTGCGTAACGGCTGGTACCTCGAGAACTACCTGGCCCAGCTGCCCACGGCCCGCCAGCTCGGCGTGTTGTACGGCGCGGCCGGGGAGGGCCGCATCAGTGCGGCGGCGCGGGTCGACTTCGCCGAGGCGGCGGCGGCCGTGCTGGCGTCTGGCGACCACGCCGGGCGGACCTACGAGCTCGGCGGCGACGACTCCTTCACCAGGGCCGGCCTGGCCGCCGCGATCACCACCGCCAGCGGCACGCCGGTGGAGTACCGGAACGTGTCCCAGGCCGAGTACGAGCAGATCCTGACCGACGCCGGTCTGCCGGCCCCGATGCCGGCGATCCTGGCCGATGTCGAACGCGCGGTGGCGGCCGGCGAGCTGTTCATCGACTCCGGGGACCTGTCCCGGCTCATCGGCCGCCCGACCACCACCCTGGCGGCCGCCCTGGCCGCCACCGGCTGAGCCCGGGACGGTCGCCGGTGCCGTCCACCCCATTCGGTAGCCCACATCCGGGTACAGAGTTGACACAATGGGGGACGGGTACTCCGGTAGGCGCCGCGCTCGGGCACCTCGGCGGAGGCCGGGTTCGGCCACTCTCGGCGGACGCCGAGTTCGGCGCAGACAGGAGATTGTCGATGAGTGACGACCAGGACGCGCAGCCGGCGGAGCCGGCCGCACCGGCCGGAAAGCCGCAGTCCTACGCGTCGCGGCCGTGGTTGGCCTGGTACGCCGAGGGCGTGCCGGCCGACGTCGAGGTACCCGCGGTCGGTCTCAACAGCCTGCTCGATGACACGGCCGCGCGGTGGCCCACGCAGATCGCGGCCACGTTCCTCGGCCTGGACCTGACCTACGCGCAGCTGCTGACCGAGACCGACGCGCTGGCCGGTGGCCTCGCGAAGCTCGGGGTGAAGCCGGGCGACCGGGTCGCGATCATCCTGCCGAACTGCCCGCAGACGCTGATGGCGTTCTACGCGGTGCTGCGGCTGGGCGCGATCGTCGTCGAGGGCAACCCGCTCTACACCGAGTCCGAGCTCGCCCACCAGCTCGTCGACTCGGGCGCCGAGGTGGTCATCTGCCTGGACCGGACGTTCGCCACCGTCGCCGGCGCCCGGGCCCGGGGCGGCACGGCCGTCCGGGAGGTCATCGTGACGTCGGTGGTGGACTACCTGCCCAGGCGCAGCCAGCTCGCGTTGCGCCTGCCGGTCGCGAAGGCCCGCAAGCTGCGCGCCGAGCTGGTGCACCCGGTCCCGGCGGATGCCGGCGCGTTGCGGTTCGCCGACGTCCTCGCGTCCGGGCGCGCGACGAAGGTCACCCAGGCGCCGGTCGACCCGACCGCCGTCGCCGTCCTGCTCTACACGACCGGCACCACCGGGGCCGGCAAGGGCGCGATGCTCACCCACCGCAACCTCATTGCCAACGTCTGCCAGTGCCGGGCCTGGTTCACCGAGGCCAAGGAGGGTGAAGAGGTGATGATGTGCGTGCTGCCGATGTTCCACGCCTACGGCCTGACGCTGTGCGTCACGCTCGGCATGTCGCTGGGCGCGCGCCTCATCCTGATGCCCCGCTTCGACGTCGACATGGCCTTCGACGCGATCGCGAAGTACCAGCCGACGATCTTCCCGGGCGTACCGCCCATGTACTCGGCCCTGCTGGCCAGCCCGCGGGCGGCCGAGACCGACCTGACCTCGATCAACGGCTGCCTGTCGGGGTCGATGAAGCTGGCCGCCGACCTCACCGAGCGGTGGGCGGCGGCGACCGGGGATCCGATCGTCGAGGGCTACGGCCTTACGGAGACCTCCCCGGTCACCCACGCCGGCCCGCTGACCGGGCCGTACCGCCCGGGCTCGATCGGCCTGCCGATCTCGTCCACCGAGTGCAAGGTTGTGTCCGATCACGACCCGGACGTCGAGACCCCGGTCGGGGAGACCGGTGAACTGGCCGTCCGCGGTCCGCAGATCTTCGTCGGCTACTGGAACGCCCCCGAACCGACCGCCGAGGCCCTGACCGAGGACGGGTGGCTGCTCACCGGCGATATCGCCCGGATGGGGGAGGACGGCTGGTTCGAGATCGTCGACCGCAAGAAGGAACTGATCATCGCGGGCGGCTTCAACATCTATCCGAACGACGTCGAAGAGGTCCTGGCCGGGCTGACCCAGATCCAGGACGTCGCGGTGATCGGGGTGCCCGATCCCTACCGGGGCGAGACGGTGAAGGCGTTCATCGTCGTGCGGCCGGGCCAGACGCTGACCGTCGAGGAGGTCGCGGCCCACGCGAAGGCGAATCTGGCCGCGTACAAGGTGCCGAAGCTGTACGAGTTCCGCGACGAGCTGCCCAAGGTCGGCATCGGCAAGGTTCTGCGCCGGGCCCTGCGGGCCGAGGAAGCGGAGAAGTTCGCGGCCAGCCAGGCCGCCGCCGGCGCACCGGAGTCGGGATCGGAGACCTGATGCGCATCCTGGTGGTCGACAACTACGACTCGTTCGTCTTCAACCTGGTCCAGTACCTCGGGCAGCTCGGCGCCGAGTGCATCGTCCGGCGCAACGACGAGGTGTCGGTGGACGACCTGCCGGCCCTCGGGATCGACGGCGTCCTGCTGTCGCCCGGTCCGGGGACCCCGGAGGCGGCCGGGGTGAGCGTCGCGATGGTGCGGGCCTGTGCCGCGGCCGGCCGCCCCCTGCTCGGCGTGTGCCTCGGGCATCAGGCGATCGCGGTCGCCCACGGCGGAGTGGTCGGTCGCGCGCCCGAGTTGCTGCACGGCAAGACCTCGGTGGTCTCGCATTCCGGGGTGGGGGTGCTGGCCGACCTGCCGTCGCCGTTCACCGCCACCCGCTACCACTCGCTGGCCGTGGACGAGTCGACCCTGCCGGCCAACGAGATCGAGGTGACGGCCCGCACCGCGAGCGGGGTGGTGATGGCCCTGCGGCACCGGATCCTGCCCCTGGAAGGGGTGCAGTTCCATCCCGAATCGGTGCTGACCCAGGGCGGTCACCTGCTGCTGGCCCGCTGGCTGTCGGTGTGCGGCGACCCGGACGCCCTCAAGCTGGCCCCCGGCCTGGCCGACGAGGTGGAGACCCTGCGCGTCGCCGCCTTCGCCTAGTTCCGTCCGAGGCGGCCGGTCGGCGGTGAGGACCTCAGGCGGGATGCTTCGTGCGGCCAGGGCCAGGCCGGGTTCAGCTCCGGGCGGGTTCGGTGGCGCGGCCGGCCCAGGCCTGGCGCAGGGCGTCGGCAATCAGGTCCGGCGACTGGGCGCCGGAAACGCCGATCGCCCGGTCCAGGACGAAGAACGGCACCCCGGTCGCGCCCAGCGCCCGGGCTTCCTCGAGGTCGGACCGGACGTCGGCCGCGTACGCGTCGGAGGCGAGCACCGCGCGGGTCTCGTCCTCGGCGACCCCGATGCCGGCCAGCAGTCGGACGAGGGTGGCCGGGTCGCCGACGTTCGCGCCCTCGGTGAAGTTGGCCGCGAACAGCCGTTCCTCGGCCGCGTCCCCGAGCCCCTTCGAGGCGGCCAGGTGGATCACCCGGTGGGCGTCGAACGTATTCGGATTCCGCTCATTGCCCAGGTGGTACTCGAGGCCCTCGGCGGCGGCCGTCGCGGTCAGGTCGGTCCGGATCTGCGCGGCCCGCTCGGGGCTCATCCCGTACTTCATGACCAGGACGTCGCCGTCCCGCCCGCCGGCCGGGGCGGTCGGGTCGAGCTGGAACGACCGCCAGACGACGTCCACCTCGTCGGCGTGCTCGAAGGACGCCAGGGCCCGCTCGAACCGCCGCTTGCCGATGTAGCACCACGGGCACACCACGTCGGACCAGATCTCAACCTGCACTGAACACCTCTCCGTACCGCCGCGTCGGGCCGGCTCCCCCGAGCCGCCTTTCACGGCAACACCAGCTGGTCCCGCCCTGTTTCCCGGGTCAGGGAATCAGCGGGCGCGGACGCTTCGTGCGGCCGTCACCGATGTTGATCCCGGTGTCCGTCGGGGATGGTGTCGGAGTGTTGGTCGGCGCGGCAGTCGTCGCCGACGCGGACGGCGTCGGGCTGGGGGTCGGTGCCGCCGCGACCTGCAACGTGATCTTGGTGCTGAACGGGGCCTGACCGCTGTTCGGGCTCTGGCTCAGCACCGTGCCGGCCGGCTGGGTCGAGGAGACGTACTGCGGGACGATGTTGGTAAATCCCAGCGCCTCCAGGCCCTGCGTGGCCGCCGCGTACGACTGGTTCGTGAAGTCCTTGACGGTGCCGTTGCCATTCACGACGTTCAGCTGGACCGAGGTCTCCTTGGGCACGCTGGTGAGGGGGGCCGGATCGGTGGCGATCACGTTCCCGGCCGTCTGACCGGCCGTGCCCGGCACCGAATTGATCGTCCAGTTCAGCCCGGCCTGCTTCAGAGCGGCGGTGGCGGTCGCCTGCGGCAGGTTCAGGACGTTCGGGACCTGCACCTTGCTCTGCCCGGACGACACGGTCAGCGTGACCGTGGAGCCCTTCTTGACCTTGCTTCCGCCGGCCGGGTCGGTCTTGATGACGTTGTTCTCGCCGACCGTCGCACTGTTGGCCCGGGTGACCTTGGACTGCAGGCCCAGGTCGGTCAGCTCGCTCTCCGCCCCGGCGAAGTTCTTGTTCTGGAGATCATTCGGGATCGTGACCTTCGTGCCGCCCCCGCCGCCGAGGGCGGACTTGGCGACCAGGAAGACGACCAGGAACAGCAGGACGACGCCGATGGCGGCCAGCGCGTACTTCCACCAGTTGGTCGCGGCGCCGCCGTCGTTCGGGCCGCCGCCGTAGTTGTCCGGGTAGTCGTCCCCGGCGAACTGGCCGGTCGGCGGGCCGTAGCGGTCGTCGTACGGGTCCTGGTAGCCGGTGTTGCCGTACCGGGCGGTCGGGTCGCCGTAACCGCCGGGCGGGATCCGCTGGGTGGTGCCGCTCTGGGCGCCCAGGCCGCCGGGGCCGGCCATCATCGCGGTGGTGCCGCCTGCCGCGAGCAGCGGGGCGATCACCCGGCGGCCGTTGAGGGCCCGCTCGATGTCGTCGTGCATGTCGCCGGCGCTCTGGTAACGCTCCTCGCGCGACTTGGCCATCGCCTTGAACACGATCGCGTCGGCCTCGGGACTGATGTCCGGGTCGTGGACCGACGGCGGCTGCGGCATTTCCCGGACGTGCTGATAGGCGACCGCGACCGGGCTGTCCCCCCGGAACGGGGGGTTGCCGGTCAGAAGCTCGTACAGGAAGACGCCGGTCGAGTAGACGTCGCTGCGGGCATCGACGGTCTCGCCCCGGGCCTGCTCGGGCGACAGGTACTGGGCGGTCCCGATGACCTGCGCGGTCTGGGTCATCGTCGAGGTCGACGCGGCGGTCGCCCGGGCGATGCCGAAGTCCATCACCTTGATCGAACCGTTCGGGGTAAGCATCACGTTGGCCGGCTTGATGTCCCGGTGGATGATGCCCATCCGGTGGCTGTAGTCGAGCGCGGCGCAGACGTCGGCGGTGATCTCGAGGGCGCGCTGTTCGGTGAACCGCCCCTGGTCCTGGACGACCTCGCGCAGCGTCCGGCCCTCGATGTATTCCATGACGATGTAGGGGACGGTGACGCCGTTGACCACGTCTTCGCCGGTGTCGTACACCGACACGATCGCCGGGTGGTTCAGCGCGGCGGCGGACTGGGCCTCGCGCCGGAAGCGGGTGTGGAACGTGGGGTCGCGGGCCAGGTCGGCGCGCAGCGTCTTGACCGCGACCTCGCGGCCGAGGCGTACGTCGTGGCCCCGGTAAACCTCCGCCATACCGCCGTAGCCGAGCACCGGGCCGATTTCGTATCGGCCTCCCACCAGCCGGGGCTCGGTTCCGTACATCTCAATTGCCCCCAGCACCCTGTGCGTCCGCTATCCGCGTCCCGTGACCCCGCGTTCCAGAGCCCCACGCCATGGATGCGGTCCTTACATCCTCCCCCTTGCCCTCCGCGGTGGCGGGGAGGGGTCGCAGTCGCGTCGCGGACGGGGCGCTCGCGCCGCTGGCCGTCGACGTGGTCGCGGCCAGGGAGCGGGTGATGAGGGCGGTGATGATCACCGTGGCCACCAGCAACGCCACCAGCAGTGGCAGCGGGATGCGCGGCCGGCCGCCGAAGCCCGGGACGGCCCCGCCGGCGATCCCCCGGCCGCCGGCCCGCCGGCGGCCACCGGCGGGCCGGTGGCCGGCCGGCCGTGGGCCGGCGTCGTAGCCGCCGCCCGGCGCGTAGCGCGTGTCATCGGCGTACGGGCCCTGCTCGTCGAACCCGGGGATCATCATCCCGCGGGTGTCGGAGGCGCCGGCCGGCGCGGGCGCGTTCCAGTCCCGGTCCCACGGCGCGACCGTCGAGCTGGACACGGGGGCGCGGGTGGCCGGCGACCGGCCCGGGGCCGGCACCAGCGCCCCGCCCGGGCTGTCCGGTCCGGACCCGGCCGGCCGGCCGAGTGGCGCTCCGCCGGCCCGGGTCGACCCGTCCTCCCACAGGAGGCTCTGGCGCAGGTTCATCGCGGTCCGCGCGAATTCCTCGGCTGACGCCGGGCGTCGGGACGGCTGCTTCTCCATCGCCGATTCGACCAGGGCCCGCACCGGCGCCGGCACGTCGGCCGGCAGCGGCGGCGGGGTGTCCTGCTGGTGGGCGAGCACGACGACGATCGGGTTGCGGTCGTCGAACGGCCGGCGGCCGGAAAGGCATTCGTAGGCGACCACGCCCAGCGAGTAGACGTCGCTGGCCGGGGTGACCGTCTTGCCGGAGGCCTGCTCGGGTGACACGTAGTAAGCCGTGCCCATCATGATCCCGGTCGCGGTGAGCGGCGCCGCGTCCATGGCCCGGGCGATCCCGAAGTCGGTGACCTTGACGACGCCGTCGTTGCGGACCAGCAGGTTGCCCGGCTTCACGTCCCGGTGGACGACGCCCTGGGCGTGCGCGGCCTGCAACGCGGCGGCCGACTGGCCCAGGATGTCGAGCATCTGGACGGCGTCGATCCGGTGTTCGCGGTGCAGCAGCGCCGACAGCGGTTCGCCCTCGACCAGCTCCATGACCAGGTAGGCGGTCGGTCGGGCGTTGCCGGTCCGGACCTCGCCGTAGTCGTAGACGGACGCCACCCCCGGGTGCGAAAGGCGCGCGGCGTGCCGGGCCTCACCCCGGAAGCGGACCAGGAACGAGTCGTCGGAGGCGTATTCGGGTCGCAGCAGCTTGACCGCCACCGGGCGGCCGAGGGTCTGGTCGATGGCCCGCCAGACCTCGCCCATCCCGCCCGCCGCGATCTTGCCCTGGAGCAGGTAGCGACCGGCGAGCACGACCGGCTCACCCGCGCCCGCCGGGGGCTGCACACTCACTTCAAAACCTCCAGAGCCTTGGCCATGACCTGCTGCGCGATGGGGGCGGCGACCGCCCCACCGGTCGCGGCCAGCTCGCCGCCGCCGTCCTCGACGATCACCGCCACCGCGACCTTGGGGTTCTGGGCCGGCGCGAACCCGGTGAACCAGGCGTGCGCCGGCGCCCCGTTGCCGTGCTCGGCCGTCCCGGTCTTTCCGGCGACGGCGACGTCCGGGATCTGCGCCGACGTCCCCGTGCCGCTCGTCACCACCAGCTGCATCATCTGGTTGAGCTCGGCGGCGACGTCGCCGCTGATCGGTTTGGACAGCGTGCTCGGGGAGGTCGTACTGATCGTCTTGAGGTCCGGTCCAAGGTACTTGTCGACGATGTAGGGCTTCATGAGAGTGCCGTCGTTACCGATCGCCGCGGACACCTCGGCCATCTGCAGGGGCGTCACCCGGACGTCGAACTGGCCGATCGCGGACTGGGCGGTGTGCGCCTTGTCGTTCTGCAGGCCGGGTGGGAAGACGCTCTCCGCCTCGGCCAGCGGGAAGCCGGGGATCGTGGAACCGAACCCGAACTTCGCCGCCTGATCGGCGATCGCGTTGGCGCCGATGGCCATGCCGAGCGAGCCGAACGCGGTGTTGCACGAGATCCGCAGCGCGTCCCTGATCGTGTCCTGGACCCCGTCGCCGCAGGACTCGCCGCCGAAGTTGGTCAGCGGGGTACTGCTCTGGGGCAGTTGCAGCACGGTCGGGCTGTTGACCTTCGAGTCCGGGGTGAACTTGCCGGATTCGAGGGCCGCCGCCGCCGTGATCAGCTTGAACGTCGAGCCCGGGGGATAGGTCTGCTGGGCCGCGCGGTTGAGCAGCGGCTGGTTCGGGTCGGCGTTCAACGTCTTGTCGTACTGGGTGACCGTGGCCGCGGTGTGGCTGGCGTAGGTGTTCGGGTCGTAGGTCGGCGCGGTGACCATGGCCAGGATGGCGCCGGTCTGCGGGTTCAACGCCACCACGGCGCCCTTGCGGTTGCCCAGTTGGGCCGCCGCGACCTGCTGGAGGGCCGGCACGATGGTCGTGACCACGGTGCCGCCGCGCTGCTTGCGCCCGGTCAGCAGGTCGGAGACCCGCGAGACGAACAGCCGGTCGTCCGACCCGGACAGGAACGCGTCCTGGGATTTCTCGAGAGCCGTCTCGTTGACCAGGGCGTCGTAGCCGGTGACGTTGGCGTAGAGCGGCCCGTTGCTGTACCGCCGCTGGTAGCGGTACTGGTCGTTGACCGGCACCGAGTCGGCGATCGTGTCGCTGCCGGCCACGATCGTGCCCCGCTGGCGTTCCAGTTTCTGGTTGACCTGCCGGCTGTTGGACGGCTCAGCCTTCAGGTTGGACGCGTCGCCGACCTGGATCCAGTTGGCGTTGATCATCAGCGCCGCGAACAGGACCATGCACGCGACCGCAACCTTGCGGACGGGCCCGTTCACGTCGTCCGCACCACCTGCGTCGGGCTGTCCGCGACCGCCGACGGGTCGAAGAGCGGTGCCGCCGGGGCCGGCGAGATCCCGTGCCGCGACGCGTCGCTGATCCGGAGCAGCAGCGCGATGATCGCCGCGTTGGCCACCACCGAGCTACCGCCGTAGGACAGGAACGGCAGGGTCAGACCGGTCAGCGGGATCAGCCGCATGACCCCGCCCACCTGCACGAACACCTGCAGGGCGAGCGAGAACGACAGGCCGGTGGCCAGCAGCTTGCCGAACGGGTCGCGCACGCCGGTGGCGGCCCGCAGGCCCCGCATCACGATCAGCGCGTACATCAGCAGGATCGACATGACGCCGATCAGGCCGAGTTCCTCACCGAGGCTGGCCATGATGAAGTCGGTGTTGGCGAACGGCACGGTGGTCGGGTGGCCCTGGCCCAGACCGGTCCCGGTGATGCCCCCGGCCGCGAAGCCGTACAGGCCCTGGACGAGCTGGTAGGAGGAGTTGGCCGGGTTGGTGCCATTGAACGCGTGCAGCCAGATGTTCACCCGCTCGTGCACGTGGGCGAACATCAGGTTGGCCGAGAACGCGCCCAGGACGAACAGCAGCAGCCCGATGACCAGCCACGACGCCCGTTCCGTGGCCACGTAGAGGATCACCAGGAACATCCCGAAGAACAGCAGGGACGAGCCGAGGTCCTTCTCGACGACCAGCACCGCGATGCTGGCCAGCCAGGCGACCAGAACCGGCCCGAGGTCCCGGGCCCGGGGCAGCGGCAGGCCGAGGAACGTGCGCGACGTCAGCGCCAGGACCTCGCGCTTGTTCACCAGGTACCCGGCAAAGAAGATCATCAGCAGGATTTTGGAGACCTCGCTGGGTTGGAACGTGAACGGGCCGACCCGCAGCCACAGCCGGGCCCCGTTGATCGAGGCCCCGAAGTGGGGCAGGGCCGGCAGCATGAGGCAGGCCAACCCGGCCAGGCCGGCGGTATAGGAGTACCGGGCCAGCATCCGGTGGTCGTTCACCAGCCACAGGACCGCGATGAACGCGCCCATCGCGATGAACGTCCACATGAGCTGCAGCGGGGCGGCCGACCGGGGAGCGGACTCGTGCAGCCGCTTGGCCGTGTCGGCCTTTTCCAGGTCGATCCGGTAGATCATGACCAGTCCGAGGCCGTTGAGCGCGGCGGCCAGCGGTAGCAGCACCGGGTCGGCGGCCGGGGCCAGCCGGCGCACGGCCAGGTGGCCGACGGCCCACAGCGCCAAGAACGTGAGCCCGTCGTAGCCGACGTCCGCGGTGAGCGTCCCGTTGTGGGCGAACCGGACGGCGGCCAGCGCGGCGGTCGACAGCAGCCCCGCGAAGATCAGCAGGGTCAGTTCCCGGTTGCGGTGCGGTAGCTCCGCGAACGCCTCGTCCCGGGCCGACCGGCCGCCCCGGATCTCGGTGTTCCCCCCGAACCGGCTGATACCGGTCCGATCGATCAGGGAACCGGCACCGCCGAACCGCCTCCCGGCGACGCTGCCGGGAACCCGTGGTCGGGGCGGGGGACTCATCGGATGGTCGTGGTTACGCAGCCGGGAGGTCGGGCCGCACCGGCGGCCGTCACAGTCAGACAGGGCAGGGCGGCCGCGGTGGCTTTCTTGGGGACGGCGGTCGCCTTGGCCGGCGTTCCGATCGTCGGTCTCGGCCGGGTCGGGGTGGGGGTCGGGCTCGGGGTGGGCGTGCTGGTCGCGCCGTTCGCGGCCAGGTTGGCGATGATCTTCTCGGCGTCCGTGCGGCTGTCGGCCGGGATCCCCTCGCGCACCTGCGGCCGGGCGAACTCGGGCAGCTGGGCGAGCGGCATGTACCGCTTCTGCACGCTCGACAGCGACACCCCGGCCAGGCTGGTGTCCACGCCCTGGAAGACGGCGACCTGGTCGCGGTCGACCCCGACGTAGTACTGGGTGCGCAGATAGGCCCAGCCGGCCGCCGCTCCCGCGGCGACCAGCACGACGACCACCCCGGCGACCACGGCGATCTTGCGCCCGCGGCGCTTCGAGGACCGGCGGGACCGCTCGGGCGAGGGGCCCGCGTCCAGGTCGGACTCGAAGTCGGAGGCGAACTCGCCGTGCGGGTCGGTGTCGGTGAGGTTGGCCTGGCGCCGGTAGTGCGCGGCCCGGCCGGCGGAGGTGTCCAGCTCGCCGGTGGAGGCGCCGTCCGACGCAGCCACCGCCCCGGCGACGACGCCCTTCTCGGCCGCCGCGCCGCCGACCAACGGGTGGTCGGGGTAGGCCGCGCCGTCGTCGACCACGTCGGCCACGACGACCGTCACGTTGTCCGGCCCGCCGCCCTTGAGAGCCAGATCGACCAGTCGGTCGACGGCTTCCTGCGGGGTCGGCAGGAGCAGCGTGTCGAAGATCGTCTCGTCGCTGACCACCCCGGACAGTCCGTCGGTGCACAGCAGGTAGCGATCCCCCCGCCGAGCTTCGCGGACCATCACGTCCGGCTCGACGTCCCGGCCGTCCAACGCGCGCATCAGCAGTGACCGCTGCGGGTGACTGCCGGCCTGATCGGCGGTGATGCGGCCCTGGTCGACCAGATCCTGCACGAGGGTGTGGTCGTGGGTGATCTGGACCATTTCGTCGTCGCGCAGCAGGTAGGCCCGGGAGTCCCCGACGTGCAGGACCCCGAGCCGGCTGCCGGAGGACAGCACGGCGGTGACCGTGGTGCCCATGCCGTCCAGGGAACCGTCCCGGGACGTCATTTCGCGGAGTCGGGCGTTGGCTTCCCGCAACGCCTCGGCGAGGGCGTCCGGCAGGTTTCCGCCGGCCACGTCCTCGTCGAGGTGCGCGAGCAGTCCGATGACGGTTGAGCTGGCCACCTCGCCCGCGGCGTGGCCCCCCATGCCGTCGGCCACCGCGATGAGGCGGGAGCCGGCGTAGGCGGAGTCCTCGTTGCCCTCCCGGACGTGGCCGACGTCCGAGCGCAGGGCGTAGTGCAGACGCAATGTCACCTGCGCAGCTCCAGGACGGTTTTACCGATCCTGACCGGAGCGCCGATGGGAACCGGCATGGGCGTGGTCACTTTCGTGCGGTCGAGGTACGTGCCATTGGTCGAACCGAGATCCTCGATCATCCACTGGCCGTCTTGGAGGACGAGTCTCGCATGTCGTCCAGATGCGAAGTCGTCCGTGAGGACCAGTGTCGAGTCATCGGCCCGACCGATGGTGACAGGTGCCGGTCCGAGACTCAGAGTGGTCCCTGCCAAAGCACCCTTGGTAACGACGAGCTTGCTCGGAGTGTGGGCCCGACGGCCCGGCGCCGGCGGGCGGGGCGCCCGGGCCGGGGCCGGCCGCCCCACGGCGGCCGGCCCCCGCTGCTGGCGGCGGGTCGGACCGAACAGGTCCAACCGCACCGCCCGCACCGCGAACAGCACGAACGCCCAGAGCAGAACCAGAAACCCGACCTTGACCAGGAGCAGGATCAGGTCGCTCGGGGCAGAGCTGTTCATCGTTTCAGGCCCGGACGGGCCCGCGCATTGATCACCGTCTACCAGGAGCGGTCGGGAAATTCGTGCCGGCCGCCCCGCGGGTCGCTGTCGTCGACGTCGCCCCGGCGGTGACGCGCATCCCGGACGTCGCCGTACACCGGGCCCTGGCTACCGCCCGGGCCCGGCTCCGGACCGCGGGCGTACGGGTCCGCGGGCGGGTAGCTGTCGTCGCGCTGCTGCCAGTACGGATCCGGCTCACCGGCGCCCGGCGGCGGCCCGTACCGCTGCGGGTCGTGCCGGGGCGCCGGCTCACGGTGCGAGCCGGGTCGTTGCTGGTACGGGTCGCCGCCGCCCTGGTACGGGTCGGCCGGCGCCCCGTAAGGATCCGGCCGCTGCTGGGCGTACGGGTCCGGGGCGCCACCCCGGCTGCCGTACGGGTCGCGCTCCGGCTCGGCGTAGGGATCGCCGCGACGGGGGCCGACCGTGCTCTCGTCGTACTCCTCGGGAGCCCCCGACCGGGCCGGAGCGCCGTAGCCGGCGCGCTCCGGGAAACCGTCCGGTCCGTAGCCGGGCGCGGCGTACGGGTCGGCCGCGGGCGGCGGGCCGCCACGGTAGGGGTCGGGTGCGCCGCGACCGCCGTAGGGATCCGAGCGGGGGTCGGCCCGTGGGTCGGCCCGGGGGTCGGGTCGGCCGTCGTCGGGGCCGGGTGGGTACGGGAAGCCACCCTGATCGCGACCGCCCGGGTCACGACCGCCCCGGTCGGGTTCCGGATAGCCGCCCCGGTTTCCGTACGGGTCGCGCGGGTCGGCGTCGACCGCCTCGGGCGCGGCGGGCCGCCGGTCGCGGGAAGGAGCGCGCTGCTCCTCGTTGCGATAGACGATCACCGTGTTGCCGACCTCGACCCGGTCCCCGTCGGCCAGCCGGGCCTGCGAGGCCGGCCGCCCGTTCACGAGGCTGCCGTTGGTCGACCCCAGGTCGGCGAACACGTGCCGACCGTCGGGCATCCGGCGGATCTCCGCGTGTTTGCGGGAGACCCCCGTATCGTTGAGACGGATTTCACATTCGACACTGCGCCCGATCAGCGCAACCTCGCTGTCCAGCACGTACTCGCGTTCACTACCGCCCCCGCCCCCGCTGGGTTTGGTCGTGATGACCAGGCGGGGACGGCTGGGACCGCCTCGCCCGGTGCGCCCGGAGGCGCCACGGTTCGGAAAGCCGCCGGCATCGGCCGCGGCGACGCTGCTTCGGATGCGGAACACCCCCACGTCCAGGTCCGTGGCCTCGGCCAGCCTGATGCTGACCGGACCCACGAACGTGTACCGCTGTTCGGCCGCATGCTCACGGACCATCGCCGCAAGCTCGTCGCACAGCGCGCTCTTATATGGAGCCAGCCGGGTGTAGTCGCCGCTCGCGAGCTCAACGGCGAACTCGTTCGGCACCAAGGTTCGGTTGGCGCTGATGGCCCGGCGGTCATCAGTCTCTCTCGCCAGTGCACTGGCGATTTCAACCGGCTCCACTCCACCCTTGAATACCTTCGCGAAGGCACCCTCGACGAGGCCGCCCAGGCGACGCTCGAAGCGTTGCAGGACACCCATGCCCGGCCTCCCTTCCCGGTCCGACAGATCGTATGCTTGCAGGTGCCGGACACCGACTGCACAGGCGGTCAGGTCTCGGTGGTACGGTGATGATCGCACTCGGGCGAGTGGCGGAATGGCAGACGCGCACGGTTCAGGTCCGTGTGTCCTAACGGACGTGGGGGTTCAACTCCCCCCTCGCCCACGGGCTGGTCTCGTGTGACCTTCAGGTTCGAAGGTCCGAGGGCCGCAACCCGGCCGGGGGGCCGAGCCCCCCGAACCCCGGTTCCGCGGCGGTCAGCGGACCGGGCCGGACTGGCGGCAGGAGGTGCCGATGCCGATCGTGACGGATGCGGTGGCGGTCGGGGTGCGCACGATCAGGGGCAGGCAGAATGGCGCCGACGCGTAGAACCCGCCCGCGAAGGTGACCCACGGCTGTCCGGACGCTCCGGCGCCGACCGGGCAGGAAATGCGGACGTCGGCCGACGGCGCGGCGCCGCTTCCCCACCCGATCCGGGCCCGGCTGGTCAGCGCGCTGGGCACCGTCAGTTCGACGGTCGTCCCGGCCCGGACCTGCAGACCGACCTTGGCGAACAGCCGGGCGGAGGGATCGGTGCTTCCCGACGTGGCCGCCGCGACCGGCTGGAACGCGGGGAGAGCCACCGCGCCCAAGATGACAGATCGGCCTGTCGCCGGGGCTGCCGAAGTTGCGATGACCGACCCGCAGTCGATGGACGCCGTCGGGCCGCCGGCGGCCGGGGTGGTCGCCGGGACCCCACCGGACGGGCCGCCGGCCAGCGCCCCGCCGGGTGCCGATGTGCCGCTACCGCCGGAGCCGCTCGAACTGCCGGAGGCCGGGCCGCTGCCCGCGCTGGAGCCCGCGGCCGGGCTGCTGCCGCCGCTGGACGACCCGCCGCACCCGGCGGCGATCGCCGCCACGGCCAACGCCACCACCGCCAGTCGACGGTCGGCGCGGGCGCGCCGCCCGGTTCGCGTCCGTCCGGCCCCGTACATCACCATCGCGCCATCATCCACTCCCCGAGGAGCCGGGTCGGTCGGCGCCTCTCTCGGATCGGGGAGGGACCCGGACGATCGGCCGGGGCGATCAGGGCGGCTCGTAGCGCACCGTCGTCGACGAGGCGCCCCGGACCGCCCCCACCCGCTCCGCCTCCGCCTCGACCGCGGCCCGGGCCGGCGCCTTCAGCCGGGTGAACAAGCTGATGGTCAACTCCAGCCGTCGGCCGCTGGCTTTCGGTCGCCAGAGGCCGACGATCTCGCCGGCCACCAGCACCGCGCCGGGACTGCCGAGGATCCGGTACAGCGCCTTCTGGTGGTCCCGGTCGGGCAGCGCCAGGTTCCGGTCGCGGGCCTGCAGGTACGGGTCGGACGGCGGGAGGAGGCGGGCGGCGGCCGGCTCGGGCGGATTGAGCAGCGCCGGAACCGACCCGGCCGGTAGCCGGACCGGTCGTCCGCCGTCGATGGACACTTCCGTGAGGTCGGACGGCCAGGCATCGCCCAGTTCGCTCCGGGTGGTGCCGAGGAAATCCGCCGCTTCACCGGGACCGGCCGGACCCAGCAGTCGCAGGTAGGCGTCCACCACGGTGACGGTGCCGACCGGCCGGGCCGGCACGCCCGGCCACGACGCGATCGGGACGAACGTCAAAGGGGTGGACCCGGGCACGTGGCGCGCCCCGCCGGGCAGGGCGGCCAGCCGTAGCAGCTGGTCATTGACGTGGGTCGAGCCACAGCCCCGGCACTCCACCGACAGGGCCGCCGGAATGCGACTGGTGACGGCCGCGCTCAGCTCACCCTTGGGCATCGGCCCGGTCAGCACCGCGCCGACAGCCGCCGCCGTCTGGCGCAGGCCCTCCTCGGGAGACAGGCCGGCGGCCTTCATCGTGCGGCCGGCCGCGCCGAGTCGCTTCGCCGCGTCGGCGTCGCCCCGGGGCCACAACGCTTCGGCCAGGGCCGGCAGGTCGGCCGCCCGGTGCAGGTGCGGAGCGCCCCGGTGGGTCCAGGCCAACGCGAGGGCGGCCCCGTCGGCGGCACCACCGACGTCAGGATCGTCCGCCGCCCCGAAATCGGCGGGGGGCACCGGACCGGCCAGCCGGGCGGCCAACGCGACCCGGGCGGACGTGCCCTGTGCGTCCTGGATGCCGAGATCCAGCACCGTCAGCGCGAGCGGGTCGCTCGTCCCCCGGGCCGACAGACCCTGGGCGGCCAGCCGGTAGGCCAGCACCTGGCGACGGTCGACGGCGACGGGCATGCAATCGGTTTACCACTGCCCGCGGACAATTCCCGGGGGCCGCTCCGACCGGGTCGACCGGCCGGCCCCGACGCCGATCGGGTCGCCCGGCGCTTTACGCTCGGCTCATGCCTCCGGATTCCTTCCCCGCGCGGATCACGATCACTTCCGAGATCGTCGTCGACGTCCTCGATCCGGCGGTCCTCGAGCAGGCCGCGCTCGCGGCGATCGAGGTCGAGGAGTTCGGGGTCGTCGAGTCGGGAACGACCGTCGAGCAGGCCCGCGCGGCCGAAGCGGCGGAGGTCCGGGGCGACCCGGTGGCCGCGCTGGCCTGGCTGCTGGATCCGGAACGGGCGCTGGTCGGCATCCCCGGCGTCTCGGCCGGATCGGTCACCTGGGAGGTCTACGAGACCGGCGACGAGGCCGGCGACGAGGCCGGCGACGAGGCCGGCGACGAGGCCGGCGACGAGGCCGGCCCGGACGGGGACGACGAGCCCGCCGGGGATGTCGCGTGACCGTCGCGGTGGTGGTCGGCAATCCGAAGATCGGTTCGCGGACGCTCGGGGCCGCCCTGGAGGTCGCGGGCCTGCTGGCGACCGCGATCTACGGCGGCGAGCCGCTGGACCCGGACGTGGTGGAGCTGGCCCCGCTCGGCCCGAAGCTGTTCGACTGGGGCGACGACGACGTGGCCGCGGCGAAGGCAACCGTGCTGGCCGCCGATCTGCTGATCGTGGCCAGCCCGACCTACAAGGCGGCTCCGACGGGCCTGCTCAAGGCCTTCCTCGACCAGTTCGACCGGGACGAACTGGCTGGTCGGGCCACCGTGCCGGTCATGGTCGGCGCCGCCCCGGTGCACGCCCTGGCCGTGGAGACGCTGCTGCGGCCGGTGCTCATCGAGATCGGTGCCTCGTGCCCGACGCGCGGGGTCTTCCTGCTGGAGGGCCAGCTCGGCGACGTGGCCGGGGCGCTGGCCGGCTGGCTGCCGGTCAACCTCGTCCCGCTGGCGGCGGTCGTGCGGGCCCGCCCGACCGCCAGAACCGCCCCGGCCCTCGGGGCGCGGATCGCCCGCGAGCCCCGGGACGGCGCGGGGCCGCCCCGGGGGGTTCGGTCAGCTCAACGCCCGTTGCGACCGGCAGGTCGACAGGACCGCCCGGATCGCGTCCCGCTCGGCCGGCGTGACGGTCAGGTGGTATTTGGCCTTGATGCCGACCTGCCGGGCCACGTACGCGCAGCGGTAGCCGTGGTTCGGCGGCAGCCACTCGGATGCGTCGGAGTCGCCCTTCGACTCGTTGCTCGAGCCGTCGACGGCCAACAGGTTGCCGGGGTCGTTGGCCAGCGCGGTGCGGCGGGCCGTCGACCAACCGGACGCCCCGGTCCGCCAGGCGTCGGCGAGCGGCACGACGTGGTCGATCTGCACCTTCGTGGCCGACGCCTTGGTGAAGTGGATCTGCCTGGCCGTGTACGGGTCGGCCAGGATGCCGCTCAGCACGACGCATCTGTGGCCACCGGTTGTCCGGTAGGTCGTCCTGGTCAGATCCCGCTTCAGCACGTCGTTGCGGGTGTCGCAGCCGTTGTGGTCGACGTCGGCCCAGGCCTGGCCGAACTTCAGGCGGGTGTAACCGGTCAGGGATCCCGCCGCGGCCACCTTCACCGTGGCCAGCGCGGCCAGTGCGGTGCCGGCGCTGGCTCCGCCCGTCGTCGCGCCACCGGCCGCGTCAGCGGTGGTCCCGACCCCCGTCGACCCTGCCGAGCCCTCCGCTCCGGTCGACGACAACGAGCAGCCGGCCAGGCCGATCGCCACCGTCGTCGCCGCGGCGACCAGCACTCCCGCGACTCGTGCTCCGGTCCGGTCCGCCGTGCCCACCCTGGTCCGTGCCGCGCTCATCTGGTCCCTTTCATCCATCAATTCGTTACACGCTTGATACACGTTCTGGACCGGGCGTTTAGAGTGTTGGTATGTCCGGCCCCGCCCAGGCATCCATGCCCGTCCCGGTGGCCGGATGTGCCGATTCCACACCGGGTGACGTCCCGGTCGGAAAGCGGGGCGTCCCGACCGGCAGCGATGGTGATCGTCCGTTGCGACGGGACGCGGAGCGTAACCGGACCCGGATCCTCGCGGCCGCCGGCGAACTGTTCGCGGACCAGGGCCTCGAGGTCGGGGTGGACGAGATCGCGCGCCGCGCCGGCGTCGGCATGGGAACGCTCTACCGGCGGTTCCCCAACAAGGACGCCCTCGTCGACGCGATCCTGCAGACCGTCGTCGAGGATTCCCGCTCGGTCGCCGAGCAGGCGCTGGCGACCCGGCCGGCCGCCGACGCCCTGCGCTGGTTCGTCATCCAGACGGTCGACGTCGGCGTGCCGGGTGAACGGTCCGTCAAGCACGTCTTCCTGTCGAACCGGCTGTGGACCGGGCGGATGCACGAGCTGATGTACGAGCAGATCGTGCCCCTGATGCAGCGGATGTTCGACAACGCCCGGGCGGCCGGCGCGATCCGGCCGGACGTCGCCTTCACCGACGTGCTGGTGCTGGTCCGAGCGCTGCGCGGAGTCATCGACGTGACCGATCCGGTCGCTCCCGGAACCTGGCACCGCCACCTGCAGCTGATTTTCGACGGCCTGCACCCCCGCGCGACGGCCGAGCCGTTGGTGCCCGGCCCCCTCGACTTCGAGGGCTACCGGTCCGCCACCAGCCGGCCGGCTCTTCCGTGACCGGGCCGGCCCGGCCGGCTCCCCCGTGACCTCGTGACCGGCGGCTCCGTCCCGGTGCCGGACGGCCCGTGGCTGGCCTGCCCGTGGTGCGGCGGCCCGGTGCCGCTGGGCCATCTGGTCGATTCCGACGAGGAAGCGGGGGCGGTCGTGGCGGTCTGCCCCGGCTGCGGATGCCGGGTCACGGTGCATCCGCCGAACGTTTGACACACTGGAGCGATGCCGGAACTCCCGGAGGTCGAGGCGCTCGTGGGTTTCCTGCGGGCCCGCGCACTCGGGCGGACCGTCGGGCGGGCCGATCCGGTGGCCGTCAACGTCCTCAAAACCTTTGACCCGCCGCCGTCCGCGCTGATCGGTCGGGTGCTCGCGGCCACCGCCCGGCACGGCAAGTTCCTCGATCTGATCTTTGTCAATGCCGCCGGTGAACCGCTGCATCTGGTGATCCATCTGGCCCGGGCCGGATGGTTGCGCTGGAAGGATGCGCAGCCGACGGCGCCGGCCCGCCCCGGCCGGGGGCCGCTCGCCCTGCGGCTGGTGTTCACCGACGGGGCCGGCTTCGACCTCACCGAGGCCGGTACCCAGAAGCGCCTCGCGGTGTACGTGGTGGCCGACCCGGCGACCGTTCCGGGCATCGCCCGCCTGGGCGTCGATCCGCTCGCCGACGACTTCACCCCCGATCGGCTCGACGAGCTCCTGGCCGCCGCCGGTCGGGCGCAGATCAAGGGCGTGCTGACCGACCAGAGCATTCTCGCGGGGGTCGGCAACGCGTATTCGGACGAGGCGCTGTGGGCCGCGAAGCTGTCGCCGTTCAAGCCGGCGTCATCGCTCACCCCCGACGAACGGGAGCGGCTCCACGAGGCGATCCGGGACGTGCTGGGGGCCGCCGTGACCGCCGCCGACGGCCTGCACGCCGGTGATCTGAAGGCCGAGAAGAAGGCGAACCTGTCGGTGCACGCCCGCACCGGCCAGCCCTGCCCCCGGTGCGGCGACACGGTCCGGGAGGTGTCGTTCTCCGACAAGAGCCTCCAGTACTGCCCGACCTGCCAGACCGGCGGTCGGACGCTCGCCGACCGGCGGATGTCGCGGCTGCTCAAATAGCCGGGATGGGTCAAGATGGTGGATGTGACCAGTGATGACATCGTGACGGTGGCCGTGACGGAACTCCCGACGGGCGCGGAACCGCACCCGTTCCTGTTGGACGTGCGGGAGCCCGACGAGTGGTCGGCCGGGCACGCGCCGACCGCCGTGCACGTCCCGATGGGCGAGGTGGTGGCCCGCAGCGACGAGATTCCGCGGGACGCCGACGTGGTGGTGGTCTGCCGGTCCGGGCACCGCTCGGCGGCCGTCACCGGCTACCTCAGCCAGGGTGGCTGGCGGGCCCGCAACCTCGACGGCGGGATGATGGCCTGGCGGGCGGCCGGCCGGCCGATGATCAGTGAGACCCCGGCCCCCCCGACCGTCCTGTAGCCGGCCCGGGCGCCGGGTCGGGCGGGTCACCGACCGGGCTGCGCGCCCCCGTCGACGGGCAGGAACTGGCCGGTGACGTAGCCGGCTTCCGGCGAGGCCAGATACCGGATCGCCGCCGCGACGTCGGCCGGCTCGCCGACCCGGTTCACCAGGGTCGCCGCGGCCCGGCGGCGGCGTTCGTCGTCGGCGAGTCCCGTCCCGAAGAACTCGGTGTCGGCGACGAACCCCGGAACGACGACGTTCGCGGTCACCCCGCGGGGGCCGAGTTCGCGCGCGAGGGCGAGATTCCAGCCGTGCAGCATGGATTTGGCGGCGCCGTAGGAGCCGTTGCCGCGCACCGCGGCGAGACTGCTGACGCTCACCACCCGGCCCCCGGGCGAGCGCAGGCGGTCGGTCAGGGCGGTGGTGAGGAGCACAGCGACCAGAACGTTGTTGTGGAAATCGGCGGTCCATCGGTGGGCGACGGCGGCCAGGTCACCTCCGCCGGGCACGCCCCGGGCGCCGGCGTTGTTGACCAGCACGTCGATCGTGTCCGGCAGGCGGGCCGCGGCCGCTTCGACGCTGGGGGGCGAACGCAGGTCGCAGGCGATCGGATGGGCGCGATCGCCGAGCCGTCCGGCAGTGGCCGCGAGGACCGACTCCCGGCGACCCAGCAGGTACACCTCGGCGCCCGCGGCGACGAACAGCTCGGCGGTGGCCGCACCGATTCCGGTTCCCCCACCGCTGATCACGACAATGCGAGCCATTGACTTTCCCATATCAATCGTCGGACGGTTCACGTCCGGAAAATTGTATGACCCCGGCCGGTGCGTGGTCGGGCCCTGGCTGCGCGGGGACCCCGAGTCGCTACACCCGCGCCGAACAGGTGGCGGTCGTTCGTGACCGGCAACAGGGGCAACATGAAAATTGTTTATCGGATCAACGGTTCGGGGTGTCGGTCTCGCGCTCCGATGACTGGCTGAGTCGGATGACGTCCGCCGGCCGGCCCCGGGAGGGGTCACGTCCAGGGCCGATCACCCGGTCACCGTGACCCTCGACCGCGCCCACCCCGTTCTCCGCGACCATGCACCTCGACCCCACCGCGGGGGGCGCCGGTGCCACGCTCGTCGCCTATGGAAACGGTGCCGTCGCACCCGCCTCATTCCAGCTGTCCACCGCCACAGTCGATCTCGGCGCGAACGAAACGTCGCGCGAGGTCGTCATCACCAACGTCGGAAACCAGGCCAGCGGCATCCGGGTCAGTGGCCAAACGGCCGCCATAACCGCGAACGTCCCCCCGCGCCGCACTATTATACCACCCGGAAACTCGACCGCTTTCACCGTGACCGTTAACCGCGCCCGGCTGCCCGTCGGACCGTTCAGTGCCGACCTGCGCTTCGACCCGACGACCGGCGGCGCCGGTGCCGGTCTCGTGGTCCTGGGCACCGTCGCCATTCGAACGGTCCCACCGCCACCGCCACCGCCGCTTCCTGACCTGGCCGGGCCGCTGTCGCTGTCGCTGGAGTACACCCACTACTGGGTGTCCGGAACCCGCGCCGGGGCGACCCGCCTGACGTCCGTCCCGGGCGCCTGCTCGGCGGCGGACCGGTGCTACAGCGGCGCGCCCGACTGGTACCGAGCCGAGAGCGGCGTGCCGGAATCGTCGCAGTTCGCCGTAACCTTGTCCCGACAAAACGGAACGCTCACTCTCAACGGGACGGACCATACTTCGTCCTCCGGGTCCGACCAGATTTTCACCGCGACCGAGACAAAGCCGGAAAGTCGCATATTTCAAGGAACAATGCACGAATTGAGCACCGGACGGACGGCGGAAATCATTCTCGCGTCCTGTGCCGCCGATCCTTCCGCACCTGGTTGTGACCGCGTCTGAAACCGGCGCGGCCCGTGGTGACGAGATCGTGATCAGCGGTCCCGGCCGGGACGGTCCCGGCCGGACCGGCGGACCGTCGAACGTCGATGGTGATGGTGAATACCCGGGCCCTGCGGCGATCTTCGATTTTTGCCGGCCTGGCGTCTCAGCCCTCGACGGGGGCAGTATTCAAGGACAACTACGAGTGAGTGGGCCGGGTGGACCGCGACGGCACCGGATCGGTGCGGGTTCTGATCCCGACCGCCCGCAGATACCGATCGGAGTAACGGACGTCGATGGACGGTAAGCAGAGCGACTTCAAGCCGGGGCTCGAGGGTGTCATCGCCTTCGAGTCGGAGATCGCGGAGCCGGACAAGGAAGGCAGCGCCCTGCGGTACCGGGGCGTGGACATCGAGGATCTGGTCGGCAAGGTCGACTACGGCCACGTGTGGGGTCTGCTGGTCGACGGTTCGTTCGACCCGGGGCTGCCCCCGGCCGAGCCGTTCCCGGTACCTGTCCATTCCGGCGACATCCGGGTGGACGTCCAGAGCGCGCTGGCCATGCTCGCTCCCTACTGGGGCTTCCAGCAGCTGATCGACATCTCGGATGAGCAGGCCCGGGACGATCTGGCCCGGGCCTCGGTGGTGGCGTTGTCGTTCGTCGCGCAGGCGGCCCGCGGTCTCGGTCAGCCGGCCGTTCCGCAGCGGGAGGTCGACAAGGCCAGGACGATCACCGAGCGCTTCATGATCCGGTGGCGCGGCGAACTCGACCCCAAGCAGGTCCAGGCCATCGACGCCTACTGGGTGTCGGCCGCCGAGCACGGGATGAACGCCTCGACGTTCACCGCCCGGGTCGTGGCCTCGACCGGCGCCGACGTCGCCGCTTCGCTGTCGGCCGCGGTGGGTGCGCTGTCCGGTCCGCTGCACGGCGGCGCGCCGGCCCGGGTGCTGGCCATGCTCGACGAGGTCGAGAAGACGGGTGACCCGAAGGCCTGGGTGAGCGCGGCGCTCGACCGCAAGGACCGGCTGATGGGCTTCGGGCACCGGGTCTACCGGGCCGAGGACCCCCGCGCCCGGGTGCTGCGCCGGACCGCCCGGGACGTCGGCGCGGCCCGGTACGAGGTCGCGGAGGCCCTCGAGGCGGCGGCGATCGAGGAGCTGACCAACCGCTACCCCGACCGTCCCCTGCGCACCAACGTCGAGTTCTGGTCGGCGGTCGTCCTGGACTTCGCGCAGGTGCCGCCGCACATGTTCACCTCCTTGTTCACGTGTGCGCGCACCGCGGGCTGGAGCGCCCACATCCTCGAGCAGAAGCGGACCGGCCGGCTCATCCGGCCGTCGGCCCGCTACGTCGGCCCCGACCCGCGGCCGTTGTCGGACCTGCTCAGCGGCTGATCACCGGTGGGGTGGGCCGGGGGCGTACGGCCGCCGGCCCACCCCCACCGTGGCCCGTCACCTTCGCGTCGCAATTCGCGGCCGCAGTGGCCGGCGGCTCAGGCCAGCCGGGCGGCGATGGCCCGGCCGAGCCCGTCGCCCGACCGCCAGGCGGTCTCGACCTTGGACCGCCCCCAGCCGTCCCCGGCCAGTCCCAGCCCGTCGTCGGACAGCCAGAACGGCTCGTCGCGCGCGGCCACCGGCTTGGCGAACGACCAGCGCTGCACGTAGGTCCAGGCCGGTTCGTCGGCGATGCCCAGCACCCGCCGGACGGCCGCGGTCAGTTCGGCGGCCGCCGCCCCCGGATCGGTCAGCCGGCCGGCCGCGAAGGCGGGCGTCGAGTGGGCGACCAGCACGGGCGCGTCGTCGCCGCGGCGCCGGCCGTCGTCACAGACCCAGCCGAGGGTCGGATCGTCGTTGACGAAGACCCCGTCGATGGTCGGCCAGGACCGCCGCGGCCAGCCGGCCAACAGGGCCAGGGTGGGTGCGTAGGCACGGCCCGCGACGGCCTCCCGGGCCGCCGCGAACCCCGGCCCGAGGTGGCGGATCGCCTGCGGGTCGGGCATCGCGAGAACGACGAAGTCGGCCCGCTCACCGTCGACCGTCGGCCCCGGGGCGACCGTCGTGACCGGCGACTGCTGCCGGACCCGGACCCCGCCCCGGGCCACCAGGTCCGCGACCAGCGAGCGGATCCCCCGCGCCGAGCTGTAACGCACCGGACCGGGCGGGGCCTCGGTCAGGCCGCCGGCCGGGTCGTAGGCATGGAACCGGGTGGTCCAGGCCCGGGCCACCCCGCGCAACGCCCAGTCCTCCACGACGGCTTGGAACTCGGGGGACGAGGCGGTCAGGTACGAGGCTCCCGAGTCGACGATCCGACCGTCGATCCAGCGGGACGCCATCCGCCCGCCGACCACCCGGCCCCGGTCGCGGACCTCCACCTGCACCCCGGCCGCGACGAGGGCCCGCGCGCAGGCGACGCCCGCGATCCCGCCGCCGGCCACCACGACCCGACCCGGCACCGTCGCACCACCTTCCGTTCCCGTTCCCGTGCCCGGGCCGGTGTCCGTTGTCGGGCCGGTGTCGGGCCCGGGCACCGGCCCGGCGCCGCACCGCGCACGTCAGCATTGCCCGTCCCCCGCCAGCCGTCGCGCCGGGCGGCCCGCGCTGCCGTTAGCCTGGCCCCGACGAGCCCAATCCGACCAGCCCAATCCGGCCAGCCCGGTCCCCACCAGTCCAGGAGTCCACGATCGCGCGCCGACCGCCTTCCCGTCCCGCCCACCCCTCGGCATCGTCGCGCCCGCGCGGCGCCGACGGCCAGAGCGGGGAGGTGACCGAGGTCCCGCCGCGCTCGCCGTGTCCGTGTGGCTCGGGCCGGCGCTACAAGGCCTGCCACGGTTCCGCGCGCCGCCCCGAACCGGTGCTGCGGCCGTTCGCCGGCCGCGACGACGAACCGGACTGGGTGGCCCTGCGCGAGCTCGTCCCGTCCGCCACCGCGCCGCTCACCCTGTCGGCCGGCTGGCTCGCCGAGCACCCGGGGCACGCCGACCGGCGGATCACGCTCGGCACGGTACTGCCGGAGACGGTCCCCGCGTTGGTCCGTGAGGACGGTGAGGTGCTGCTCGGGCTGCAGAGCCCGGCCCGCGGCACGGACATTTCCGTCGACTTCACCGCGGCGCTGGTCGCGGCGCTCGACGCCGAGCCGGGCGGCGTGGTCGAGGTGCCCGCCGCGCCGCCCGGGACCCCCCGACTGGTCGACCTGCTCGACCCGGCCCCGCTCACGATCACCGTGCACCCGGGCTTCGACTGGTGGATCCCGCCGCCGGCCCCCGGGGACACCCCGAATCCGGAGGTGGCGGCGACCCTCGAACGCGCGAACGCGAGTGTTGTTCCGACCGCGCGCCTGACCGGGGTCGAGGCGGCCTACTGGTGCGAGGTCGGCGACCGCCGCCACCTGCGGTGGGCGATGTCCGACCCGGAGGACCCGCTGGTCGACGCGTTGGCCCGACTGGCCGCGGCCGGCGAGCTGACGGTCGGTCCCGGCTCCCGGTACGCGGGTGCGTTCCGGGCCCTGGGGTGCGTCGTCCCGGTCTGGGACCTGGCCGCGGACGCCACCGCCGCGGAGTGTGAAGCACCCAGCGCGACCCTGCGCGGCCGCCTCACCGATCTGCTCGCGCAGCCCGGTCCGCTGACCGCGGCGGAGCGTCGGGCCCGGGCCGGCCTGGTCGGTCGGACCCTCACCCTGCGTTGATGCCGGGCGCGGACGGCGGGCGCCCCACCGTGGCCGGGACGGCCGGCGGGGCGGACGGCATCTTCGACGTGGCCGTCGTCGGGGGTGGCCCGGCCGGGGCGACGGCGGCCCGGACCGCGGCCCGGGCCGGGGCCCGGGTGTGCCTGCTGGAACGGGCCGACCTGCCCCGCTACAAGACCTGCGGCGGGGGCATCGTCGGTATCTCGGCCGACACCGCGGGTATCGACCTGGGCCCGCTGGAGAAGGCCCGGATCGACACGGTCACCTTCACCCTGGACGGGCGGTTCGCGGTCACCCGGGGCCGCCGGCACCGGCGCCCGATCCTGTCGATGGTGATGCGGGACGAGTTCGACGCGGCGCTGTGCGCGGCGGCCCGGGCGGCCGGCGCCCAGATCCGGCCCCGGTCGGTGGTGACGGCCGTGACGCAGGACGGCGACGGCCCCGTCTCGCTCGCCGTGCGCGGGGCGCCCGACGTCCGGGCCCGGGTGGTGGTCGGCGCGGACGGGTCGGCCGGCCGGACCGGCACCTACGTCGGGGTCCGCTGCGACCAGGTCGATCTGGGCCTGGAGGGCGAGTTCCCGGTGGCCGGGCGGCTGGCCCACCGGTGGGCGAACCGGGTGCTGCTCGACTGGGGTCCGGTGCCCGGCTCGTACGCCTGGCTGTTCCCCAAGGGTGATGTGCTGACCGTCGGCGTGATCGGGGCCAAGGACCAGGCCCCGGCCCTGCGCGCCTACTACGCCGACCTGATCGACCGGCTCGGGCTGGCTGGCATCGCCCCCCGGCACGACACCGGGCACCTGACCCGGGTGCGGACGCCCGACTCGCCGCTGCGCCGGGGCGCGGTGATCGTGGCCGGGGACGCTGCCGGACTGCTCGAGCCGTGGACCCGCGAAGGCATCTCGTTCGCGCTGCGGTCGGGCCGGATCGCCGGGGAGGCCGCCGCGGCCGCGGTCACCGACGGGCCGGCGGCGTTGGCCGCCTACCCCGACCGGATCGAGCAGGTCCTCGGGCCCGAGCAGGCCGCCGGGCGCCGCCTGCTGGCCGTGTACGCGCGCCATCCGGAGGTCATGCACGCTCTGATGGTCGCCATGCCGGGAGGCTTCGGGCTGTTCGAGCGGATCATCTCCGGCCGGTCGACGGTGGCCCGCCAGCTGCGACGTCCGGTGGTGCGGGCCGTCGCCTCGGTGCTCGCCGAGCGGGAGCCGGCTACGTCTTCGGGAGGCTGAGGGTCGGGCGGCGCGTCCGCGGGCGGGCCGCGAAGGCGACCAGGCGGAGCAGCGACAGCCCGGCCGCCACCGCCTCGGCGATCGCGCTGTGCGACTTCTCGGCGTACCAGGCCGGTTCGTACATGTTCGGCAGCGGCCCGATGGTGCCCACGTTGTAGTAGCGGTAGACGAGCACCGCCGCCAGGGACCCGGCCCCCACCAGGAACGCGACCGTCCAGCCGGGGATCCGCCCGACAAACAGCACGAGCGCGGCGGCCACCGACGCGACGATCGCCTGGATCACGAAGACGTCACTCTGCGAGAGCGTGCCGGTCTTGATCGCCTTGTACTGGCTGTGCAGATCGGCGTGCACGTACGCCGAGTAGCCCAGGGCGGCCGCCACGATCAGGCGCAGCACGATCTCGCCGGGGGAGGGCTGCCGGCGGGGGGAGCTCAATGAACCATGCATGTCGATGTCACTGGATTCCACAGGTTCCGCATAGTTTTCTACAGGTTCCACATGCCTTAATACGGAGCGGACGCCCGTCTGGTTCGGTGCCCAGCCAGACGGTCCCACCCGGAAGGGCGAATGGCAATCTCCGGATGCACTCAGCGCGTCCAGAAGGTTACGTAACGGTACAACCGGGCGGGGGGGTCGGGGACCTTCCACCGGCCGTCGAAGGTGGCCCCCGCGAAGTTGGGAAGATCGACAACGAATCGCTTAGGGTTTCCGCTATGGGACTTCTCGAAGGCAAGGTCGTGATCGTCACCGGCGCCGGACGTGGCATCGGCCGCGGTGAGGCGCTCGAGGTCGTGCGCCAGGGCGGGGCCGTCCTCGTCGGTGAGTTCGATGAGGTGGCCGGCCAGGAAGTCGTCGACGAGATCGTGAAGAGCGGCGGCCAGGCCGCGCTCGTCACCGGGGACGTGGCCGAGGTGGAGGTGGCCGAGAAGATGGTGGCCACCGCGGTCGCCGAGTTCGGCGGGCTCGACGCGCTGGTCAACAACGCGGGCACGTTGCGGGACCGCACGGTGATCAAGATGGCTCCCGAGGAGTGGGACGCCGTCATCCGCGTCCACCTGCGCGGCCACTACACGACCACGCACGCGGCGGCCAACTACTGGAAAGAGGCCGGGCGGCCCGGGCACATCGTGTGCACGGCCAGCACCTCCGGCCTGCTGGGCAACTTCGGGCAGTCCAACTACGGCGCGGCCAAGGCCGGCATCGCCGCGTTCGCCAACATCACAGCCTGGGAACTGCGCAAGTACAACGTGACCGTGAACGCGATCGCCCCGGCCGCCCGCACCCGGATGACCGAGGGCGCCTACGGCAAGATCGAGGAGACCGGCTCCGAGTTCGACTTCTGGAGCCCCGACAACATCGCCCCGCTGGTCTCCTACCTGTGCAGCGACGCGTCCGCCCACATCAGCGGCAAGGTCTTCGGTGTCGAGGGCGACGTTGTCGAGATCTACCAGCCGTGGACGAGTGTTGCCGAGATCGGCAACGGCGGGACGCGCTGGGACCCGGAGGTGCTCGCCACGAAGATCGACGGCCTGCTCGCCGAGGGGGGCGTCGCGCCGGAGATCACCAACGGCATGACCCGGCTGCGGTACTCGATGACCGACCGGAGCTGACCCTCGCGGCCGGGTCGCCGCCGCCCGGGAGCGGAGGTTGGCCCCCCAAGGGGGCCAGCCAGCTCACTCTTGGGGGGGCCAGCCTCGGGAACGACCCGGCCGTGGCTGGTGGGGGGCTGGGTCAGGGGCCGGGGTCGAAGCGCTCGGCGACCGCGCTGGCCAGTTCCAGGTAGGCGTGGCGGGTCGAGCGGCGCAGGGCGGTCAGGTCGAACGGGCCGCCGGTGGCCAGCACCGGGTCGTACGGGATGGTCACCACCCGCCGGGTCCGGGCCGAGAAGTGCCGCTCGAGCGTGTCGACGTCGACCGACTGGCCGTTGAACGGAATCGCCGAGACGACCGTGACGGATTCCCGGACCAGGTCCGCGTAGCCGTGCGCCTCAAGCCAGTCGAGCGTCGCGCTCGCGCTCGCGCCGCCGTCGACCGCCGAAGACCCGACGACGATCAACGTGTCGGCCAGGGACAGCACCCCGTACATGGCGCTGTGCAGGATGCCGGTCCCGCAGTCGGTCAGCAGGATCGAGTAGTGCCGCTGCAGGACGTCGTCGACGGTCCGGTAGTCGGCGTCGGCGAACTCCCGCGACAGTTCCGGATCGTTCGCCGAGGCAAGGACCTCCAGGCGACTGTCGGCCTGCGACAGGTACTGGCGGACGTCCACGTACCGGTCCAGGTGGTCGGCGTTCCCGAGGAGATCACGCACCGACTTCCGGGACTGGCGCCGGACCCGGCCGCCCAGCGTGCCGCGGTCGGGGTTCGCGTCGATGGCGACAACCCGGTCGCCCCGCAGGGTGGCCAGGGTCGACCCCAGTCCGACGGTGGTGGTGGTCTTGCCGACGCCGCCCTTCAACGACAGCACCGCGATGCGGTGGCAGTCGGCCAGCGGGGACCGCGCCCGCTCGGTCAGACGCTGCTGGCGGACCTCGTCCGGGGATGGTCCCGGGTTGATCCCCCCGGCCGACAGCCGGTAGATCATCCGACGCCACCCGGATCCGGCCACGACGGGCCTGGGCGGCATCAGCGCGCCGGTCGCCAAGCGGCCGGACATCCCGTCCGGCGCGACCGGTGCCGGGGGCGGCGTGTCCGACGGCAGGAGGCCGGTCGGGGGAACCCGGTCGTAGCGCGGGCCGGGCCGCGGGCCCGGGGCGCCCGGCCGGGTCGGGAGGGGCGGGAGGGGCGGCGGCGGTCCGGGGCGGTGCCGCGCGACCGCCCGGGCGCCCGGCGGCGGGCCGGGCGGCGGGGCGTCGGGCAGATACCCCAGTGCGGCGGTCGGCGGCGGTGCGGGAGCGCCGTTCCGGTCCACGGTCGGCAGGGCACTGACAGCCGCACCGGTTCGGGGCCGGGCGTCGCCGCCCGGGTAGCCGTTGGCGGGGTAGGGGTTGGCCGGGGTGCCGCTGGTCGGGTAACCGTTGCCAGGGTGACCGTTGCCGGGGGGCCGGGGGCCGGGGTAACCGTCGCCGCGCTGGCCGACGCCCGGGTAGGGGGCCTCCGGATAGCCGCTGCCCGGCGGCCGGCCCGGCCCGTTCGGCCCGGCGGTCGGGCCCGCCCCGGACGGGGGCGACACGGCGAGGCCGCCGGTGACGGCCCCGTCGCTGAACGGTCGGTACTCGACCGTGTCGAGCTGCCGCGGGGCGGGCGGCGGTGGGGCACTGACGTACACCGGAGCCGGGGCGGGCAGGAACGGGTTCGGATCGAACAGCGGGTCGGAAGTGGTGCTGGGATCCCACGACGAGGGGAGCGGTCGGGCCGGCTGGCCGGGGGGCGGGTAACCGTAGTCGGGCCCGGTATTCGGCTCGTAACCGGCGCCGCCGTTCGACGGGGGCGGCTGGTGGTAGCCGGCTCCCGGCGGATGGGCACCGGGGGGCGGGTAGCCGGCCGGCTGGTCGTAGCCGGGTCCACCCGGCCCGGGACCGTAGCCGGATGCCGGGCCGCCGGGGCCCGGGGCCGCCGGTCGGTCGGGGGACGGCGAGCCGTACCCGGCCCCCGCCGGGTAGGCGGGCGGCGGCTGGTAGCCGGGCGGCTGGGTCACCTTGATCGGCCCCTGGGCCCACGCCCGACCCGGACCGCCGTACCCGTTCGAACCGTCGCCGTTCGGGCGCTCGGGCGGCTCGGCGCGGTAGCCGTCCGGCGGCGGGTAGTTCCCCGGCGGGTAGTTCTCCGGTTGGTAACCATCGGGCGGGTAACCCCCGGCGGGATAGCCGCCGTAGCCCGGCCCACCGGTCGAGGGGTCTCCGTAACCGTCCGGGCCGGGCCCCGGGGGCGGGATGGGCTGGGACGGACCTTCGACCACCGGCCCCCCGGCCCACGGCCGACCGGGCTGGGCGCCCCGCCCGCCCGCGCCGGGCGCGCCGGACCTACCGTTCGGGCCACCACCGCGCGGCGGGGAGTCCGTCGGTCCTTCGGTCTCGGGTCTGGCGCTCATGGTCCCGTCTGTCTGGTCGCGTCGCCGCGAACTTTCACGATCGGGCCTCTTGTCCGGCTTGTCCAGCTATCGTGCTGCCGGTCGGACCTTCACCGCCCCGAACGTGGTGCCGTCCTTGACAAAGTACGGGCACTCTAAGTAGTTAGTCGATATCTTTCCGTCACCTTCGTGCCGGTCGGGCTCCTCGTCGACGATTGACCGGGGTGCGGGTGCGGGCCGGAACCCGATCAGGCGGGCTTCTCCTTCGGAGTGTGCGCCGTGGGGGGTCGGCCGGTCGCCGGCAGGGGCCCCGGCGCCCCACCGGCGGCCAGATCGGCGGCCAGACCGGCGGCCAGCGCGGCGGCGGTCGCCGCGGCCAGAACCGACCGCACCGGCTGCCCGAGTGCCTCGGCGACGCGCCGGACGTCCGACCACTCCGGCTGGGCGTTCGCGATCGTTCCGTCGGGCAGCGTGGCCACCTTGACGGCGATCGACTGACCGGCGACCTCCACGGGGACCAGCCCGCGGGCCAGGGTCCGCTTACCGACGACCGTCTCCCGGACCCCGAGCGTCGGAGTGTGCCGGAAGACCAGCTGCCGGAGATCGTCGGCCCGTTCGGGTGTGACCAGGACCGCCAACGTGTGGGCGGGTCGGCCCTTCTTCATCAGGATGGGCGTCAGCCAGGCGTCGGAGGCACCCCCGGCGAGCAGCGCGGCCAGGATCTCGGGCCAGGCGCGCGGGTCGAGGTCGTCGACGTTCGTCTCCAGCAGCAGCGCGGGGCCGTCGGTCGCCGGCGCGGTGGGCGCGGGCCCGTGGTCGCGGCCCGGGCCGGGTCCCGAGGGGTAGCTCGTCCCGACGACCAGTCGGACCACATTGGGCCGGCCGGGCAGGTCCCGGCGGCCGGCGCCGACGCCGGTCGCCTCGGGGATCATCGGGGGCATCGGACCGTAGCGGCCGGCGACGGTGGTCACGAGCGCGGCGCCCGTCGGCGTGCACAGTTCGACCGGGGCCGGGCCCCCGACGGCCGGCGCGGCCGCGGCGCGCAGCACCTCGAGCACCGCCGGCCCGGGGACCGGCAGGGTGCCGTGGGCGGTGCGGACCGTGCCCCCGCCGAGCGCCAGCGGGGTCGCCACCACCGCGTCGAGCCGCAGCTCCGCGAAACCGGCCACGACGCCGACCACGTCCGCGATCGCGTCCAGGCCGCCGACCTCGTGGAAATGGACGTCGTCGACGGCCACCCCGTGAACGACGCCTTCGGCCCGGGCCAGCGCGGCGAACACCGCGAGGGCCCGGTCGCGGACGGTCGGCTCGAGCGGTGCGGCGATCAGCAGGCGCCGGATCTCCCGCCAGGGGCGCGCGGTCCCGGCCGGCTCCGGCTCGGTGCCCACGTCGATCTTCGTTGCGGCCAGGCCGGCCCGGCTGACCGCCGAGCGGCGCAGGTGGACCGGCACCCCGACCGCATCGACGGCCCGGGCCACCGTGGCCAGGTCGGCGCCGGCCGAGATGACGGCCCCGAGCAGCATGTCCCCGCTCGCCCCGACCGACAGGTCCAGCCAGCCGACCCGCTCGATCGGGCCCGCGCGCCCGGTCGGCGCCGTCACCCGACCCGCCGGGCGACCCGGGCCGCGAAGACGCCGGCGCCGAAGCCGTTGTCGATGTTGCAGACCGCGACCCCGGGCGCGCAGGAGTTGACCATCGCGAGCAGGGCGGCCAGGCCGCCGAACGACGCCCCGTAGCCCACGCTGGTCGGCACGGCCACCACCGGGACGCCGACCAGGCCGCCGACGACGCTCGGCAGGGCGCCTTCCATCCCGGCCACCACGACCAGGCAGTCGGCCGTCTCCAACGTCGGGCGGACGGCCAGCAGCCGGTGCAGTCCGGCCACCCCGACGTCACTGATCCGTTCCACCCCCGCCCCGAAGGCCCGGGCGGTCAGCTCCGCCTCTTCCGCGACGGCCCCGTCGGAGGTTCCGGCCGAGACGATGACGACCCGACCGCGGGGGGCGGGGAAGGCGCCGACGACCACGGTGGCCGGGTCCTCGCCGACCACGGTCAGCTCCCCGGGGATCGCCGCCCGCAGGGCCTCGACGGTGGCCCGGGGGGCCCGGGTGACCAGGACCGGCCGGGCGCCGCCGGCGTCCCGCAGCGTGTCGACGATGGTGGTGGCCTGGGTGGGCGTCTTGCCCGGGCCGAACACGACCTCGGGGTCACCGGTCCGGACCGCGCGGTGGGTGTCCACCCGCGCGAACCCCAGATCGGTGTATCCCCGGCCGTCGCCCAGCGGGCCGGCCGCCAGCGTCCGGGTCGCGTCGGCGGGGGTGACCGAGCCCGTGGCGACGGCTTCCAGCAGGGCGCGGACCTCGGCTACGTCCACCGGCCAACCCTATGCGGGGGCGCCCCCGGTCCGCTGGGCCCGGCGGTGGGTGGCCAGGACGGCGAACGCGGTGATCCCGGCGGCCAGGGTGACCACCCCGCCGGCCACCGTCAGCCACCAGCCGAACGTCAGCGTGGCCTGGGCGCGAACCCCGGAGGAGTCGTCCAGGAACAGCGGCACGGCCAGCAGCCGGCGGCGGGTCGTCGCCACCTCGGCCAGGGCGTCGCCTTCGGTCACCAGCATGGCGGCCGCGATGGCCGCCACGATCAGCGCCCGGGCCGGTTGCGAGGGCCGCGCGCGGCTCGCGGCCGTCGCCACCACGACGGCCGCCGCCGCCGCGACGATCACGAAGCCGGGCAGGTGGTGACCGGTACCGCGGTAGCTGACCGTGAACAGCTCGACGCCCCGGTCGGTCACGCGACCGGTGATCCACGGCAGGGTCGTCCCGACGAGCGACAGCGCCGCTCCACTGACCGCCGTGACCAGCGCGGCGACCGCGACGCGGGGCGCGTCGACCGGCGCCCCCGACCCGCGCAACCACGGGATGAGGCCTTCGCGCCGGGGTGGCAGATGGGCGAGGGCCTCGGCGGACGGGGTGCCGTACCGCCGGGCACCGTGCGCGTTCTGGGTCACCCGCGTTCCCGTCCCCCCGCCGATCGGTCCGAGCGGCTCCACCGTCTCATCCCGCGCGGACGGGAGTGCTCCCGACACCCGGACGGGTCACGCCCGGCCGGCGGCCGGGGGGCCGCGTAATCCGTTCGCGAAGCCGCCGGGGGCGCCGGTAACCTCGGGACTTGTGATCGACCTTCGCATCGTGCGTGACCAGCCCGATCGGGTCCGCGAATCGCAGCGGGCCCGGGGCGCCGACCCCGACGCCGTCGACGCGCTGCTGCGCGCGGACGACCGCCGCCGGTCGGCGGTCTCGCGGGCCGATGACCTGCGGGCCGAGGCGAACACCGCCAGCCGCGCGATCCGGTCGGCCACCAGGGACGAGCGGCCCGGGCTCATCGTGAAGGCGACCGGGCTCAAGGACGAGGTCCAACGGGCCCAGGCCGAGCAGACCGAAGCCGAGACGGCCCTTCGCGCGGCCCAGTTCGCGGTGGACAACATCGTCGACGACGAGGCCCCGCGCGGCGGCGAGGACGACTTCGTCGTGTTCGAGACGGCGGGCACCCCGCCGGTCTTCGACGGCTGGGAGCCGGCCGACCACCTGGCGATCGGGGAGCGCCTGCGGGCCATCGACGTGGAGCGGGGGGCGAAGGTCTCGGGCTCCCGGTTCTATTTCCTCACTGGCGTCGGCGCGCTGCTCGAGCTGGCCCTGGTCAATCTGGCGATCACCCAGGCGGTCGAGGCCGGCCTGACCCCGGTGATCCCCCCGGCGCTGGTCAAGCCGTCGGCGATGGAGGGCACCGGCTACCTCGGCGCCCACGCGAGCGAGGTCTACCGGCTGCCGGCCGACGACCTTTACCTGGTCGGCACCTCGGAAGTGCCGCTCGCCGCCTTCCACAGCGACGAGATCCTCGACGGCGCGACCCTGCCGCTGCGCTACGCCGCCTACTCGCCGTGCTTCCGGCGCGAGGCCGGCTCCTACGGGAAGGACACCCGGGGCATCTTCCGGGTGCACTGGTTCGACAAGGTCGAGATGTTCTCGTTCGTCGCCCCCGAGGACGCCCCGGCCGAGCACGTGCGGCTGCTGGACCGTGAGCGGGCCTTCCTCGACGCGCTGGAACTGCCCTACCGGGTGGTCGACATCGCCACCGGCGACCTCGGGGCCTCGGCGGTCCGCAAGTTCGACTGCGAGGCCTGGCTGCCGTCGCAGGGCCGCTACCGCGAGGTGACCTCGACGTCGAACTGCACGACCTTCCAGGCCCGCCGGCTCAACATCCGGCACCGCTCGGCCGACGGGGTGGCCCCGGTCGCGACGTTGAACGGCACGTTGTGCGCGGTGACCCGGACCATCATCGCGATCCTGGAAAACCACCAACGTCAGGACGGCTCGGTCGTGGTTCCGGCCGCGCTGCGCCCGCACCTGGGTGGCCGGGAGGTGCTGGAGCCCGTCGCGGTGCGCCGTGGCTGACCCGAAGCCGAACCAGACCGCGACCCCGGCCGACCGGGCGACCCCGGATGCGCTGACCGCGCCCGGCGCCGGGGAACCGGCCGATCTGCCGCTCGTGCGGGACCTGGAGGAACGGTCGCACCGGGCCTGGGTGCCGTTGCGGACCGAGGCGGTCGGAGGCTGGCTGCTGCGGTCGTCGGCCGGCGCGTCCCGGCGCGGCAACTCCGTCTGGGCCCGTCGTCCGGTCTCCGACCTGCCGGCCGCGATGGCCGCCGTCGAGCGGTTCTACGCCGCCGCCGGTATCCCGCCGACGTTCCAGATCTCGCCGGCCTTCGCGCCGGCCGATCTGCGCGC
>JAMFSN010000196.1 GCA_026225295.1 Frankia alni
TGCCGGTCCACGCTGCCGGTCCGAACTGCGCCCGCCGGTCGCCCTCGCCGACCGGTGGCGGTACGCGGTCCACGGCGACGTCGCGCCAGCGGGACGCGGACCGCGGCGCCGGCCCGCCGATCACGATCGAGTTCGGTACCCCGTCGCCCCGGTTGCCGTGAACCGCCGGCCACGGCGTCCCTGACCCGCGCCACCCGGTCCCGGATAGCCTGCTCGTCCGGCGGCCCACCCGCCACGATGCCGCGCCCATCCAGGAGGCCAGCGACCATGACGGTTGCGGACGCCGAGATCGACCATCGCCGGTTGATGCTCATCGTCAATCCGAGCGCGGGCGGCGGCCGAGCCGCCCGGGTGACCGACGACGTGGCCGCCGCGCTCGCCCGCTGGGGCGCGGACGTGCGGATCGAGCGCACCCGCGACATCGACCACGCGGGCGAGCTGGCCACCGTGGCCACCAAGGACGGGCGGGTGGCGGCGGCCCTGGGCGGGGACGGACTGGCCGGTCGCGTCGCCGGCGTCGTCGCCGCGGACGGGGGCTTGTTCGCCGTCCTGCCCGGGGGGCGGGGCAACGACTACCTGCGCGGGCTGGGCTGCTCCCCCGACCCGGTGACCGCGGCGAACGCCCTGGCGACAGCGGTTGCGCGGCGGGTCGACCTGGCCGAGGCCGGCGGGACACCGTTCCTGGGGATCGCCAGCGTCGGCTTCGACTCCGACGTCCAGGTGATCGCCAACCGGACCCGACTGATTCGCGGATCGCAGGTCTACACCTACGCCGCTCTGCGGGTGGTCGCGGGTTGGCGGCCGGCCCGGTTCACCGTCACGATCGACGATGAACCGCCGCGTGAACACGTCGGTTGGACGGTGGCCGGCGCCAACGCGGCGTACTACGGGGGCGGGATGAGGTTCGCCCCCGACGCCGAGCCGGACGACGGGCTCCTGCAGGTGGTGGTGGTCGAACGGACGGGCAAACTCACCTTCCTGGCCCAGTTCCCGCGGGTCTTCTCGGGGCGGCACGTGGCGTCACCGCACGTCTCGGTCCGGGTGGCCCGTCGCATCCGGGTCGACGCGGACCGGCCGTTCCAGATCTACGCGGACGGCGACCCGGTCGCGGACCTGCCCGCCGACATCATCGTTCGGCCGGGGGCCCTCCGCCTCCTGGCCCCGCCTGCCCAGCGGCCCGGCAGCGCCCCCGCACGTCCCGCAGCCCGCTGACCCTGCCACTTACCGATCCCGCCTCGAACCAGGCCCAGCTGTCGGGCCCAGCGGGCGCTGCGACGTCCGCTGATGATGCCGACCGTCGTCTGGTCGGGGACTGTCATCGTCCCCGGACGGTGGATCTTCGTTGGGGCTGCCAGTCGCGGCCCGGGCGGGGGTCGTCGGCTGGGGGTCGTGGTCCGTGCGTTCTATGGCCGCCGCTGACGGTGCCACCCCGCGGCCCACCCTGACCCGACTGGGCGGGCCCCGGCTGCCAGGGCAGGTGGCATCGTCGCCGCAGCGCCCAGCGCCGGCTGGCCCTGCCA
>JAMFSN010000197.1 GCA_026225295.1 Frankia alni
CGCGAATACCCACAGTGACGGGGAGTACTGAGTGAGCTACCAGGCCGAGTACATCTGGATCGACGGCACCGAACCGACAGCGATCCTGCGTAACAAGACGCGGGTCTACGCCGACGGCAAGGAGCCCGGCATCTGGGGCTTCGACGGCTCGAGCACCAACCAGGCGCCAGGTTCGAACTCCGACTGTGTGCTGCAGCCCGTCGCGACCTACCCGGACCCGATCCGGGGCGGCAGCAACATCCTCGTCCTGTGCGAGGTGCAGCTCACCGACTTCACGCCCCACCCGACCAACAACCGGGCCAAGACCCAGGCGGTGGCGGAGAAGTACGCCGACCAGCAGCCGATGTTCGGCATCGAGCAGGAGTACACGTTCTTCAAGGACGGCCGCCCGCTCGGCTGGCCGGCGACCGGCTTCCCCGAGCCCCAGGGTCCGTACTACTGCGGCACCGGCGGCGGCAAGATGGTCGGCCGCGAGATCATCGAGCGCCACACCCAGGCCTGCATCGACGCCGGGATCGGCATCGAGGGCACCAATGCCGAGGTCATGAAGGGCCAGTGGGAGTTCCAGGTCGGCGTCCTGTCGCCGCTGGACGTCTCCGACCAGCTCTGGGTGGCCCGCTGGCTGCTGGCCCGGATCGCCGAGGACTACGACGTCGAGGTGTCGCTCGACGCCAAGCCGATCAAGGGCGACTGGAACGGGGCCGGCGCGCACACCAACTTCTCGACCGAGGCCATGCGTAACGGCTACGACGCGATCGTCGTCGCCGCCGACGCGCTCGGCACCCGGGTGTCGGAGCACATCGAGCACTACGGCGCGGGCATCAAGGACCGGCTGACCGGCGCGCACGAGACCGCCCACTGGAGTGAGTACTCCTGGGGCGCCTCCGACCGCGGCGCGTCCGTCCGGATCCCGTGGGCGGTCGAGAAGGCCAAGAAGGGCTGGCTGGAGGACCGTCGTCCGAACGCCAACATGGACCCGTACCTGGTGACCGGCCTGGTCGTCGACACCTGCTGCAGCGCGCTGGCCGGCGAGTCGCCGATCCTGTTCGTCCCGGCGCAGACCGAGGCGCCGGTTCCCGCGCCCGTCCCGGCCTGACCGAAAGCCAGCACCACCAGCACCGGATCACTGGCCCCGCCCCTCGCCCGAGGAGCGGGGCCGGTGGCCGTTCCGGGCGGGTCCCGCCAGCTCACCGGTCGGTCCGGTCGTCCGGGTCGGCGCCGCGCGGCACGACCCACAAATTGGCGGTGCCCAGCGTACGCACGATCCGCCGCAGCGGTTGCCGGTCGAGATCGCGGATGTCCTCGGGCAGATCAGCCCAGGCCACGATGCCCGGATGGGACCGCCGGGGACCGTCCTCGATGCGCCGGACGCCGTAGCGGTAACCCTGGGACAGCTTGTGCTCCATCCAGCGCTCGTGTTCCGCCTCGGCCATCCGCTCCAGGTCGTCGCCCCGCAGCACGAGCCGGGGCGGCGGAGACCCGTCGCCGGCCGTGGTGATGATGTAACCGAGCGCGGCCAGATGGGTGGCATAGCCGTCGGCCTGGGCCCGGTTGGCGTCCCGGAGATGCTCGGGCAGGTCGTCCCAGGAGCGCAGCGCCGGTTCCGAACCGGGCGCGCACCCCTCAGCGAGGCGGTCGCGCACATAGTTCTCGTGGATGGTGCGGGCGACCCCCTCCCGCAGGGAATGCGGGAGACCCCCGTCCGCCGACCGGGAGCCGTCATCCATAGGGGCTGATTTTAGAGCCCCAGCGCGAGCCCCGCGAGCGCCCTGCGGGCCAGCGCGAGCACCGCGACCGCCCCGGGAACCGGCGCTCACGAGGGTGACCGCCGGACAATCTGCAGGTCGACCAGACCGAGCACGGCCGGCATCCGGCGCATCGGTTGCCGATCCTTCTCCCGGACCGGGTCGGACAGCTGTTCCCAGGCCAGCAGGTCGGGATGCTTCATCGGGCCGTCGTCGCGGTCACCGAGACTGAACCCCTGATCGATCTTGGCCGCCATCCACCGGTCGTGTTCGGCCCGGGCCAGCCGCTCCACCTCGGCGCCGGTGAAAGCCACCGGGACCGGCTCGTCCTGGGTCGGCACGATGACATAGCCGAGTCCGCGCAGCGCCGCCGCGTACGACCGGGCCTGCTCGATGTTGGACTGTTGCAGGGGTTCGGACAGCGCGTCCCAGGGCGCCCGGGCGTCGACCGATCCCGGGGCCACGCCCGGAGCGCTCTGGTCGGAGACGTAGTTGTCGTGGATGGCCCGGGCCATCCGCAGGTAGGTCTCGCCGTAGATCTCGGCCGGCCGGCACGGCTGGCCGTAGAGCGCGAAGAACCGCAACCGACCGCCCGCGTCATCCAGGACGCCGGCCCGGTCGGCGACCCGCGAGCCCGACCCCCGGGTCGCCGACCCGCGGATCTGCTCCCGGCCGAGCAGCAGCGTGACCACGGTCCGGGTGCCATCGGCCCCGGCCGGCCGGGCCTCGTCCGCCCGGGCCAGGGCCAGCGCGTCGGCAATGACCGAATCCGAGTCGTCGTCGCAGATGTAGACGTACGCCGCCCGGGTCGTCCCGGCCAACGCCGAGTTGACGTCGACCGGCCGCAGCCGCAGGAAGGACCGCACCACGTGGTAGCGGCGGTTGAGCCCATCGGCCACGGCCCGGGCGTCGGGGGCGGCCAGCGACACCGGCAGCGGCACGGCCCCGTCCCCGAAGCGGGACCGCCACGCCCGGGCGAGCTCGACGACCAGCGCCCGGCCGAATTCGTTGGTCCCCACGACGACGACCTCGCGTGGGTGCCGGGCATCGAAGGTGGGCACGTCGGTGCCGGCCAGGATCCGCCCACCCACCCCTTCGAGCGAGAAGAACGTCAGGGTGAAGCTCGGGTCGGACGCCGCCATCGCCGCCCGGACCTGCACCGGGACGACGAAGTCGACGTCGCCGGCCTGCGCGAAGCACTCCAGGGGGCGGTGCCGGCCGTGCCACCGCCGGTCCCACAGTCGTTCCTCGAAGGCCCGGCGCGCACGCGCGCGCCGGGCCTCCTGCGCGAGCGTGCGGGCCGCCGCCGCGACCGAGACGCCCTCCAGCCCCCGGTCCGAGCAGATCACCAGCCGGGCGGCCCGGCCGACCCCGGCCGCGCGCAACGTGGCCGGGTCGCCCGGGTCACCGGGAATGGCCAGGATGCCCTCGACCGGGGACAGCTCGTCCTCGTCGCCGCTGCGGTCGGTGACCAGGACGACCCGGTGACCCTCGGCCCGGGCCGCCGCCGCGACAATGCCGGCTACCGGCTGGGCGCCGCACACGACGACGTGGTCATGGCAGTGGCGCGCCCGCCAGGCCCGCAGCTGCCCGGCGAACAGGGCGCCGACCGCCTTGGCCAGGCCCAGGCTGGTCGCGACGGGGGCGAGGAACCGGGCCACCTCGAGGGTGGCCGGGTAGGTGGTGAAGTTCTGGAACGGGGTGCTGTCGGCGAGGAACAGGGTGCCCGCGAAGTACAGCGTGTTCGCCCAGGTGGGCATGTAGCCGGCCCGCTGGGCGACCGCCGACCCCAGGAACGCGCGCATCCCGAGCACCCCGAGCCCGAAGGCGACGACGCCGACCAGCACGAACAGCGCCAGCAGATGGCGTCCCACCGCCCGGGCCAACCACCGCGGCGCCCGCCTGACCACCCGCATGATCGCACCATAAACCCGGGCGCCCCGGCATCGGCCGCCCGCCCGCCACCGGCACGCGCATACCGATGATCCGGCGCCGATGATCCGGCGCCCGGTGGACCTCAGTCACCGCCGGCGCTCTCCCGGGCGAACAGGGCTTCGACGACCGCCCGGGCCCGGGCGCCCGTCCGCCGGTGGGCGGCGACCAACGTCGCCGGTGGCTCGTCCGCCCCCTGGAGCAGCGCGGCGACGCGGGCCAGCGGACCCTCGGCGGTCGGGATCACGTCGCCGGGGCGGCCGGTGGCCAGCATGATGGCGTTCCGGATCCGGGCCGCGGCCGTCCAGGCGGTGATCAGTGCGGCCGCCTCCCCCGCGTCCAGCAGGCCGGTCTCGGCCGCGACCCGCAGCGCCGGCCCGGTGGCGGTGGTGCGCAGCCCGGGGACCCGGTGGGCGTACCGCAGCTGGAGCAGCTGCACCGCCCACTCGACATCGGTGAGGCCGCCCGGCCCGAATTTGACGTGCCGGGTCCGGTCGACCCCCTTCGGGATCCGTTCGGCCTCCATCCGCCGTTTGAGCCGGGCCACCTCGTCGACGGCGTCGCCGCTCAACCTCGGGGGGTAGCGCACGTCGTCGACCAGGGTCAGGAACCGGGCCCCCAGCTCGGCGTCCCCGGCGACGAACCCGGCCCGCAGCAGCGCCTGGGCCTCCCAGGGCCGCGACCAGCGCCGGTAGTAGGCCGCGTAGGACGCGCAGGTCCGGGTGAGCGGCCCGGCCCGGCCCTCGGGGCGCAGTCCCGCGTCGAGCACCAGCGGCGGGTCCGGGGAGGGCAGCACCAGCAACCGGCGCAGCTCCCCGATGACCTCCCCGGCGGCGCTCGCCGCCGCCCGATCGCCCGCTCCCCCGACCGGCTCGTGCACGAACAGCACGTCGGCGTCGCTGCTGTAGGACATCTCCCGGCCGCCGAGCCGACCGACCGCGATCACCGCCAGCCGGACCGGGAGGGGGTCGCCCCCGTGGGCGTCCGCGACCGCCCGCTCGGCCACCGTCAGGTAGGCCTGGATGGTGGCGGCGGCCACGTCGGACAGGGCGTGCCCGACCGCCGCCACGTCCAGCAGGCCGAGAACGTCCGCGGCCACGATCCGGACCAGCTCGATCCGCCGGACGGCCCGGGCCGCCGCCGGCTCCCCTCCGGTCCGCCGGGTCACGGCCAGCAGCGTCAAGGCCAGCTGGCCGGGCGCCCGGGGGGCCAGTTCCGATTCCGACCGCAGCAGCCGCACCGATTCCGGGGCCCGTTCCATCAGACCGGCGGCCAGCGCGCTGGCCGACAGCAGCCGCGCGAGCCGTTCCGCGGTGCCGCCCGTGTCGCGCAGCATCCGCAGATACCAGGGCGTCCGGCCGAGCGCTTCGGACAGCCGGCGGTAGGCCAACAGCCCCGCGTCCGGGTCGGCGGCGCCCGCGAACCAGCCGAGCAGGGCCGGCAGCAGCTGCCGCTGAATGGCGGCCGTCCGGCTCACGCCGGCGGTGAGCCGCTCGAGGTGGCGCAGCGCGCCGGCGGTGTCCCGGAAGCCCAGCGCTTCCAGCCGGCGGGCCGCCTCGACGGGCGACAGCCGCAGGTCGGAGTCGGGCAGCCGGGCCACGGCGACCAGCAACGGCCGGTAGAACAGCTTTTCGTGCAGGCGGCGGACCGTCCGCGCCGTCCGGGCGTGCGCCGCGGTGAATTCGTCGGCGCCGGGCAGCCCGAGGGACCGGCCGAGCCAGCGCAACGCGGGGCCGTCGCGGGGCACGGTGTGGGTCCGGCGCAACCGTTGCAGCTGCAGCCGGTGCTCGGCCTGGCGCAGGAACCGGTAGGAGGCGGCCAGCTCGGCGGCGTCGGCCCGCCCGACGTACCCGCCGGTCGACAACGCGGCCAGCGCCGGCAGCGTCGCGGCCAGCCGGAGCGTCGGGTCGGTCCGGCCGTGCACGAGCGACAGCAGCTGGACCGCGAACTCGACGTCCCGCAGGCCGCCGGGGCCCAGTTTCAGCTCCCGGCCGGCCTGAGCGGCCGGCAGGGACGCCTCCACCCGCCGTCGCAGGGCCCGGACATCTCCCACGAACGCATCGCCGGTCGCCGCCGACCAGACGAGCGGGGCGACCAGCTCGCAGAACCGCCGGCCGAGTTCGAGGTCGCCGGCCACCGGACGGGCCTTGAGCAGGGCCTGATACTCCCAGCCCGACGCCCACCGCCGGTAGTACGCCTCGTGGCTGGCCAGGGTGCGCACCAGCGGTCCGTTGCGACCCTCGGGCCGCAGGTTGGCATCGACCGGGAACAGGATGCCGGTCGCGGTGACCGTGCCGCAGGCCCGCAGCACCCCCTCGGCCAGCCGGGTGGCCGCCGCCTGGGCCGGCTCGGCGATGAACAGGACGTCGACGTCGCTGACGTAGTTGAGTTCCCGGCCGCCGCATTTGCCCATGCCCACGATCGCGAAGCGGACCGCCGGCCGGTCCTCCGGGGCCAGGCCGGCCCGGGCGACGGCCAGCGCCGCGTCGAGCGCGGCCCCGGCCAGGTCGGCGAGCTCGGCCGCGACCGCGTCCAACGTCACGGTGCCGGTCAGGTCGCGGGCGGCCAGGACCAGCAGTTCCCGGCGGTAGGCCAGCCGCAGGGCGTCGAGGACGCCCGACCCGTCCCCGGCGGCCCGCGGCTCGGGGGCGCCCGGCAGCGCCCCGACCGCGTCGAGCAGCCGACCGCGGACCCCGGCGGCGGTCGGCGGATCGGCCGCCGCCCCGTCGTCGGCCAGCAGATACCAGTCGGCCGGGTGGCGGACCAGGTGCTCCCCCAGCGCCGCGCTGGCCCCCAGCACGGCGCAGAACCGACGGCGGGCGGCGGGCCGGGTGGTCAGCGCGGCCAGCAGGGCGCGCACCTCCCCGGGCGTCGCGGCTTCGACGATGCGCCGCAGCGTGGCCAGGGCCAGATCGGGATCGGCGCCGGCCGCCAGGGCCGGCACGATCGTTGCGCCGCGGTCGGTGTCGAGGCCGAGCCCGAGCACGGCCAGGGTCGCGGCCACCCGGCCGGTGTCGGTGAAGCCCAGGCGGGCCAGCCGCGCTTCGGGCGAGCTCCCCCGGGGGTGCGCCCCGACCGCCGCCGTCACCGCGCCCATCCCCTCCGCCCGAGCACCGGCACCGGCACCGCTACCGCACCAGCACCGTTACAGCATCGGCAGATACCGGTCGACCTCGAACTGCGACACGTGGCGCCGGTAGTCGAACCACTCGGCCCGCTTGTTGCGCAGGAAATAGTTGAACAGGTTCTCCCCGAGGGTGTCGCGGACCAGGTCGGACCGCTCCATGATCGAGATCGCGTCGGCCAGGGACCCGGGCAGCGCGGTGATTCCCCGGGCGTGCCGTTGGGCGTCCGACAGGGTCCAGACGTCGTCGTCGGCCGGCGGCGGCAGCTCGTAGCCCTCGGTGATGCCCTTCAGCCCGGCCGCCAGCACCAGCGCGAACGTGAGGTACGGGTTGCAGGCGCTGTCGGGCGAGCGGAACTCCACCCGGGTCGCGTTCGGCTTGTTGGGCTTGTAGAGCGGGACCCGGACCAGGGCCGACCGGTTGTTGTGCCCCCAGCACACGTAGGCGGGGGCCTCCAGCAGCTCGCCCTCGCGTTGCTCGCCGACCAGCCGCTTGTAGGAGTTCACCCACTGGTTGGTCACCGCGGTGATTTCCGCCGCGTGGGTGAGCAGCCCGGCGATGAACGCCCGGCCGACCTTGGACAGGTGGTAGGGGTCGGTCGGGTCGTGGAACGCGTTGCGGTCGCCCTCGAACAGGCTCAGGTGGGTGTGCATGCCGGAACCGGCCTGGCCGCTGTACGGCTTGGGCATGAACGTCGCATAGATCCCCTGCTGGAGCGCGACCTCCTTGACGACCTGGCGGAAGGTCATGATGTTGTCGGCGATGGTCAGCGCGTCGGCGTACCGCAGGTCGATCTCCTGCTGGCCGGGGGCGACCTCGTGGTGACTGAACTCCACCGAGATCCCCATCCGTTCCAGCACGCCGATGGCCTGCTGGCGGAAGTCGTGGCTGACATCCTGGGCGGTGAGGTCGAAGTAGCCGGCATGGTCGACCGGCTCGGGCGCCGGCCGCCCGGTTTCGGGCCGGTGGCGCAGCAGGAAGAACTCGACCTCGGGATGGGTGTAGAAGGTGAACCCCGCGTCGGAGGCCTTGGCCAGGGTCCGCCGCAGCACCCACCGCGAGTCGGTCGAGGACGGCGTGCCGTCCGGCATCACCAGGTCGCAGAACATCCGGGCGGTGAACGGGTGCTCACCCCGCCAGGGCAGCACCTGGAAGGTCGACGGGTCGGGCCGGGCCAGCATGTCGGCCTCATGGATGCGGGCGAACCCCTCGATCGAGGAACCGTCGAAGCCGATCCCCTCGGCCAGCGCCCCTTCGAGCTCGGCGGGCGCGATCTCGACCGACTTCAGCACGCCCAGGACGTCGGTGAACCACAGCCGGACGAAACGGATGTCACGCTCCTCCAACGTGCGGAGAACGAACTCCTGCTGCTTGTCCACTACTTGACCTCCGCAGTTACCGGGACGACCTTCGCCGCGAGCCCGGCCCGCGCCCCCTCGCGACGATAGCCAGTTGAGCCCGCTGGCCGCACGGTCCCCGTGCTGACGATAACCGCCGGAAGCAACCGACCGGGTCCCCCGGCACTGGACCTTTCCCAAGCTTTCCCTCCCCTTAACGCGCCACCCGACGCGGGCCCCGGCCGGCGGCCTACGCTCGGGCCATGGCCCGGTTGCGCGTCGCGCTCGCCCAGATCGACCTCACCGTCGGCGATCTCGACGGGAACGCCGAGCTCGTCGCGACCTGGACGAAGCAGGCTGCCGCCCGCGGCGCCCACCTGGTCGCCTTCCCGGAAATGGCGCTGACCGGGTACCCGGCCGAGGATCTGGTGCTCCGGCCGTCCTTCCAGGACGCCTCGCGCGACGCCCTGGAGCGGCTGGCCCGCCGGGTGGCCGACGAAGGGTCCGGCGAGGTGGCCGTGGTGGTCGGCTATCTCGACCGCTCGCCCGAACGGTCGGTGGCGGTCGGCCGGCCGGCCGGTGAACCGCAGAACGCCGCCGCGCTGCTGTGGCGGGGCGAGGTGGTCGCCCGGTATGCGAAACATCACCTGCCCAACTACGGCGTCTTCGACGAGTTCCGGTATTTCGTGCCCGGCACCGCCTTCCCGGTCGCCCGCCTGCACGGGATCGACGTGGCGCTCTGCGTGTGCGAGGACCTCTGGCAGGACGGCGGACCGATCGCCGTGGCCCGGGCCGCCCAGGTCGGGCTGGTGGTCTGCATCAACGGCTCGCCGTACGAGCGGGGCAAGTCGAGCCACCGCGACGAGCTGGCCGCGGCCCGGGCCCGGGAGGCCGGCGCGGCGCTCGCGTACGTGAACCTGGTCGGCGGCCAGGACGAACTGGTCTTCGACGGGGACTCCCTGATCGTCGACGCCGAAGGCGACCTGGTCGCCCGGGCCGGGCAGTTCGCCGAGACCCTGCTGGTCACCGACCTCGACCTGCCGCCCGCCCGCGCGCCCGGCGGGGCCGCGGTCGGGAACGTGGACGCCGGGGACGGGACGACCATGGCGGTCACCCGCGTCGTGCTGGCTCCCGATCCGGTCGCGGAACTCGACCCCGGCGAAGCGGCCGAACCAGCCGTCGTCACGGCCCGGCTCGATCCCGACGCCGAGCTGTACGCGGCCGTCCTGACCGGGACCCGCGACTACGTGCGCAAGAACGGCTTCCCGTCGGTGGTGCTGGGCCTGTCCGGAGGGATCGACTCGGCGCTGGTGGCCACGATCGCGGTCGACGCGCTCGGCCCGGACCGGGTCCACACGATCGCGATGCCCTCCGGGTACTCCTCCTCGCACTCCCTGGACGACGCGGCCGATCTGGCCGACCGGCAGGGCACCCACCACGAGGTGGTCGCCATCCAGGACACCGTGGAGGGGTTCCACGGGGCGCTGTCGGGAACCGGCGGTCTGCATGGTCTGGCCGCCGAGAACCTGCAGGCCCGGGTGCGGGGCACGTTGTTGATGGCGCTGTCGAACGAGCACGGCCACCTGGTCCTCACGACCGGCAACAAGAGCGAACTGGCCACCGGCTTCTCGACCTTGTACGGCGACAGCGCCGGCGGGTTTGCGCCGATCAAGGACATTCCCAAGACCCTGGTCTGGGCGTTGGCGCGGTGGCGCAACGCCGAGGCGGCCCGCCGCGGGCAGGTGCCGCCGATCCCACCGCGGATCATCACCAAGCCGCCGTCGGCGGAACTCGCGCCCGGCCAGCTCGACAGCGACCGGCTGCCGTCCTACGAGGTGCTCGACGCCGTGCTCGACGACTACGTCGAGCGGGACTTCGGGCGGGCCCAGATGCTGGCCGCCGGGCACGCCCCGGAGACCATCGAGCGGGTCGTACGCCTGGTCGACCTGGCCGAATACAAGCGCCGGCAGAACCCGCCGGGGCCGAAGGTGACGTCCAAGGCGTTCGGTCGCGACCGCCGCCTGCCGATCACCTCGCGGTGGCGGGAGCCGGTCCGCCCGGCCGACCGGCCCGAGGTCTGACCGTGCCCGCCGTCGCCGTCCCGCCGGTCGGGCCGCCGGTCGGGCCG
>JAMFSN010000022.1 GCA_026225295.1 Frankia alni
CCACGCCGAGGTGACCGGCGCCCCGGCACCGGCCGTTTTCCACACCAACGAGGGGCACGCGGGGTTCCTCGGCCTGGAACGGATCCGGGAGCTGACCGCGGCCGGTCTCTCGTTCGACGAGGCGCTCGAGGCGACCCGGGCCGGGACCTTGTTCACGACCCACACGCCGGTACCGGCCGGTATCGACCGCTTCCCCCGGGACCTGGTCGCGCGTCACTTCGGCGGGGCCAACGAGTGGCCGGGCGTGCCCGTTGACCGGATTCTCGCGCTCGGCGCGGAGCCCGACCGGCACATGTTCAACATGGCCCACATGGGGCTGCGGCTCGCCCAGCGCTCCAACGGGGTCTCCAAGCTGCACGGCATCGTCAGCCGGGGCATGTTCGCCGACCTGTGGTCCGGGTTCGACGCCGCCGAGGTGCCGATCGGCTTCGTCACCAACGGCGTGCACGCCCCGACGTGGGTGTCGCGCCAGGTCATCGAGATGGCCGACCGGATCGGCGGCGCGGATCTGCTCGGTGACGACGGGGCGGGATTCGCCCGGATCGACGGTGTTCCCGACGACACGATCGCCCGGCTGCGCCGGGACCTGCGGGAACGCCTGGTCTCCGAGGTCCGTCGGCGGTTGCGCGCCTCGTGGCTGCAGCGGGGTGTGCCGCCCGGCGAACTCGACTGGATCGAAGGGGTCTTCGACCCGGACGTCCTGACCATCGGGTTCGCCCGCCGCGTCCCGTCCTACAAGCGGCTCACCCTGATGCTGCGCGACCGGGAGCGGCTGACCCGGCTGCTGCTGGACCCTGAGCGACCGCTCCAGATGGTGATCGCCGGGAAGGCCCACCCCGCCGACGACGGTGGCAAGCAGCTCGTCCAGCAGATCGTCCAGTTCTCCGATACCCCCGAGGTCCGGCACCGGATCGTGTTCCTGCCCGACTACGACATCCGGATGGCCCGTTTCCTCTACTCCGGCTCGGACGTCTGGCTCAACAACCCGCTGCGTCCCCTGGAGGCGTGCGGCACGTCGGGCATGAAGGCCGCCCTCAACGGGTGTCTGAACCTGTCGATCCGGGACGGCTGGTGGGACGAGATGTTCGACGGCCGCAACGGCTGGGCGATCCCGACCGCCGACGGGGTGGACGACCCCGAGCGGCGCGACGACATCGAGTCGAAGGCCCTGTACGACCTGTTGGAGAACGTCGTGCGGACCCGCTTCTACGAGCGGGACGCGACCGGCGGGCCGGCCCGCTGGACATCGATGGTCAAGCACACCCTGTCGACGTTGGGCCCGCGGGTGCTGGCCACCCGGATGGTCCGGCAGTACGTCACCGGGTACTACATCCCGGCGGGCCGGTCGGCCGTGGCCGTCGGCGGGGGTGACGGGGTCGGCGCGAAGGAGCTCGCGGCCTGGAAGGCGCGGGTCCGCGCGGCCTGGCCGGGCGTGCACGTCCTGAACGTCGATTCGGCCGGGCTGGGGGACACCCCGCAGGTCGGGCAGTCGGTGGTGGTCCGCGCGGCCATCGGCCTGGGCGACCTGGCCCCCGGCGACGTCGACGTCGAGGCTTTCTACGGCCGGGTCGATGAGACCGACCGGATCCTGGAACCGGCCACGCTGGCCCTCGAGCTGGTCGGGGCGGCCGACGGTGGCGCGCACCGGTACGAGGCGACCGTGCCTCTACGTCGGACCGGAGCGTTCGGATACACGGTGCGGGTCCTGCCCCGCCACCCGCTGCTCGCCTCCCCGGCCGAGATGGGGCTGGTCGCCAACCCGTAGCCGCCGGCCGGACCGGTACCGGTACCGGTACCGGTACCGGTCCGGCACCGGGGACTGTCATCGTCCCCGGAGTGTGGATCTTCGTTAGGGCTGCCAGTCGCGGCCCGGGAGGTGGTCGTCGGTTGGGTGTCGTCGTCTGTGCGTTCTATGGCCGCCGCTGACGGTGCCAACCCGCGGCCCACCCCGACCCCACCGGCCTCGGCCCCGGCCGCCA
>JAMFSN010000198.1 GCA_026225295.1 Frankia alni
CCGGCCGCGCTGCCCGGTTTGCGTTCGGCCTGGTCGAGGAAGCAGGCCGTGAATCGGGGACCGAGGTCCAGGCGAGGGAAGGCGGCGACGATCGCGGCCACCAGGTCGGCCGGCCAGTGGTGCGCCCCCTGGCCGGAGATGTCCAGGCCGGTCGCGACGTCGAGCAGGTGCCCTTCCGGGTCGTCGGCGACGTCGGCGCCGCGCAGGTGGGCGACGATGATCCGCGCGCAGGCGTCGCGCCGGACGGTCGACCAGCCGGCGCCGGCCGCGAAGACCCAGGCCACCTGACCGCCGGCCTCTTCAAACGGCCGGGTGTGGCTGTCGAAGGCCGGCTCCAGCCCGAGGTCGTGCAGCAACGAGGCCACGTACAGCAGTTCGTGGTCGACCTCGATGCCGTCGAGCGCCGCCCGCGAGGCGGCCAGCAGGTACGACCGCACGCAGTGGTTGACCAGGGCGGCCGCCGAGAACCGGGTCACCACCTCGAGGGCGCCGCGCGCGGCGGTGGTGGCCGGAACCGGGATGTCAACGATCTGCATCGCGCCAGTATCGACTGGTCCGAATCCTGACACCGGCCGGTGGTTGCGCACGATCACGTACTGACCCAGAGTCAGAAAGGTCGGGGAGACGGGGGATGGTCGCCGTGCTCATCCGTCTGTTGGGCGGGTTCGAGGTCGACTACGAGGGTCGGACCGTCGCCCACCGCGCCTGGCGGCTGCGCAAGGCGAAGACGCTCGTCAAGCTGCTCGCGCTCGAGCCGACCCACCGGTTGCACAAGGATCAGGTGACCGATCGCCTGTGGCCTGAACGCGACCCCGACCACGCCCGCAACAACCTCCACCAGGTGCTTCATGCGGCGCGCCGGGCCGTCGAGACGGTCGGCGCCGACGGCCCGGCGACCCTGGCCCTGCGGGACGATCTCGTCGTGCTGGGCGCCGGCTGCCCCGTCTCGACCGACGTCGAGGAGTTCCAGTGCGTGGCCGAACGGGCCCGCGCGGTCGGGGACACGGCGGCGCTGGTGGCCGCCCTGGAGCGCTGGCCGACGGAGCTACTGCCCGAGGACGGCTACGAGCCGTGGGTCCGGGCCAGCGCGGAGGGGTTGCGGGCCTGGCGCGGGCGGCTGGTCATGGACCTGGTCGACGGTCTGCTGGCCGGCGGTGATCCGGAAGGTGCGGTCGCCGTGGTGACGCCGGTGGTCAGCGCCACCCCGCTCAACGAGGCGGCCAGCCGGGCATTGATGCGCGCCCTCACCGACGCCGGCCGCCGGACGGAGGCGCTGCTCGTGTTCGAGCGCCTGCGCGAGGCACTCGGCCGGGAACTGGCCGCCGACCCCGCACCCCCGACGCTCCAGCTCTACCGGCGGCTCCTGGCCGGGGGCGGCGAACCGGTCTCGTCCACCGGACGCGACGCGCGCGACGCACCGGGCCGGACGCGGGGCCCCGCCCACCTGCCCGCCGCGGTCACCCCGCTGGTCGGGCGGGAACGGGAGCTACGGGAAACCGCACGGGCGCTGGGCCGGACCCGGCTGCTCACCCTCATCGGTCCGGGCGGGGCCGGGAAGACGACGCTGGCCGTCGAGCTGGCCCGGCGCCACGCCCCCCGCTACGCCGACGGCGCCGTCCTGGTCGAGCTGGGCGCGCTGGCCGACCCGGAGCTGATCGTCCCGGAGATCGCCCGGATCCTCGGGGTGGCGGTACACGACCGCCGGGACGCGCTGGACTCCCTGGCCGGGCGGATCCGGCCCAGCGAACTGTTGGTCGTCCTGGACAACTGCGAGCATCTGGTGGAGGGGTGTGCCCGGATCGCCGCCCGGCTGCTGCGCGACTGCCCGAAGGTCTCGGTGCTGGCCACGAGTCGGGAACCGCTGCGTACCGCGGGCGAGTTGACCTGGCGGATCCCGTCGCTGGGTCTGCCCGATCCGGCCCGCCGGCCCGACCTGGCGGCGCTGGCCGTCGTTCCGGCGGTGGCGCTGTTCGTCGAACGCGCCTCGGCGGTGGCGGCCGGCTTTGCGCTCACCGAAACGACCGCCGGCCCGGTAGCAGAGATCTGTTACCGCCTCGACGGTCTGCCGCTGGCCCTGGAACTCGCGGCGGCGTGCATACCGACGCTGTCTCCGGCGGAGGTGGCCGCCCGCCTCGGCGAGACGTTCTCGCTGCTCAACCGGGGTGATCGTTCGAAGACCACCCGGCAGCAGACGCTGGCCGCCACGTTGGCCTGGAGCCACGATCTGCTCGCCGGGCCCGAACGCGTGCTGTACCGGCGGCTGTCGGTCTTTGCCGGGTCGTTCGCCCTCGACGCGGCGGAGATGGTGGCCGCCGGGGCCGGTCTCGACGCCGCGCAGGTGGTGGCGGCGCTCGCCCGGCTCATCGACATGTCACTGGTGCTCGCGGAGCCGGATGGGCCCGGGCGCCGCTACCGCATGCTCCAGACGGTGCGCCAGGACGCGGCCGACCGGCTGCGCGCGGCCCGCGAGCACGACTCCGTCCACGCCCGCCACGGGGCCTGGTACGCCGCGTTCGCGCAGGCCAACGATCCCGAGCGGACCGCGGCGACCGACACCGTCGGGTCCGCCGCTCCCGATGCCGAGCATGACAACCTGCGGGTCGCCCTGCGCTGGCTGCTGCGTCACGACCCGGCCGGCGCGCTGGCGGTCGCGGTCGCGATGCGGCGGTACTGGCTGACCCGGTGTCACTTCGCCGAGGGCCGGCGATGGTTGGAGGAGGCCCTCGAGGCCGCGCCGGAGCCTTCGCCGGTCCGGGCCCGGGCGCTGCTGGCGATCGCGGTCCTGGACGTCCGCAGAGGAAAAGGCCGTCGGCTGGCCGCCCTCGGGGCGGAGGTCGTCGCGATCCATCGCGGCTGGTCGGATCCGACCGCGCTCGGCGAGGCCCTGCACGCCGACGGGGTGCTCGCGTACGTCGGTGGTGACTGGGACCGGAGCCGGGACCGGTGCCGACAGGCGCGGGCCGCCGTCGACCGGCCGGGCGGCGCGCGCGTCGTCGCCGCGACTCTGGACCTGGACGCGATGGTCGCCCTGGGCCGGGGGGACCTGGCCGGCGCGCGGCGCACGTTCGGGCTGGAACGCAGCACGCTGGAGGGGCTGCCCGCGGCCGCGATGCCGTTCTTCACGCCGGTCATGCTCGGCTACGCCGTCGAGGGGTCCGGGTCGCCGACCCCCCGGGTGTTCTTCGAGGAGACGGTCATGCTCGGCCGCCGGGTGAACGCCGGCCAGGCGCTGGGGTACCTGCTGTCCAACCTGGCCTACCTCGAACGGCTGGCCGGGGACCTGGACGAAGCCCTCATCCTGACCGGCGCCGCGCTGGCGACCTTCGGTGCGCTGGAGGACCTCGACGGGCAGGCGCTGGCCCTCAATCACCGCGGCTGCCTGCACCGGGTCCGGGGCGAGTTCGACGAGGGGCGGGCCGCCCTCGAACGCAGCCTGCGGATGCGCCGCGCCGTCGGCGACCGCCGGGCCGCCGCCGTGACCCGGAACAACCTGGGCGTGCTCGCCGCTTCGGCGGGCGACGTCGACGGCGCGATCGCCACCTTGCGGGCCGGTCTGGCCGAGTTCGACGAGACGCAGGACGCGCCGGCCACCGTCGCCACCCAGCTGACGATGGCCAGCGTCTACGCCGACGCCGGCCGCTACGACCGGGCCCGGCAGCTCCTGTCGGGGATCCTGGACGGTTCCCGTTGCACCCCGGGCCACCACCGGGCCATCGCCTGGGGATACGCCCTGCTCAGCGACGTTCAGGTCGGGCTGGGAGAGGCGGATGAGGCGGCGGCGGCCGCGCGGGAGGCGGCCGAACGGCTGGCCGCTCTGGGTGCGGTCGCCGTCCCCGACCGCACCGGTCCGGCGCCGGCCGGTGCGCAAACTCGCGGCTAAGCGGCTGCAAAGCCGGGCTTCGTAGCGTCAGTGCTGGTGATCGGCCATTCGGCCGGTCTTCACGGTCAGACCAGCGGGGCGCGCAGCCGCGCACCCGATGCAGGGGAGACACATCATGCCAACGACAGCGCCGGCGACAACGACAGCGTCGGCACCCGTGGTGGGCGAAGCCACCGTCGGAGAGCTTCGCGGCACGGTACGGGGCTCGGTCATCCTGCCCGGCGATGCCGACTATGACGACGCTCGCGCGGTCTGGAACGCCAGCCACGACAAACGGCCGGCCATCATCGTGCGTTGTTCGGGCACCGCGGACGTGATCAGGGCGGTCGAGTTCGCCTCCAGCCAGGGCCTGCCGGTGGCTGTGCGGGGCGGAGCCCACAGCATCGCCGGCTTTTCCACCGTTGAGGCCGGCATCGTCATCGATCTGTCGCCGATGAAGGCCGTCACGGTGGACCCGGGCGCCCGGCGGGCGGTCGCGCAGGGCGGTGCCACCTGGGCCGACTTCGACCACGAGACCCAGGCCTTCGGGCTGGCGGTGACCGGCGGGCTGGTCTCCTCGACCGGCGTCGGCGGGTTCACCCTGGGCGGGGGCGTCGGCTGGTTGCTGCGCCGCCATGGGCTGGCCTGCGACAACCTGGTCGGCGCGGAGGTCGTCACGGCCGACAGTCGGGTCGTGCGGGCCAGCGCCGAGGAGAACCCCGACCTGCTGTGGGCGCTGCGGGGCGGTGGCGGCAACTTCGGCGTCGTCACGTCGCTGGAGTTCGCACTGCACCCCGTCGGCCCGACGGTGCTCGGCGGCCTGCTGTTCTTTCCCGGCTCGGCGGCCCGGGACGTGATCACCGGCTGGCGGGAACTGACCCGGTCGATGCCGGACGATCTGACCACCCTGGTCAACCTCACCACCGCGCCACCGGTCCCGTTCCTGCCCGAATCCGTGCATGGTCAGCCGATCGTCGCGGTCGGCGTCGTCCACGCCGGTCCGCTCGACGCCGCCGAGGACGCGGTCGCCGGCCTGCGGACGCTGGCGGACCCGATCCTCGACCACGTCGGGCCGGTCCCCTACGTCGCCATGCAGCAGGCGCTCGACCCGTTGTGGGAGGCCGGGGCGCACAACTACTTCACCTCCGCGATCCTCGACGATCTGCCGGACGAGGCCGTCGACACGTTGCTGGACCGCTGGTGGGCCAAGCCCACGCCGCAGTCGGAACTGCACATCCACCACGCCGGCGGCGCCATGGCCCGGGTCGGCCGGTCCGACACGGCGTTCGCGCAGCGCACCTCGCCGTACATCCTCAACGTGATCGCCCGGTCGATCGACGGCGAGAAGTTCACCGAGGACACCGAGTGGGCGCGGGACACCCGCGAGGCGCTGGCCGGCTACGGACCGGGCGCGATGTACGTCAACTTCACCGGCGAAGGCGGCGAGGACAAGGTGCGCGCGTCCTACCCGGCCGACACCTACGCGAAGCTGGTCGGCGTCAAGGACCGCTACGACCCGACCAACCTGTTCCGGCTGAACCAGAACATCCGGCCCAGCGCCTGACGGTCGGCCAAAGGGCGACAATCGGACGATGATCGCTTCCGACGCTGACCTGGTCGTGTTCCTGCGGCAGCACGGGGCGGCGGAGCTCGACCATCCCGGGGGCCGGCTCGTCGATCACCTGCTGCGGGTGCGCGACCTGTTGGGCTCCTGGGGCGCGAGCGACGTCCTGCGGGTCGCGGGACTGTGCCACGCGGTTTACGGCACCGCCGGCTTTCCGAGGCCGTTGCTGGAACCGACCAGGCGGGCGGACTTTGCCCGCCTGGTCGGACCCGAGGCCGAAGAACTGGTCTACCGGTACGGCAGTGCGGACCGGGCCCGGCTGTGGCCCCAGCTCGGGACGGGCGACGAGGCGCAGTTGCACGATCGCCTGACCGGTGCGACCCATCGGATACGGGGCCAACAACTGCGGGACTTCGTTGAACTGACCGTCGCCAACGAACTGGACCTCGCCCGCCACGACCCGGTCTTCGCGGCGGCGACCTGGCCGGGGTTGTGGGACCAGTTCCGGCGCTGGCGGACGCTGCTCAGCATTCCGGCCTGGTCAACCTGCACCGAATTCGGGAGCCCGTCCGCCGGCTCCCGATAAGCCGATGTCCGACGGCGTAGCCCGCCAGCGCCGAGGTCGGTAACGAGGCGAGTTGCACGAGCGCGTCGGCGTCGAACTCGAGCGAATACATCTAAAGCTCGAGGCGGGCTTTAGTCACCGCCCATGGCTCGGTAGGGATCTCATGCCCCGCCAGGGTTGAGCCATGATCGCAATTCTGGTCGCTGTCGGGCGGGGACCAACCGTCGGCGGCCGGCGGCCGGTGGAACCCGGTGAGTTCAGAACCGGGTCGGGATCAGGTCGGCGAGCAGGGTGACCAGCGCGTCCACGGCCGCGCGGTAGGTGTGCTCGGGCGGGGTGGCGTACCCGACGACCAGCGCCGGACGGTGCGGGCCGACGTTGCGCGCGTGGGGGTAGTCGGCGGTCGCGAGGCCGTACAGCGCGAGGCCGCGCTCCAGACCGGCGGCGATCGTGGCCAGCTCCCCGGGTCCGTCGGGGGGCAGTTCGACGATGACGTGCAGACCGGCCGCGATTCCCGCCACGCGCACGGTCGGGGCCCGGCGGGCCAGCTCGGTGACCAGCAGATCCCGGCGACGCCGGTACCGCAGTCGCATCCGGCGGACCTGCCGGTCGTAGCCGCCGGACGCGATCAGTTCGGCGAGCACCAGCTGGTCGATGACCGGACGTTGCCAGCCGCGGGCGACGAGCGAGTCCTGGACCGGCCGGAGCAGGACCTCGGGCAGGACCAACCAGCCGAGCCGGAGCGCCGGCGCGAGCGTTTTCGACGCCGTGCCCGCGTAGACGACCCGGTCCGGGGCGAGCCCCTGCAGGGCGCCGACCGGCTCGCGGTCGTAGCGGAACTCGCCGTCGTAGTCGTCCTCCACGACAATCGCGTCCCGCTCGCGGGCCAGGGCGACGAGCGCTGCACGCCGGGCGGGGGAGAGCGCCACCCCGCGCGGGTGCTGGTGGGCCGGGGTGACGACCACCCCGAGCGGGCCGCCGTCCGCGACGTTGTTGACCAGCAGTCCGTCGATCACCGCGCCCTCGGCATCGACCGGCATCCCGACCACCTCGAGCCCGGCCCGGGTGACGATCCGGCGGTGCAACGGCAGGCACGGGTCCTCCATCGCCACGGTCCGGGTCCCGAGTCCGGCCAGGGCGTTCGCGACCAGGGCCAGTCCCTCGATGAAGCCGCCGCAGACGACGATCTGATCGGGCTCCGCCCGCACCCCCCGGACCCGGCCGAGGTAGGCGGCCAGCTGGGTGCGCAGTCCGGGGTCCCCCAACCCGTCGCTGTAGTCGAGCACGTCCCGGGGAGCGGTCGCCCAGACCCGCTTCGAGGCGGCCAGCCACGGCCCGCGGGGAAAGGCCGACAGGTCGGGACGGCCGGGCCGCAGGTCGAAGGGGAACGGTGGCCGGGTCCCGCGCGGGCCCGGCGCCCCGACCGTTGTCGGGCGGCCACCTGACGAAGTGCCGGGCCCAGCGGGATCCGCGACGGAGCCGCCCGCGACGATGGTGCCCGAACCGTGCGCCGCGGTCAGCCAGCCCTCGGCGATGAGCTGGTTGTAGGCGCCGACCACGGTTCCCCGCGAGACAGCCAGATCCCGGGCCAGCGCCCGGCTGGACGGCAG
>JAMFSN010000199.1 GCA_026225295.1 Frankia alni
CTTTGGCCCGCTGACGCTGACGCTCCGGGGGGCCCGGGTGGGCGTCGTTGTCAGCGCGCTGTGGGCGGTGCGATAGCGCGGACGCCCGGCCGGCCACCACCTTCGGGTCGACGCCGTCAGCGCCAACGAAGATCCACTGTCCGGTCACGCTGACGGCCACCGACCAGGCGGCGGTCGGGATGGTCAGCGGACGCTCCAACGCCCGCCGACAGTGAGCCGCCAACTTCTGGCCGGGATGAGGCCGGCACGTTTCGCCCGGTGACCTGTGGGTCACGGGTCGGTGCGGCCGGGCCGGCGCGTCGGATCCAGCGCCCGCACGAGCCGGTCCGGAACCAGCCGCTCCCCTCGAAGCCGCGTCGAGACTGGCCGATGGCAGCGGTGCTCCGCCTGCCGACATCAGTACCGACGCCGGGGCCGGGGCGGACCCGGGCGGCGATGCCGGACCGCCCGAAGCCTCGGGCGCGGGCCGTTCGGCCGTCGGCGGGCCGGCCGGGGGCGGGTTGGATCCGGTTGTCGCACTCTCGGTCGGTCGCCAACCGCGGGGCGCGGCGTCCCGATCTACGCCCAACGACGGGCGGACCGGCGGGGGCGCCCAGAGCAGCCCCGGTTCCGCGGGTGGAGTGGGCCGGGCGGGCAGGGGCGGAAGCGGCGCTGAACCGCTGTAGTGCGTTCCGCCGCTGTGGTTGGACTTCACGCCGGACACCGGATTCACCGTCGGGGCCGGGGGCGCCGAACCGTTGTAGTGATTGACCCCGTTGTAGTAGAGGTCGACAACCGGCCGGGTCGGATCGCCGAAGGTGATCACCGGGGTCCAGCCGGTGTACTGCCCGCTGTCCGCGTTCCAGCCCCCGTACCGGACCACCCGGATCCGGGTGCCCAGCGCATAGGCGAGCAACGGCAGGAACGCCTCGCCCTCCGCCCGGTCCCAGTTGTTCTGCCAATTCGCCACCGCATCGCGCAGCATGGCGAATTCGAGATCGTCCAGCGGACCCTCGGTCAAGGTGTAGACCCCGGTCAGATACTCCCGGAGTTCCGCCTCATCGAGCGACGACAGTGGGAACCGCACGCCGCGGCCGGTCAGATAGTTGTCCCAGCGGGGCCCGGGACACTCCAGTACCCCTTTCTGATGTCCCCGGTCGGCCGCCCGGGGCCCGGAACGGTCCGGAAACGCGGCCCGCCCCGGGGTGACGACCAGTCGAAAAGCCGCCGGTCAGGAATCTTCGAGCGCGTAGGAACCGATCTGCACCGGGCCGGCCGGCTGGTAGGTGGCAATGATCACGCCGGTGCTGGTCACCGTGCTGCCGGTCAGACGGAGCGCGGCCGCCCGCGCGCCGTCCCGGAACAACTTCTTACCGGAACCGAGATGCACCGGAAAGATCAGCAGGCGGTACTCGTCAATCAGGTCGTGCTCGATGAGCGTCTGGGCGAGGCCGCCGCTGCCGTGCACCTGGAGTTCGTCGCCGGGCAGTTCCTTGAGTTTCGCGACCTCGGCCGCGACGTCCCCGCCGAGCAGGGTCGAGTTGTTCCACCCGACGCTCGACAGCGTCGTCGAGGCGACGTATTTCGGCAGCGTGTTGAGCTTCGTCGACACCACATCGCCGGGCTCGTCGACCTTCGGCCAGTGCCCGCTGAAGATGTCGTAGGTCCGGCGGCCGAGCAGGAACGCGTCGGCGTGCGCGAACCAGCCGCCCATGGCCGCGCCGAAGTCCTCGTCGCCGTACGGGAACGACCAGCCGCCGTGCGCGAACGCGCCGGCGGTGTCCTCGTCCGGGCCGCCCGGCGCCTGCATAACGCCGTCGAGGGTGAGAAAGGTGTGCAGGGTGAGCCGCATGATCGTCTCCAGTTCGGGGTGGGCGCAGTCAACAATGATGACGGGACCGACCGGCGGAACTCATCGCCCCACGCCGGACGACCGGTGACGCGACCGGTGACGCCGGGCCCGCTCGCTGATCACCGGCCCCGGGCGGTCGGGCGTTAGGCTGGGCTGGATCTGCCGTACCAGCGCCGTTCCCGACCGCCGTTCCCGACCGCCGTTCCCACCGTCCCATCGCCGTCGTTTCCACCGCAGTCGTCCGGAGCCGTTCCATGACCTTCCTGAGCCAGTCCGTTGCGCAGGCCACGGCCCTGCTGGAGCGAGCCGACCTCGCGACCGACACCGCGGTGCGCGACCTGCTCGACGTGACCACCCGGCGCCGGTCACTGGACCTGTCCGACCTGGCGCCCACCGACCAGGCCACCCTGATCGCGCAGCGGTCCCAGCAGCTGCAGCCGTCCGCGGAGGCCCTGGCCGAACGGATCGTCGCGGCCGGGACGCGGGGTCGGCCGTTCGTCGCCAAGTTCGGCATCGACCCGACCGGCGCCGAGGTGCACCTCGGCCACGCGGTGCCGATGCTGATCCTGAGCCGTTTTCAGCGCATGGGCCACCAGGTCGTTTTCATCGTCGGTAACGTCACCGCGAAGATCGGCGACCCGAGCGGTCGCTCGGATGAACGCCCCCGGCTCACCGACGACGACATTGCCCGGAACCTGGCCACCTACCGCGATCAGGTGACGCCGTTCTTCGACTTCACCCGGGCCGAGTTCCGGCAGAACGGGGACTGGCTCAGCGCGATCACCCTGCCCGAGATCATTGAGATCACCGCGCAGATTCCGGTGTCGATACCGTTGCAGCGCGAGGATTTCCGCACCCGCCTGGACCTCGGCCAGGGGCTGTCGCTCGCCGAACTGCTCTACTCGGTGGTAATGGCGCTGGACTCCGTCGAGATCAACTGCGACCTCGAGGTCGGTGGAATCGACCAGTTCCTCAATATGCAGATGTGCCGCCGGGTGATGGACATTCGCGGTCAGGTTCCGGAAGTGGTCGTCGCCACCTCGCTCATCGAGGGCACCGACGGCACCGGCGCGAAAATGAGCAAGTCGAAGGGCAACTACGTCCCGGTGGCCGCCACGGCCGGCGAGATCTTCGGCAAAATGATGTCGATCCCGGACCGGCTGGTCGAGCCTTACTTCCGGGCCTTGAGCGAATGGCGCGACGGCGAACTGACCGTCGTGCGCGACCGGGTGGCGGCCGCCACCCTGCACCCGGTGGATCTGAAGAAGGTGCTCGCCGGTGAGGTGGCCGCCGCGATCCACGGCGTCGACGCGGCGATGAAGGCCCGGGAGGAATTCGCGGCCCAGTTCTCCCGCCGGGCATTCAGCGACCTGCAGGATCTTCCCGCGGTCGGCGACCCGGGCCAGACGGTGGTCGACATCGTCAAGGCCCTCGGTTTCGCGAAGAGCAACGGCGACGTCCGACGGGTCGCCGAGCAGAACGGGCTCCGGCTGGTTATCGAGTCCGGCGCCGGCCAGGAGCAGCTCCCGCTGACCGCGGACGAGGCCCGGGAGCCACTGGCCGCCCTCATCAAAGACAAGGTCGGCGACCAGACGACCGGGCTCTACCTCAAAGTCGGCCGCAAACTCGCCCACATCAATCCGGTGACCTGACCACCCCCTGTCCGCCCTCTCGCCGGACCCGCCCCGACCGCCCGGCCGGGGCCTCGGCGGCCGCGGCCAGGGCCCGCATTTGGCGGCGTCAGCCGGCGCACAAGCGTGCATCGACAATGTCAACTGGGGTAAGAGCCTGAAGCTGGCCACGAGTTGGCCTAGTCAGCGGCGGCTATAGAGCGCATGGACACTGACGCACGACGACCGATCACCCCCAGGCTGGGGTTGGCAGCGTCAACGAAGATCCATAACCCGTCGACGATGACGCTTGCCGACCAGACAGCGCCCGGCTCCGTCAGCGGGCCCCCCAGAGCGCGCTGACAACGACGCCCACCCGGGCCCCCGGAGCGGCAGCGTCAGCGGGCCAAAGACGACAGCGTCAACGCGCAGTCAGCGCCCGCTGACCATGACAAATGCCGAAAACGCCCCGATCGTCAGCGCCCCCGCACCTCCACCGGCCCGCCAA